>JBBRBO010000040.1:0-27910 GCA_038205805.1 Desulfomonilales bacterium
CAAACGGACCGCACAACCTAGTGCCACAGAATAGACGCGCCATTCTAACTAGCCGACATCAAACAGCTTTCGTAAGGGCGGTGTAGAAGATCAGCCAAAGCATTTTAATCCCAGTAAATGGTCGTACGCTCGTCAAGCTCATCCGCTTCAGCTTAGCTACTCAATAATGTGATTCAGCGGGGCCTCGATCCACTTGCCGTACTTTTCTAAGAGACTGAGGAGTTCCCGAGAATTAATCGGCTTTGACAGATAATCATCCATGCCTGCTTCTAAGCATTTTTCCCGATCCTCAGGTTGAGCGTACGCAGTCATAGCGATAATGGTGATGTGCTTACCGGTTTGCTCTTCACTCTCTCGTATGTGCCGTGTAGCTTCGAATCCATCCATCTCAGGCATTTGCACATCCATGAGAACAAGATCAAATTCACTGTGTTTAAGAGTCTCTACGGCGATACTCCCGTTGGCCGCAATAATTGGCCGGTGACCCAACTTTTCTAAGAGACGGACGGCGAGTTTTTGGTTCACAAGGTTATCTTCCGCTACAAGGATATTGAGAGGAGCCAGGGACGGCATATGGGTCAGCGCAACCCTTGCCCGTTGCGCCACCCTCTCCGTCGGTGAGGCGGCTGCCCCTAGTTGCATGAGAATATTAAAGTGAGACCCTTTTTCCGGTTCACTCTCCACCCAAATACGACCCTTCATCATTTTGACAAGTCGTGACGAAATGGCCAAACCCAAACCCGTGCCGCCATGCTTACGGGTGGTGGATTTTTCCGCTTGCTCGAAAGGCAGAAAAATCCTCTCCTGTTGCTCGGCATTCATGCCGATTCCCGTGTCGGATACCGCCATGCGCAGTTTTACGGTGGTGTCATTCTTGGAAACTAAGGCTACCTTGACGGATACGTCTCCAGCTTCCGTGAATTTTATTGCGTTTCCAATGAGATTGGTGAGGATTTGCCGAAGTCGCTCCTGGTCGCCAAGTAAATGTTCCGGCACATCGTCTGCTACGGAGTAGGTGAGAGCCAGATCCTTTGCCCGCGCTTGGGGAGTCAGGAGAGCGATCACTTTGCCCACGCAATCCCGAATATTAAATTCGGCGGGGCTGAGTTCAAGTTTGCCGGCCTCAATCTTCGATAGATCCAGAACATCGTTGATAAGCGACAGGAGGGCATCCGCGGACATTCGCACAGCCTCTAGGTATTCCTTTTGTTCCGATGTGGGATTGGTGTTCCACAATAAGTCCGTCATGCCGATTATGCCGTGCATGGGCGTCCGGATTTCATGACTCATATTCGCAAGGAAGTCACTTTTGGCCCTGTTTGCGCTTTCCGCGACAATGCGCGCTTCCACCAACTCTGTTACGTCGGAAAAGGATTCGACACCTCCCACGACGGCGCCGGTTTCGTCTCTTATTGGTGACGTATTCTTCAAAGCAATAAGGGACCGACCGTCTTTTGTTTTTATTGTACACTGCTCCCGAAACAATGGAGTATTTTCGGGCATCTTGAAAAGGCTGCACTGTTCTTCACATGAATCAGGAGAAAATAGTTCGCATGGTTTTCCGATCACGTCTTCTCTTGAAAATCCGGTAATCTGACAAAAAGCGTCGTTCACCATGGTGACGTGGCGGTTATGGTTCACCATAAACACACCGGTTGCGGCTGTAGCCAGCAGTTTTCTCTGCAACTCCAGAGCTTTTCTTAGGTTTGTCGCCGCCGCCTTCCGTTCGCTTATATCCTGGAAAATTCCCTCGAAATACTGGAATTTTCCCTGTTTGTCATAGACACAGCGAGTGCTTAGCGCCACCCAGATGTAGGAACCGTCTTTTCGTTTACAATAGAATTCGTAATTCGACACGGAGCCGTTTTTCCGTATTTCTTCTACGAAGCGGCTCCGAGCGTTTGGATGAACATATAGGTCACGGTCGAAATTTGTCACGGACGTAAGAAGTTCTTCCACTGAAGAGTAGCCCAATATCGACGCTAGAGCCCTGTTTACCGTAATAAACCGGCCTTCCCAGGTGGAGCGGTACATACCCTCGCTGGAGTTTTCCACGAGTCCTCTATAGCGCTCTTCCGATTCACGGAGTTCTTTGGTCCGTTCGCCGACTCTCAGTTCGAGTTCTTCATTCGCGTCTCTCAGCCTCTCCTCAGCCCGTTTGCGCTCCATTATCTCGGACTGTAGCTGCAAGTTGATGGCGTTCAGTTCCTCGGTTCGTTCCCGCACCTTTTCTTGCAATTCAACCCGGTACTTACGATCGTAAAGCTGCTGCTTCTTCTCAAGAGTGAGATCCTCAACCAGAGCCAGAATTGATCTTTCCCGACCGATACGCAAAGCCCGGAAATTAATCCTGCCCCATATCTTGACGCCGCTTACTTGAAGAAGGGCTTCTCTCATCTGCGGTTTACGGGTCGAGATTAACTCGTTCAGCATAGCGGTTATATGGCTTTGGGCCTGTGCCGCTGGAAATAACGTGGTCACAGGGTGGTAGAGTGAGTCTGCAAAATTCGGAGTGATCTTCGTCCATGAGGAGTTCATAAACTTGATTTTACGGGACTTGTCCAGCAAGAGAACCGGTAGCGGTATGGCCTGGAGAAGCTTGCCGAAGGAGGTTGAATGCACCTTAGTCGGAGTGAGGTCTCCATCGCTCTTAACTTCTTTAGGAAACAGATTGTTCAAATCGATGGTTTCCGTAAGAGTCAGCAGCGAACCAATACGAATGGAGGTGTCTTCTTCGTGGTCATCAAAGGACGGCAGTATTTTGTCGGTCATGAACGCTTCCTATGTTATTTTCCTGGTGGTTTACCGCACTTATAGGGTCTGCGCCGGCAGATGTCGTGGGAGGAGGTTCTTTCCTCCGGAGTTCCCGTGGTGAGTCTACATCAGCGCGCCTTCGTAGTGAACGGTTGCATATGTTCTATGAAGATACCGCTATTTTCTCAGAATTCTATAGTCATACCACATTGTAAAGATTCGATAAACCGCTTCCTTGTGCGACTGTTTCGCACATTGAGCTTGGCGTTCTTGATGGCTGCTCAAGACAACTACTGTCCCTATTTTTAGCAATAAACGTATGTTGTTACCACACCAGTATTTACTCCATCCAAATATGAACAGCATTTCAGGAGCTTTATTTATCTGTAACAAGACGAATGGTATGAATCTTTATCAAGGCACCGGCATCCTTATTATTAACCATAAATTAGTAAAGGTAGGAGTACGCACATGAGCTTTGATGACAAAGTGGATGCAGCGGTCGATACCGTGAAAGAGACTCTCGGATTGGATAGTGACGACGATCGTGAAAAACGAGAATTCTACGAAAATGGACAAGCCGCATCGGAAAACTTAGGAAGATCTACCGGCGAATTCAAACGAGAATTCACGAATGCTATAGAGCAGAATTTAGATGAAAGAATAGAGAACAGGAACGCTCGCCCGGAAATGGAAGTCTGGCCTCAAGAAGACGAGTTCGGCCAGTGGGTCGCTTCACACGAAAACAGAACCAGATCAGTTATCTGCAATTCACCCGAGTTTAGAGACACACCGCATTGCGGAACCGGCGAACACTAAGCAGAAATCCCCTGTAACGGAAGTAACCTGAATGTGATCCAGGTGTAGAACATCCTACTTCACGGGATGGACACCGCAAAATAAGCGAGAAGGGCCGAGAAATCGGCCCTTTTTTTGTGGTAGGCGCTTTGACCCGTGAATGGCCGCTCAGCATTATATGCGCCACCAACTAGGCGCCGCTCGCCTTGTGGATCATGCCGCGGCGGTAACAGCCCTCCAGCTCACTGGACTCCATCTGGAGAATAGCGTTGACAAAGCCCGCTCTTAGAGTCTAATATCGCCTATGCTACTCTCCTTGTATTTTACTTGAGCGCTAAGCCCATTCGGGGGTGAGGAATGTCGGGAAAGATCATCAGCCTGATTAACTTCAAAGGCGGTGTGGGGAAGACCACTCTCGCCGTAAATTTAGCCGCAAGCATCGCGAAAAATCACAAAAAAAAGACCCTGCTTATCGACCTCGATCCTCAGTCGAATTCGTCTATCTGGCTAATGAGATTCGCCGCGTGGCAAGAGATTTCAAAACGTGAAAACATTCATAAGACGGCTTCTCATCTGTTCGTTGAATCTTTTAACCTGAATACCGCCATTCGCCCTTATCCTGACAGTAAACAAGCTAACATCCCCAATCTCTATCTGCTCCCTGCAACATACCACATGGTAAGCCTCGAACGTGCCATCAGCCAATGGTGTGACCGACAAAAAATTGGATCAAAATACAGTCCCGGTCAAGAATATACGAGGCTGTTGGATGACAAACCTCTTCTGAAGCAAGGATTCGATTACATTTTTATAGATTGCCCCCCAAATCTCTATCTAGCCACTGGTAACGCCGTCGTGAATTCCGATTATCTGTTGGTCCCCGTGATCCCCGACACACTGTCTACCATAGGCTTGAAGCTTTTGGTGAATGAACTCGCTAAAATGATTCAACCATTTACAAATAAAGCGGATTGGCGTCTCCCGAAATTACTGGGGGTGGTTCTCTCAAAGGTGAGGACGAATGTAGCTGCACACCAGGCTGCCGTAAGCACTGTCGAAGGCACAATAGAGTATTTGAAAACTAAACAGGAAAATGGTTTGGGGCTTCTGTGTGACGGAACGAAAGTATATACGGAGCAAAGAGTGAGAGAACTGATTGCGCATTCTGAAGCCATGCACGAACATTTGCCGATTTGCCTCTATAATGAAAAATCTGCCGCCTCCGCTGACATAGATGCCCTCGCAACTGCAATCCTGAAGGACATGGAGCGTGAAGATGTCTGAGCTAAGAAATCTTAAAAACCAACTGGCGGAAATGATCGCTCTCATCGAAAGCGTAGAGAAAGAGACGACTTCACGCCAAACTAGTAACAAAACCTCGCTCCAGAAAGTACAGAAGTCTTTTGCATTGGCGCATACTGCGCTGTCAAAATACCTTGAGTCGCTTTCTCCGTCCGCGCCGACAAAACAGACGCTTAAGGAAGCCCTCGCCGACAATAGGGTGAACATGATTCTTAATCACATCACCGGCGATAAGAAGCGTAAGGCGTTCCTCACGGAAGCCTACTTCGAGACCTTATGGAACAAACTTCCCAAAAAAGACAACAACTTACTTACCTTGCCGCTTTCATCCAACAAATATAAGCATGCCGTCATTCTGCACTACTGGTGGGGAACACGCAAAGATGCACACAAAGGCGTTGACGAGTTGTTCCAGCGGATCCAAAACGACTATTTAGCCTCGCCGGAAGCAAAGAAAGAGTTTGAAGCCGGCAAATTCGTGCAGCAATTGATGGGTATCAAAGATGTGGATGAAACCGCCGAGAGACTCGCCGAACGCTATCCCTCGGATGCAGCGCTCAAGGAGTTTGCAAAGCTCGTCTCCTTGAAAATACCCTCTCAACTCAAGGGAAAATCAGCGCCCAAGCTTACGGCGCATCAAAGGTTCGCCCGAGATATTCATTCCCGCGGTAGTGTCGCTCGTCTGGAGCTGGACTAATGGGAAAGACCCTCGAAAAGGAATATGAACAGCTCATTGTGAATTATCCGAACATTCTTAATCCTCAGCTACGCCGAATGAGATTAGGAAATTTGGGAGAAACAAACGTTTTCTTGCGACAAACGGTTCTTGGCGCATGCCGTATCGACGTCGCGTTTGTTACCGCAGAGACAATTCACCTAGTGGAACTGAAACGAGATCTCGTGGATGAAAACACCCTAGATCAGTGGCGTTCGTACTACTCTGAAATAAATACCCATTACCCGCGCCATTTAGTGATCGGCTACCTTGTGGGAGCGCGTTGTCATAATCCGGAAATCGTAACTCTAGCTGCGCGCCCTGCCCAGGTGCGTGTGATGCGTTATGGAGTGGAGATACCTCACTGGTCTCATATCCGCGGCTGCGACCGCTGCGGCTTTGGCCTGGTATATGATTCCATCTGCCCGGATTGCACCGGCGCCGCAGAATAGGAGAGCTATGCTAACTACTTTGTCGTTGCCTGTGATGGTGATCGGCAGACAGATCTTGACCGAGCGATAAAAGCCTCTTACTCCTAGAGCGGCGAGCCCGGAGCATCCAACGTTGCGCGTACGGCCTCCAGCAGACGCCGCGCATTGAAGGGTTTGCTCACGACACCTTCTATACCCAGCTCGCGCAGTGTCTCGCTCGTGTCCGTTTCCGTGTAGCCGCTGGCGACAATAACCTTCACGGCGGGGTTGACCCTGCGTATGGCCTGAAGACACTGAATGCCGTTCATCGTCGGCATCATAATGTCCATCATGACGAGTTCGATTTCATCACGATGATGTTCGTACATTTCCAGAGCTTGCCGCCCATCGGTCGCAGAAATAACGGTATACCCCACCTTTGACAACAGCCGCACTCCCAGCTCACGAACGGGATCTTCGTCATCCACGAAAAGGATTGTTTCGCGCCCACCTCTGGGTAGCTCCTGTGTCTTGATCGTCGAGTCCTCTTCATGCGCTACAAGCGCGGGGAAGTACAAGCGAAATACTGTTCCTTTTCCGGGTTCGCTGAAACAACGAATGAGACCGTTGTGCCTTTTGACTATGCCGTAAACCATAGCAAGCCCCAATCCCGTCCCTTTACCCACCGCCTTCGTTGTGAAGAAGGGCTCAAAAATATGCGCTAAGGTTTCTTTATTCATGCCGTGGCCAGTGTCGGAAACGGTGAGTTCTACATAGCCGCCCCCTACGGAGTCTTGGCTCCTACCATTCTGCGCCGGAAAAAGCGTATTGCTCGTGTGGATCGTTAATTCACCTCTTTGGGGCATCGCGTCACGCGCATTTACCACGAGATTCATTAATATCTGATCAATTTGGGTGGGATCCGCATTGATGGACGCAAGATTATCCGCCAAAATTAAGTCGATGCGGATCATCTTGGATATGGTCCGTGTGAGCATTTTTCGGATTCGGCGTATTCGTTCATTGAGATCTAGTGGCCGAGGTTCACTCTTCGTCTTCCGGCTGAAGAGGAGCAGCCGCTGTACGAGGTCGGCGCCCGCTGATGCGGCTTGGTAAATCTTTGCCAAATCGTCTCTCACATCCGGCGCCGACTTGTCATCCGAGAGAAGTAACTCTGAATAGCCCAGCACGACCGTAAGCAAGTTGTTAAAATCGTGCGCCACTCCGCCCGCCAAAGCGCCGATGGCTTCCATCTTTTGGGCTTGGTAAAGCTGATCGGTAAGCTCGACATGCTTCGTTACGTCACGCATGACCGCTACGAAGTTTATGATTTCACCTGAAGGCGTCTTCACCGGAGATATGGTCGCCTCCATTTGGACAAGCGTTCCGTCCTTCCTCTTATTCACCACGCGTTCGGCCCAGGTGTCGCCGTTCCGAATGGTGGACCACATTCGCTCACAAAAGGCGGCGTAATACTGACCACTCTGGAGAATATTTGGAGTTTTGTTCATAGCATCTTCACGACTGAACCCGGTAATGTGCTCGAACGCGGGATTAGCGTATGCAATGCGACCGGCTCGGTCGGTAATGATGACGGCCTCCGCTGTATATTCAAAAGCCTGGACCAGCCGCATGAGCTCCGTTTCTATTCTTTTCATTCCCGTCATCTCTCCGGATGCGTTTCTGAGCAGCGTCGCGTTACAGATGACCGGTGTTGCCTGACCATTTGTGACGAATTTCGAATGCGAAGTCTCTCACCTCGCCTTCGGCTAAGACCTTTTGGCGGCTGAGTTGAACTCCAGCGGGATCAAGCCCGTAGGTCTCTAAAGCCGTACCAATGAGTTCCTCACGCGTATACCCGGTAATCTGTTCGCACGCAGAGTTTACGTCGGTAATTTCACCTGCAAGGTTGGTTGCGATGATCGAATCTAAGCCCGATTCAATAAGGCTGCGATTGTATTTCTACGACTCTTCGAGCGCCGTTTCCGCCCGCTTGCGTAGATTTATCTCCCATGCCGGATTCGCGACGTAGGAGGCGGCTTCCACGTCTTCTTGCGTGTACTCCGTGGCCTTGTTGCCCACTGCAAGGACGCCTACCACTCGACTGTCTCTGAGTACCGGCACGACGAGTTCCCGAGTAATCGGCACATGGCCTTCAGGGAAGCCTTTACGATTAGGAGCCGAAGCAAAGTCGTTGTGTATTAAAGGTTGCCGCTTACGTATCCCGTCGGCCCACGCGCCGGCGAAATCAATATTATAATGTAGCGGCGGAACCTGAATGGAGCAGGATTGATTGGATATTGAGGATGACCACCACGCCTGTAAGGAGAATCTTTCATTGCCGTTTTCGTTGAGTAGATAGAACCCGACGGGGCTCTCCGTTAAAGCGCCCGCTTCAGCAAGCGCCGTTTGCAGCAGTTCCTCTGCCGATTGGGACGCAGTCGATTCCAAGAGGTGAACGCGGATACGCACAAGTTCTTCCGCGCGTTTACGATCCGTGATGTCCCGGACATGGCAGATGAGGTAATACGCATCGTTCGCGTCGTCTCGCGCGATCGTCCCAGAGACACGCGTCCAAATTACATGTCCGCTTTTGTGGACGTAGCGTTTCTCCATTTCAACGCGATCCGTTTCACCGGAGATCAGACGCTGAATAGTCGCATAACCTGTGGCTATGTCCTCAGGATACACGCAATCCTCTACGCGTCGGTTTGTTATCTCTAAACGCGTGTATCCCAATAACCCACAGAAACGGTCGTTCACCTACATAAACCGCCCCTGTGTATCAAGGAGGCATACACCGATATTGGCGTTCTCAAAGATGAGTCGAAAACGCTCTTCGCTTAGCTTCAGAGCCTTCTGCGCTGCCCGGCGTTCCGTCATATCGTGACAGACCAGCACAGCTCCGGTGACGGCGCCCGCATCATCGCGAATGGGTGACCCGCTAAGAGCAATAGGACGTTCTACGCCATCCGCCGCAACGAGCACGGTATTGTCCGCGCATTCCGTATGTACGCCGTCCAGTAGCGCTCGACGCGCCGGGTTTTCTTCGGGTAATCGAGTATCTTCATGCAAAAGCTGGAATACTTCTTCTATAGGTTTGCTTATAGCCTCCTTACGCGCCCGTCCCGTTAAACGCTCGGCGACGGAGTTCAGCAACTGAATACGTCCTTCTGCGTCGGTAGCGGCAATTCCTTCACCCACGCTCATAAGCGTCGTTTGATAGCGCTCCTCCACAACTCTGCGACTCGCCTCAGTCTCGAATAATGCTTGAAAATGGGCTCTCCGGCCGCGCTGCCATAAAAAAAGCCCCGTGGTGAACAACAAGGCCGAAAGCGTTAAGAACAATAGACCCATGAGAGCCAAGCGCCGACGTCCATCCGCGAAAATCTCGTCGTAATCAATCTTGGCCACTATGAACCAGGGAGCGTTTGATACGGCACGCGTTGTAAACAAGACTTTCACTCCACGGTAGTCATTACTTACCAACGAACCTTCTTTCCCTTGAACTGCCGACACTGCCGACACTGCCGTGCTTTGGACATTGGTCAACGGCACTCTAAATCTCAGCGCTTCGGCTTGCAAATGCCGGGGCTCTGTGAGGAACAGCGCATCATTGCCGTCGCGACGCACCAATAAGGTTGCAGCGCTGGGGCCGGCCATAGTCTGGAACTGCATGAGAGGATACAGCTCGAGCTGAAGATCTACGGAAAAAACCAGTCCGGCGACGGCTGCGGAACGATCCTTTTCCTGTACAAACAGCGGTACGACTACATCCATGAGAGGCGCGTCGGTAGCGAAAGAACGCCGAAGACGCGTCAACTCCGGTTTCTCCTCGCGTAATGCTCGTTGTAAGCGTTCCATTGTATCCGGACTCAAGGGTTGCGTCCGGCCGCTCAATCGGAAATGGACCTGTCCGTTTACGTCCACAAGAGCTATATCCTCGTAGTCGTGGGTGCTTTGGTGTGCGCGTAAGCGAGCGCGAATACGGTCGGTGTTATCTGTTTTAGAATTGCTGATTAACGGGAGAACTTCTTGGTTAAAAGGAAAGTCTTCCATCATCAGGTTGGCAACTCGTTGAAACTCAGCGCGCTATTCGCCGACCTGCTTTGCCTTCAACTGGACGATGGATGTGAGGTTCCCCTCAGCCTCGCGTCGTAAGCGCTGCTCCTGGCTGCGGAAAAACAGCGCCCCTCCCGTAAAGAACAAGAGCATCGTCAAGACGAACGCCATCGTAAGCCAACGCGGCGTGGAATCCATAGCGCACGGGCCTCACTTTGCGGATAATGGCTGGTCCATAGCCCCCACAGCTTAAATGTAGTAACTCAAGGACTGAAGTTGATTATGATTCCGGGGCCAATCAGATTTCCTGAATGCTTCTCTCTCCCGGGACATACGACCTTTCCAGCCGCCCGACCCAAGGGGAACGGAACAGCCGTCATTCCGCGAGCAAGATGATAATCTCCTACAGGGTAGAGCAGATTACGTAATTCTCGTCGGCGAAATGGCGTTACGGTGAAAAAGCACGACGACGGTAGGGTTTCCGAGGCCGACATAGCGCCTACCCCATCGTGAACAGTATACATGCAAGCGATATAGTTCCGCAACAATCCACTGCGATTCGGAGTAGAATTCTTTACAAAGAATACTGCGCTACATCCAAAAGGCTAATCGTTCATCAGGCGGAACAATTTCGCAGAGTAAAAAGCGATAAGAACCCCTCCGGAAAGAGAAGAGTTCTCACTACGGGCCGACTCAACCTCAACAGACCCTACATACCGATAGTATCTTGAGCGCATATTGATATTAGACGCTCGCAGGCGCATGCGGCAATCTTAATTACGGCTTAAAGTAAAGACTCCCTCGTCATACCGCCCTTGTGGAAGCGGAATAATCAACCACCGCCGCTTTATCGAAAATTCTATCAGGAAAAATTTATCTCTTCCGCCCTTTATCTTGGCCCGAGGGCGGGTTAGAATAAGAAAATACCTTTAGGAAACTGGATGCGGCGGTATGCTTTCAGGACATTTTTTTATGGAACTCTCATTGCGTTCCATAGCGGGTCACCGGTTGGCGGTATTTCCCCCTGCGTGTTCACCGTAAAATTAGTAGTAAGTCTTCAACTATGAAAATAGCATTTTGCTCGACAGCGGATCTGGGCCTAATTCGCGTTGCCATTGCCGAATCCTTCATGAGCAATCTTTGCGACCTTCGTTCTTGCGGCTTGATGGACGATACGCTGCTCTTCCTGAGACACCCCAAGACGGTCGCCGTGGGGCTCAAGGATCGAGTTCCGGAGACATCCAAGGATCTTTTGGTCCCCAGTGAGCGCCTTGCCGCCGAGGGTATCGAGCTGGTGAGATCAACACGCGGTGGTGGAATCACCTTTCACTGGCCGGGACAGCTTATTTGCTATCCCATCATCGCTTTAGAACCGCATGAGCGTGACATCCCGGCATACATGCGTAAACTTGAAGAAGTAGGGATGGCCGCACTGCGCAGCTTCGGCGTATATGCGGAGCGCCGACGTGACACACCCGCTCATGTGGGTTTATGGCTCGATAAGCGCAAGATCATGTCCATGGGAGTGCGGGTGACAAAGTGGGTCACCAGCTTCGGGTTCGCTATCAATGTGTCGGGGGACTTCCATCAGAGCCGATACGTGCAACCTTGCGGTATCCAAGACGCTGAACTCACTACTCTCGAGGTGGTCTTAGGAAGGGCGCCGAGTCACTATGAGATCATGAAAACCGTGATTCACCACTTCAGCCGGTTGTTTCAACGTGACATCACGGCTTACCAGTCGCCGCACATGAGAAGTTTGCTTGAAAATACGACTGGGCGGTCCCCACGGGAGATGAGTTGGCCATCCCAGTGGAACCGGGTATAAACCCAATGAACGAATATCACTATGATGGCCTTCGTAGCTCAACCAACATTCATTTGAGCGCGGCCGACCGGATTCATATGTAGTCACGGGCTGGTGGGGTAGGTTAGGTTCCCCTCCGGCCACCACCTCTAAGGCAGGTAAACTATGAGTGAAAAAGACATGATTCAGGTCATGGATCCTGAAGGAAATGCGGACAAAGACGCTATCGCCGACATCTCCAAAGACGAGCGCCTGAAGATGTACCGTCTGATGATGCTCACAAAACTTTGGAACGGCAAGGCTCTGAGTCTGCAACGGCAGGGTAGGTTGGGCACTATAGCCTCCGTGCGGGGACAAGAGGCGGCGAACGTCGGCATGGGGTTGGCCTTGGAACCCGAAGATTGGTTCGCGCCGGCGTTCCGGGAGTTCGGCGCCATGTTCGCACGGGGCTTTGATCCGGTAGCGCTCTTTCAGTATTGGGGCGGCGATGAACGCGGCGCTCGACCGCCTGAGGGCTCCCACACTCTGCCGGTATGTATTACCGTCGGCTCGCATCTCTGTCACGCAGTCGGTATTGCTATGGCTGCGAAGATCCGCAAAGACAGGATTGCTGTGATGTCAAGCTCAGGCGACGGCTCAACCAGCCAGGGAGATTTTCATGAAAGCCTCAACTTTGCGGGCGTGTTCAAGTCACCGGTGGTGTTCGTTATTCAGAACAACCACTGGGCTATTTCCATCCCCGTCGAGCATCAAACCGCCACGGCAACCATCGCTGAAAAGGCGTGCGCCTACGGAATCGACGGCCTCCGTGTGGATGGAAACGACGTCTTTGCCGTATACCTTACACTCAAGAAGCGCCTCAAAGCCGCTCGTGAAGACTACAAACCTGCGCTTGTGGAATTGGTCACCTATCGCTTAGACGACCACACCACATCGGACGACGCCAAAAGATATCGTAAGGACGACATCGTGGCCCCGTGGCGGGCCAAAGACCCCATAGAAAGGATGCGAAAATTCCTCACCAAAGAGGAAGGCTGGACCGACGAGAAAGACCAAGCCCTCATCGACGAACTTACGGCTGAAGTCGAGGCGGATGTAAAACGATACGAGGATACTCCCAATCCTGAACCGGAAACCATGTTTGACCACGTGTACGCCGAGCCGCCTTGGTTTCTGAAAGAGGAAAGAGCGTACGTAAAGAATCTTTACGGCGAAAAGGCGAGGTGACACATGGCTAAATTATCAATGGTTGACGCGATCAACGCTACGCTGCACGAGCTGATGGCCAAAGACGACCGCATAGTTGTCCTCGGCGAAGATGTGGGTGTGGACGGCGGCGTATTCAGAGCCACTGTGGGGCTCATCGAGAAATTCGGTCCCGAACGAGTCATCGACACTCCGCTGGCCGAAAGCTGCATCGTGGGCGCAGCAATCGGGATGGCTGTGTACGGCATGCGACCCATCCCCGAAATTCAATTTGAAGGTTTTCTCTTCAACGCATACGATCACATATACAGTCATGCCTCACGGATGCGAAAACGATCCCAAGGAATGTACGGCGTGCCTATGGTAATCCGGACACCCTACGGCGCCGGGGTTCGCGCCCTCGAGCACCATTCAGATGCCCCTGAGGCGCTTTTCGCGCACATACCGGGCCTCAAGGTCGTGATACCGGCTACGCCCTCGGATGCTAAGGGGCTCCTCACCGCTGCCGTCGAAGATCCGGATACCGTGCTCTTTTTCGAGCCCAAACGCCTCTACCGCCTCTTCAAGGAGGAAGTCCCGGAAGGAGACTACAAAGTTCCTTTGGGTGAGGCTCGGGTGGTGCGTGAAGGCACGGATATATCGCTCATCACGTACGGCGGTATGGTTTCAGTGTGCGAGAGGGCCGCTCAGCACGTGGAACGCGACGGCGTACAGGCCGAAGTTATCGACCTGCGAACGGTATGGCCTTTCGATATCGAAGCAATCACCGCATCAGTCACTAAGACCGGTCGAGCGGTCATAGTCCACGAGGCGCCGAGATCCTTCGGAGTGGGGGCCGAAATAGCCGCCCAGATTCAAGAGAGATGTCTTTTGTCGCTCCTCGCGCCGATCAAACGTGTAACGGGATACGATATTTTTCCGCCGCTCTCAAAGCTCGAAGAGTACAGCTACCCTGATTTCGAGCGAATTGTTCGGGCAATTCACGAAGCCCTGGAATTCTGAACAGCGTGGCCGTTCACGGGTTATGACCACTTGGCCGTGGCACGGCCGGTAAGAGAGAAGACTCTTCCATCCGGTGAGTCATACCAAAATTGCTAAGGAGGAATCGCCGTGATTAAGGAATTTAAACTTCCTGACGTGGGAGAAGGAATTGCCCAAGCGGAAATAGTGGAATACCTCGTCGAGGTAGGGGACAAGGTTAAGGCCGACCAAGATGTGGTGCGTGTCGAGACGGACAAGGCGGTTGTCGAGCTGCCGGCGCCTGTCTCGGGAACCATAGCGGAAATCCTGCACGAGCCCGGTGACACGGTGAATGTCGGTGACGTGCTGCTCACGATCGAGACTGATGAGAAGGCCGGCTCTAAAGATGAGCGACAGGAACCCCTTACGCCGATGCCTCCGTCCGCGCCGCCCCAGGAGCCTGAGCCTAAGGAAAAAAAGCCTGCGACGCCGCCGCAAGATGAATCCAGCGTGAGGAAAGAACAAAAAGAAACCCGCGCCCAAGCCCCACCCACGGGTCCGTCACCGGAC
Source organism: Desulfomonilales bacterium (assembly GCA_038205805.1). Lineage (GTDB taxonomy): Bacteria > Desulfobacterota > Desulfomonilia > Desulfomonilales > Desulfomonilaceae > JBBSBY01. The sequence continues at coordinate 14,585 of JBBRBO010000040.1, forward strand.
CGAGTCCTTGCTACGCCGCACACCCGCAAGCTGGCGAGAGAACTGAAGGTTGACATCACCACGGTGAAAGCCACCGGCTCTCATGGCCGGATAACCGACGAGGACATACGAAAGGCCGCTGAGGGTGGCGCCCCCGCTGAAGAGGAACAGCCCAAAGCTGCGCCGGCAGCCAAGCCCGCCCGCCAACAAAGCATAGTGACGCAAACCGATCTCGACGAGTACGGACCTACCCATCGTGAGACCCTCAAGGGCATACGAAAACGCACAGCGGAAGTCATGGCGGAATCCGTGAGCACCACACCCTCGGTCACGCACTTCGACGAGGCGGACGTCACCGACCTGATGGAGGTCGTAAGAAAGCAAAAAGCCGTAGCTGCTGATCGCAACGTGCATCTCACCGTTTCGTCTTTCGTAGCAAAGGCGGCGGTCTCTGCGCTGAAGCGGCATCCGAAGCTTAACTGCTCCTTAGACGTGGAAAAAGGCGAGATCATCTTCAAAGATTACTATAACTTAGGATTCGCGACCGATACCGAGGCCGGCCTTATGGTCCCCGTATTGCGGGATGTGGATACGATGTCCATCATCGATATAGCGGAGGGTTTACAGGCACTTGGCCTCAAAGCCCGGGACCGCTCCATTACTCGTGAAGAGATGCTGGGCGCTACCTTTACTATTACCAATGTGGGCTCCATAGGAGGTCGGTGGGCCACGCCAATCATTGTCCCACCCCAGAGCGCCATCTTGTGTCTACTCAGGGCAAAGCCCCAGCCGGTAGTCCTTTATGGAGAGGTTGTGATCCGCACAATCATGCCGCTCACACTGTCCTTCGATCATCGCGCCCTGGACGGAGCGGACGCGGCCAAGTTCGTAAACTCCGTGATCCGCATGTTGGAAGATCCTATGAGAATGCTCGTGGAAATGAGTTGATTTAATACCTATGAGCCTTCACAAGTTCAGACCCGCGGAGCCTTTATGGCAAAGCAGGTTTTCTCCAATATTACTGTTTGATTGGGCATAGGTATAAGGAGGCCGCACATGGTAGTAGGTGATTTCGCGCAAGGAACACAACTTGCCGTCCTCGGTGGAGGCCCCGGCGGATATGTGGCTGCGATTCGGGCGGCTCAACTTGGTCTTGAAGTCACGCTGGTCGAGCGAGAGTACGTGGGCGGCGTTTGTCTCAACTGGGGCTGTATTCCGTCTAAGGCCTTTATCTACGTGGCGGATCTCAAAGACCGCATGGAACACGCGGAGAAGATCGGGCTTATAGCCAAGGAGATCACGGTTGATCTTCCCAAGCTCGTGGGCTGGAAAAATGATGTCGTGGAGAAGCTGCGCAAAGGGGTGCTCTCGCTGCTGTCCCAGCACAAGATAGAACTGGTTCGAGGGACCGCAACCCTAACGGGCGAAAATTCCTTCACGGTCGAGGGGCCTGAAGGTCACCACCGCTACGAGTTCCGCAACGCCATCATCGCTGTGGGGTCGTCTGCGGCGGAGCTGCCGGGTTATCCTCGGGACGGCAAGGTCATCATCGACTCCACGGACGCCCTCGATCCGACGGAAATTCCGGAGCGCATGGTGGTGATCGGCGCAGGCTCGGTTGGGCTGGAACTCGGGACCTTTTATGCCAAGATGGGAACGAAGGTCAGCATTCTTGGGCGCTCGGAAGCGCTGTTACCCCAGCTGGATCACGACATCGGTCGCCTCATGACGAAGGCGATTAAGAATTTTGGGATTGAGCTTATCCTCGGCGCCAAGTTACTCGACATAGACAAGAGCGACTCATCCGCAACAGTGCGCTACTCGGCAGACGGTTCCGAGCACAAGATCGAAGTGAACAAGGTGCTTGTGGGGATCGGTCGTCGCCCCAACACTGCGGATATTGGTCTCGAAAAAACCGGTGTCGAGGTGGATAAACGCGGGCTGATTCCCATTGACGAGCGGATGCGCACCAATGTGCCCGGTATTTACGCTATCGGCGACATTACCGCGGGCCATATGTTGGCGCATAAGGCTTCGTTCCAAGGGAAAATCGCCGCAGAGGTGATTGCGGGTGAGCCCTCAGCGTATGAAGGCGTGCAGATTCCCGGCGTGATCTTCAGCGACCCTGAAATCGCCACCGTAGGATTGACTGAAGAGGAGGCCAAGGCCGCAGGCATAAACCCAAAGGTCGGCAAGTTCCCGTTTAAGGCTCTCGGTAAAGCCTTAGCCATGAACGAAGACGTAGGTTTCGTCAAGATAATATCCAACGCCGAGAGCGGCATTGTCATTGGCGTTCACATCGTGGGACCCCACGCCTCCGATCTGATTTCCGAGGGCGCATTGGCGGTAGCATCCGCCTCTCATGTGGATGATCTTGCCCTAACGGTACATCCCCATCCTACACTGCCCGAGAGCATCGAGGAGGCCGCCGAACAGGTGGAAAACCGCGCAATCCACATCTTTTCAGGAAAAACGAAGAAGTAACGAATAGCTACCGATCCGGTTATGTACCTGGGAGGACTTTTGTGTCAAAGGTTCTCCCCTCTGATTCCTTGCGAATGAGCTTCGAAGTCGAGCGCCCACATCTCATCATTTCAAGAGAGAAATTCCACCTGTGTCATTCCGTTAACATGAAAAGACGCGTCGATTTATCTCGTATTCCTGAAAGATTTTCGGTAGTGATGAAGAGGGCGAGCCGGAAAAGGAACCGAGGTTCACGTTTCGTGGCGCCGAAAGCGGCTTACGGGTGTCTATAAGGGCATGATTTCACTTCGTCACGCAGGTGATGAACAGGCTGAGTACCGCTTGAAGGCTGATCGGTTGGGAATGTAAAGAATCCGGCTGAGAGAGCGCCGTTTGGCGATAAAACATATAGAGAAAGTAGAGGCTATCCATGTACCATACACCACCCATACGAAAACCGTTGGCCGCCTCACTTGAGGCTATGACCGGCATGCTCCTCTTCTGGAGCGGCCTTTCCCGCAAGCTGCACGATTTCATTCAGCCGATGCTTAAGGCGTCGGACTATTTTGATGCTCAAGAAGCCAAGAAATTTTGGGAGAACACTCCCGCTGAGAACCTCGAAGATTATATGAACCTGTATTCTTGGAACATTTCTTTGTTTTTAAAGGCCCTAGACAGTTCTCAAGAGGAAACCCTGAAATACGTGGCGAAGAACGCCGAGGATCTTACCAAAGCTATTTTTGACGATTCAGTGACTGTTGATGATGTGATTGCAAAGAAGACCGCGGCCCTCAAACAGGTCGTTTTAGACATGCCTAAAGCCGTAAAAGACATCCGTAAAGAGTATGGATTTCACTTTGATACTCCCGGTTATGAGAAAGTCGCGGAAACCTCGCGAATGCTGTTGTACCAAGTGCTGCCCAATAGGCCCGGTGTCACGACGAATGCGGGGTTGAAGCCGGTAATAATCGCACACCCATATGTGCTGGGCGCGAACATCATGGCCTTTTTACCGAACGAGGGTCGTAGCTTCGTACATGCGTTTGCAAATAAAGAGATCCCCACATACGTGCGAATCATCAAAGACATTGATACGACGGATGCGGTCCAAATCATGACCGGTGAAGACGATGTCCTGGATACTCGTTACTTCAGCCAAATTGTTCGCGATAGGCATCATAAGCCCGTTACGCTGGTGGGAGTCTGCCAGGGCGGCTTTATGCTGATGGCCGGCATTTTGACGGGGCGTCTGGAAGGGCTCGTGGACGCGCTCATTACCTGCGCGTCGCCGCTTGACGGCAGTCTGAGTAAGGGCTTGAAAACCATGTTGGATCAGGTGAACGATCGCTTCCGAGAACTCGATTACTCCGTTAAGACGCTGCCTAACGGCAATCGAGTAGTGGATGGCGCAGTGATGAGCTGGGTTTATAAGCTCAAAAGTCTTGAGCGGGAAGCTCCGGTCTACGCCTACATAAGTGACCTGGAACGGGCCGAGCGGAGCAAAGGCGCGATCAGCAAGACAGCAGCCGCCATTAACTATTGGCTGCTTTATGACCGAACGGATCTCCCCGTGGAAATAACTGCCTTGAGCAGGTTATCGTACACGGTCCCCATTGCCGAAAACGGTGATCTACCCATAGAGCTGTTCGGAAAAAAGCTCAACGTAAAATACTTGGATGAGCACAACGTCAAGTTCTTGATATGCTATGGGACCGGAGATGAGCTGGTGGAACCTGCAAGCGCGTTAGCGCCCGCCAAGCACGTTCACGCCGAAAAAACGCCGTTCCCCAAAGGGCACGCAGCCATATTCACATCGTGGTCCTCCCTTGATTCGGAGTATGCGCTCGATAAGGTATATAAAGACGGCAGCAGAGGACCGGTGCGCTTCCAGTTGGACCTGAGCAATGAACTGCCGAAAGCCGGTAAAGTGACGGATGACCGGGGCGTAGGATCGCCGGGATTGCGGCTCTCCGCAGCTCGCTCCCCCCAGGAGTAATACCACTGGGTAAGTAAAGAAGTAATCGTGGGGAGAACGTTCTTAAAAGAAAAATTCTTCCCGATCCGCCTTTTTTGACTACGTATTGGTGGTATTTGCGCCGAATACACATTGCAAACGCCGATCACCTTGAGTGGAACGTTCGGTATCGAGCAATGGAGCACGTCCCACGCCGCTTGGGCGCTCAACACCCCTGGGACGGTAGGTACGCCGGCAGAGTCGCCTTAAGCAATCCAACCTGGTTAAATTGCATCTTGATTTGTGAATGTCGCCAAATACTGCTACCATACATAAGAAGGCTGCGGAAGTCTTCACGTCCGAAGATAAGTGGCCGCGCCGGCCCACCGGGGTTCGCATTCCTCAACAGCCTCGCAGGAAGGGTACAACATGGCGGATAAACCTTCCGAATCCTCTGAATCGCAATCCGTGCGCACTGAACCGGATACGGACGATACCGAAACCGCCATTGTTCCGGAAACCAGCATCTTTCTAGGTAACCTCCAGACGGAGCGAGTGGATTACTACAAGGTAACGGACCATGAAGCGGAGATAGTTTTGCAAAACGACTCCGCAGCTGCGCATTTAAGGCGCTCAACCGCTACCAAAGCGACTGTTGTCGAACCGGATTTCTCGGAGTTCAATGCAGCGACGGTGGTGGCTGCCACAAGGCAAGAAGACGTTACCGTGGGTATAATCGTTGGTGACGCGGAAACCCAGATCGAAGAAATGCTGCGGTGGGTTGGCCCTTTGGATAGTGAGGACGCGCCTTTGCTCGGCGATGTGTCGGTTTTCCGGGATTCGTTGGGAGAAGCGGTCCAGATGATGCGCTACGGCTTTGAGAACATAGAATTGCGCTTGAGAGACCATCGAAGCGCAGCACAGGCGCCGGCGGACGCTGAGGAGGATGTGAGGGCTCTCCTCACCAATGTGCAAATGAACCTTACCCTTGTGCGAAAGCGTTTGCATGAGGGGCTGGAGCGCCTCTCCGGCGAAGGGTGGGCCGATGACGATCCTAGATCCGCCTTATTGCACGGCCTCGCCAACGGGAATGTGGATGATCTCATAGAAGAGACGGGGCTCGGACAAACGTCACTCGAAATGACCGCTGCGCGGGATCTTTTTTTCTTTATCGTTCGGCATGAGTTTATCGCAGCGTACGACGGTATATTGGAAGCTAAGAACAAGTTGGTTACCAGTCGTTCGGAATCGCCGGAGGGAGACTCCGAACACACGGAACTCGTAAACCATTGGCGCACAATACTCACAGAGATAGAGACGAACTTCGACGACGCCTTCGCCAATGCCGGCATGACGGGCATCGCCTTTAGTAAAGGTCAATTATACGATCCCGAACTCCATGAGATTGTGGACGATCCCACATCCACAGGCCGAAGCGGGGACGAAATAGGGAAGATCGTGCGACCGGGGCTGCTCTATGAGGGGCCGCTCTACCCCGAACGAAAGGTAATTCGAACCGCGTCGGCGCTCCTAAAGCCTGCGCCTGCGTAACGGCTCCATATCGTTCGCACTCAAAGAAGCGAATTTGGCGAGCCGTCCTGCCGGACGACGGCTTCCCCCAACCCCCCAAGTTTTGATGTCACCGCTCACGGGTCTGAAAGCGGCTCTGCGCCCTGGTAAAGACCGGCGGTGAGACTCATCTCTCCATGGATCACCGTATATGCTATTCCAAGATCGCAGGGTTCTGATAAACGGTTACACGCGCTTTTTAAACATGCTTCTCCAGCGTCTTCATCGGGCAACGGCGTTCCCACAACCAGAGAGCGAAACCGGAAATCATTCTCTCCACTTTGGAGAAAGGTTTGAGACCCGGCCTTTATTCCAACAAGCCTCTCCCCGCTATTACTTCTTTAATTGCGCTTTGGCCTCAATGAGCGTGACGGAGCTTGGAAGCTAAAATTCTTCGCGCAATCGAGATCGGAAGGACGACCCCTAACAGTTCCCCTGGGTCTGCGCGACTTCTTGTGAATACCGGGCAAAAGCCGCTACTCGGCTCCATCAAACCATTTAAAGGGCTTTTTCTTTTATTGCTTGACAACATAATATTTTAGTATATCATGGAATGTAGAGCTGAGGCAATCTTTATTTTAGAAACGTCTATTTTCAAATTTCTAAAAGGATTCGAAAAGCTAAAGGCGCTTCTTCGCCTGGTGAATCAGTTTCTTTCCTTAACGTTATTAAAAACCTGAACTCCCGAAACCAATTAATCTCATTCGGACGAAAACCAAAATCCGGACGAACCATTCCCGGATGCAGGAACTCGGCCACCATCTCTTTATGTTCTTCAAAGCGCTCTCATTGAGGATAACCCTGTGTGGAAGATGTCCTGAAAGAGAAAGGCTTTCTCAACTAATTATTAGGATTTGAGCCCAGCAGACATAGCGCAAGAGTACCAGGTGGGCGACGAGGAATTTTCCCGTGAAGTACCTGGAACAGGGGAGAACAGCGTGTTAGCAGCAACTAAGAGAATTGCTAAGGAACTATGTAATCGGCTTGGGTACGATGTTTCCAGAATTCCCCGTGTACAGAACACCAAAAAGGACTACTCAAAAGAACTCCGCCAACTTGGAGTTGAAAAGGCCCACTATGGGTCCGGCGTAAGGTTGTTGAGCACCGATTGGGTCAACATTGATTTGGCTCCAAGGCCCTTAGATTCGAACAAGGTATACGTACCTGCAAATTTGGCGTCGAAACAGCCTTTTGAGTCGAATTTCTTTAAGTTTGCATTTGCCGAAGACTTCTTAGAGCACCTTGATCAATCGGAGTCCCTCATCTTTCTTTCGGAAGTATTCCGATGCCTTCAGCCCGGAGGAGTGCTCAGATTGTCCTTCCCAGGATTGCGCGGTATTCTCAGAAGACATTACCTGTCCAGCGATTATGAAGGGGCCTCTGTGGGACAAACACAGGCATATACGATCTGGGGGCACAAGCACTACTTTAGTGAGGAGAGTCTGGAGACGGTTGCCACGCATATCGGCTTTTCCAAAACCGACTTCGTAGAATACGGGAAGTCCGCACATGAAGATCTGTCCAACCTAGATTCAAGACCGGATCAGAGAGACCTGAACATATACGCTGAATTGACGAAGTAGGGGGTTACTAACCGCTCAACCGTAATGAGGTTCATCGGAAAGCGCCGGTCCAGCCATACAAAGAGAATCTCTCCTTCTCCTGAATCGGGTACCCCGGCAGGTGATAGGTTATCAAAGCGGTTGCGAAACTTGCGTTACCAAAAGGCCTCTCACATTTCATTCTTTCAAAAGCCGATCGGTGAATCAAATGGCGACACCTCTTCGCTCACGAAGCGCACGCGGGGTTAACGCAAAACGCGCCTACATTGCGTCGGAAATGTAAATAACTTTACTGCCCTGGGGCTCGAAAGTGAATTTTAACTCTTGGAGGTCGGACAAGGCCTCTCTTACCTTGTCATGATTCTGTGTTTCCACGAAAAAGAGCAAAAAACCGCCTCCGCCGGCGCCAAGCAACTTGCCGCCGATGGCGCCCGCATTGCCGGCTAGTTGGTAGTAGTCGTTGATTGCGTCGTTGCTGATGGCGCTCACGAGGCTCTGTTTGTATAGCCAGCCCTGGTGGAGTATTTCCCCGAAGTGGCTCAAGGATCTGCCCACCCGCAGCGTCTCGAGTAAATCCCCGCAGAGGTCCTTCATTTTACCGAGAACATCCATTTTCTTCGCGGTCTCGGCCCTCTGTTCGGTGAGAATATCCCCCGCCTTGCGTGTGAGGCCGGTGTAAAACATCATGAGGTGCTCTTGGAGAGCCAGCTTGCAAGCGGACGAGCAGATCACGGGGTCAACAAATACGGTCTCGTCGGGATTGAACCGAATGTGGCACAAACCGCCGTACGCCGCTATATATTGGTCCTGTTTACCTATGGGTTCGCCCAGTAGGTCGATTTCGATCTTGCACGCCTCTCGCGCCAGTTTAGCTGCGGAGGCATATTGGCCTCTGTAGGTATAGAGCGCCTGGAGCAACCCGACCGTGTAGGAACTCGATGATCCCAACCCCGTGCCGGCGGGGATATCCGCCATGGATGTGATTTCCACGCGATCCGTCACCCCCGCGATTTTCATCGCCTCACGGATAATGGGGTGCCGGATTTCATCCACGGAGTTCACCTGTTCCGTCTGCGAATATTTGAGCAAGATGCGATGGGGAAAATACCGGGTAAGACGGTTTACTGTTATGTAGATGTATTTGTTGAGCGTCGTGCTGACCACGGCGCCTTGTTCTCTTTGGTAGTATGACGGCAGATCGGTTCCTCCGCCGCAAAAGCTGATGCGTAGAGGTGTGCGGGTAATAATCATGAATGTATCCGGAGAATAGGAGATCGTTCTTCGGCGTGAGCGCCGGCCAGTGGCGTCAGTCTTCGTCCATATTCGGAGAAAGGCGCATTGCCCCCGAGCTACGATTCTTATTCATGAGGAGGCGATTGGAAGCAGGCGGCTCGTCAAGGGCAAAGTCCACCTCAAGTTCCAGGTCTTCTTTAGTGAGCATACGCCGTTGGGGAACCTCCTGAGGAGCTACGTCCACAAGGGGGCGGTTGTCGGTCGGAGTCACGTGCTTGGGTTGCGGAGTTTGGGCGACTTGCGGGGCTACAGCGGCCACTGCGGCGGCCCGGGCGGAATCCCACGCATGTAGGGTCTGGGCGATCCCCGCAGCGAGGTTTCGCGCCTGATCGTACGTCAGGATAATCTGTTTATCGTAAACCTCGGCCAAAACTTGCTCACCGGACTCTTTGTTCATGGGTGAATACCGGCCGAAATAGAGCGCCATATCCACGGGTGACATGGAAACCATAGCGCAGTTGCTATAGTAGACCGTGACATTGTCTTTGACCATACGGATAGGCTGATTCGCGGTGGGCGTCACCGTCTTATTGAGTTGAGGTTCGCTGCTTTCCATGTATCCTCCGGGACAAGTGATTTGATTGGCAACGTATGCAACGAAAGCTTGGGGAAATCAAGTTTTTTTGTAGCACATCTCACAAGTGAGATTAGAATGTGAAGCAACCGACCGCGTTCTATCCGGAGCCACCCGCAATCCATGCTGTTCTCGTGTCTCAGGCGCTAGGCGTTACTCAATCCGAATCGTTCACCGGGCTTGAGGAGGCTAATTTCCTCTCCGGACCTACTCATAGTGATTCCACATGGGGTAATTCGGAGTGAACGGTGTCGGTCTGTTACGCCACATGTACGAAACACATAGACTTCGGAATAGCTAAGCCGTGGGAATTGAACGACATGCCGCCGTAAATTGCTTGACAGAGTTTTCCCCTAGTTCCCAGAGGACTTCGGGCGTAAAGCAAGGATTTAAACCGCTAGGATGAACGCTTGGGCCTCTGATTCGGCGATTTATCATCACAAAGTTTCAAGTCCTTTCGTATTCTTCCTCCAACGGGTTGTATTGTTTACATAACGTCGTCTACAAAGACAAAGGAGCAAAAAGACGTAGCCACGACCAACATCCCTGTAGTAAATTTTTCTTCAAAACCACTGAAGACCATCTAAGGGGATTGTTTGAGCAATATGGACAGGTGGAGTCCGCCGCCATTATTTCCGATAGGTTTACGAGGAAACCCAGGGGCTTCGGTTTCGTAAAAATACTGGAACGGGAACATGGTTTGCGAGCAATCGAAGATTCGGATTTCGAGGATTTCATGGGTAGAGTGATCCTGGTCAACGAACCGCGACTGAGAACCAATAGAATGGAAGGAGCAAGGGCGGGCAGAGCCCCACAGAGGAAATAATCGACACTTAAAAGTCGCCCTGTGGAGCGCTTTCCTTGATCAAACGAGATCCCGCATTCCATCACCGGCGCCTTTGTCGTTCTCAAACCGGCAAATCACGCTCGTTTGACCTTTGGCCGCCGTGTTGTTAGACTTTTTTACGGCGTAAGTAAGGAGAACACGAATGCAAAAATTAAAACCCGTAAAAAGACCAGGCGGCGGTAAGCGCCAATTCGAGCAGTTTCGCGCGACGGAATTGTATTGCCCGAGGTGTAAACGCGCCGTGCCCGTACGCGAAAGATTACTCCTCGTTTTGCCCGAAGGCGATAAATACGAATATCTCTGCGCCTTTTGCGGCGAATCCGTAGGAGACAGGATAGCCAAAGAGGAAACCCATCCACTCATAATTACGTAGGCTCTGAAAGAGCCTCGCAGAATGCGCCAGGCCTGCGCAACTCAAGAGCACGACCAGAGGAAATGCGCCCTCAGACAGATCCTCCAGTCGCCCGCTTGTTCCTAAAGTGCCGACATCAGTTGTGATTTTTGATCCATCGCATAATCTCTTCGGTGTCGGTGAGATCCACCAGAGTAAGATCGGCGGCGGCGGGAGCCAATTGTTCCATCGAGTAGGGGCCGGTGGCCACGGCGAGGCTCCGAGCCCCATACACCTGGGCGCACAACACGTCTCGTGGGGTATCACCGATCACGAGGCAGTCGGGATACTCGACATGGAGACCATGCTTATCCTTGTGTCGAGCCACTGCGATGGGCAAAAGCTTGTTGCGGTCTTCCTCGTCGCACCCGAAGGCGCCCACCGTGAAGTGATGGTGGAGCGAAAACCGCTCCAGCTTGATGCGAGCCCCAGGTTCCACATTGCCGGTCAGGAGCCCCACACTAATGTCCGGCTCGAGGCTGAGCGCCGCAAGCAATTCGTTGACTCCTTGTTTCACATGCCCACGGTCGTTGAATACGGTATCCTTCAAATATGACACATATCGCGCAATAAACCCCCCAAGGGCGTCTTCATCAGCCGATTGACCGCGTTTGAGCAGGGCTTCTTTTATAATGGATCTGTCCGTCTTGCCGGCGCACTCAATGCCTGCGAAGCCGTTGCGAATTCCGGCAAGCTCGAACATGGCCTGCTCCAGGGCCTTAATACCTGCCCCGCCGGAGTCCAGGAGCGTGCCGTCAATGTCGAACAACACGAGTTTACTCATTCTTGAAATCCTTACTAATGATTCACCGGACGTTAAACGTCCCAGCGTTCGGATTACCGACCATAGTCAACGGTTACGAATTATTTGCCCAGGCCTGATCGCTGCGCTCTTTGCGTTTCTTCATCGCAGCCCAGGTTTTAGTTATGAGAAAGCTTTCTTTCCAGCCCTTGAGCATTTCTTCAAAAAGACTAAGTGGGATGCTGAGGGTAAGCTCATCGTGTTTCAGGTATTTGCGTTCCGAGAGGTCCCATCCTCCCAGCACCGCTTTGGGAAGGCCTTCTGTCATGTACTTGAGCGGCCAACTGACCATACTGGAGCATCCCGAGCCGAAAGGCGTCTTGACCGCCTCGAAATCCTTGGTGACAAACACCGCGAGCTGGGTCAGGCCCGCCATGGTCTCAGGACGCTCAAAAAACACCACCAGCTCAGGTGTTTGGCCGTCAGTAAATTGCGAAAGCGGCTTAAAGACGCAGAACTCGGCTGTAGCAAGTCGCGGAGCCACGGTTTTGAAGAACCGGCGCGAGCTCTCGGGCGAATCCAGGTAACGCTCACCCTCCATGACGCCCGGTATACCCTTGGCGACATAGTAGGCGGTGGAATCGAGCATTTCTTCCAGGAACCCCAGGTAAAACGCTCCGCCAAGGCAAGCGAAGCGAGTCTTATCGAAGTAGGCCGGGACTTTCTTCCGTCGGGCGCGCCAAATCACGCCGACTACGCAGTAATGAGCGCTAAGCAAGGCATCCCAATCCACATTCCCAGCCTCTTCGTCACCTGGAGCGGGCAAAGGCGCAGCTTTGGGGGTGACGCCGCCTTGCGGTTCAACCTCGGTATAAAATACGCCGAAGGGCTCCTCGGTGGCGCCCAAGGAGGTAAGAAATTCCTGTAGATCCTCTTGTGACCACATAATAGCTCCTCCGGGATCGAAATAGACATTCCTCGCATGGAGTAAACCGCCGTTCGCTAGGCTAAAACAGGCCGTTCGCTTGAGTGCGGGATAGGCTTCGGTTTAGCAAATGCCGCGCCCAGAGACGCACGTGAAGTTCATCCTTCCGATATTGCCACCGGTCTCCTCCTAAAACAAGGGCCAGTTGTTTAGGCCGGTTGCTCGGCGTCGAGATGTTGTGCGTTATTGCCGGCGACGGAAAATACTCAATTGTATTGTGGCGTGTAAATGAATATCATCGATGTAAAGCAAAGTAGAGATCAGCTCAACATATATACTAGGCATTGGTGTCAATCGCTGCTTACGTGTGGCAAGGGCAAGGCATTTTTCCTCACTACCATCGGAAGGCAACTCAGCTTGCCTTCAAATTGCTTGGTCGTGATACTGCAGGCTACGCGCCCGCCCACAGAATGTTTAACAAAGAATAGCGGTGAACGGCTCCAGTGGACATTTTTCACTTGACAAGCTATTTTACTATTTCACCGTAAAGGTATAGCTGAGTCCATTTTTGAATTTCAAACAGCCTGCGCTTTTTTGAAAAGTTTTACAAAGCTCAGTGCGCCTTTGTGCCCATAAAGTCAGCCGGGGCAACCGTTCCAGCTTCCTACATAGTGGCCGCCCGCACGAGGCTTTACCTCGGACTTTTCGGCCAAATGCCGCTTGTAAGCTGTTGAATGCGCGCAGTATGCCTGTGAAACTTGCGTGTAGGTGAACTTCACCTCGTCGCCCAATTTAAGAAATCGGCGTACGTGGACCTTAGTGGCAGTTTAGTTGCGATTCACCTTCGCAAAAGGTAAGTGAACGGGTCTATAGAGCGGCCTTGCACAACTCATCTTCGACAGTTTAAAATGTAAACACTAATGGTATCAGAATGTTAACATGGGTCAACAAAAGTTTGGCACTACAATATGGATGTCTGAGTCGGGTCGACGGGATCAGGCATGGAGGGGGCAGGCCCCAGCAGAGC
>JBBRBO010000041.1:0-27843 GCA_038205805.1 Desulfomonilales bacterium
CTGCTGACCTGCGTCGTGGCGCATAAAGGAACGCATCTCGCTCCGGAAGTCCTTTAGGAACAGGACGAGCTGAGCCCGCTGTCTCACGGTTAAAAGGGTGGCGATTTCTTCATATTGTTTGTCGTGGAGCCCGCGAATTTCACCGCGCTTGGTGCGGATGTCGTTCAAGAGAGAAGCTAACTCTTTGTCGTTCGCATCGTGTGTCTGATTGACGCGAGTTCTTAGTTTTCTTAAATCCTGATTAAGTGACTTTTGTATTGCGCGGCGCTCGGCAAGGTGTTTCTTTCGCACTTCGTAGATTTTTTGTGCGGTTTCCTTATCCAGATTCAGGGCTTCCATCATCTTCCATGCGGTTGTGGCTTCGAAGGCCTGAAATCCATTTGGATTCTTAGCTTCTACAGCCATAGGGGACCATAAAGGAAAGCCCAAAGCCAAGAGCGTCAATAACAATGCCGTTGCAGCCTGTTTCATTGGGGCCTCACTAGACATGGAATGATTCACCGATTACGAGACGGCGCTCGGCAAGGGAAAGCGCGGAAGAGAGACTGATCTTCCGTCACGGCCTTCCCGTAGCGGGCGTATGGTTGCACGACTTCCGGTGAACGGTTACGGTTGTTGCGCCTATACTTCATAAGAGAGAATGGTCGTCTTCAATTTCGAACCAAGGAACCATTGCATCCTCGTCCTGTCCAACGGCAAGCTTAAACGAGAGGGCGGGATCAATGCCGGATTCTTCGGGTGTAGGTCCGAACACCTGCGCCAGAGTTTCCATGGCGGCGATGTTACGAGCGCTAACTCGCTGCTCAGGGAAGCCTTCATGCCACACTAAGCCCCCGGTGAGCGCCGCCATTGCAGCCAGGGACGCGGCCAGAGCCCACCACCGGTTCTTCGAGGTGTGCGCCGGGGTTTTCTTCGGCGAAAAACGCCCACTGAGGCTATCATCGTATCGTCGCCAGAAAAGCGGCCCGGGATCAGGAGGAGCGTCCTGCTTGATCGAGGCAAACAGCGCGGCATATTCTTTTTTGAGCGCCGCACATTGAGAGCACTGCTCGATATGAGCGGCCAGATCAGCAGCCGTGTCCGGGGGCAGGGTTTCCGAAAGATCGGTTATGATGAGGTCTTCAGTTTGTTCGCACCGTATCGTCATGGTTCTTCCCCCAGTTTCCGCTTAAGGGTTTGCACTCCTTGAAAAAAATTGACTCGAGCCGAGCCTGCCGATCCTCCCACGAGGTCGGCGATTTCCTTGTAATCCATTCCTTCGTATATGCGAAGCTGGACCGTGGTCCGCTGTTTCTCCGGTAACGCTTCCAGGGCGCACCTGAGTTTCATGTGCTCACGTTTGAGCTTAAGCGACTCGTACGGCGAAGCTTGGGGATCGTTCAGTTCATCCGGGGAATCGCACTCACTGATGTGTCGCTTCTTCCGCAATACATCCCGCGTGGCATTTACGGCGATGCTGTACAACCATGTCTTGAAGGAGGAGTTTCCGGCAAAGGCGTTCAAGCCTTCATAGGCCTTCAGGAAAGCCTGCTGCGAAATATCTTTCGCTTCTTCGGGATCTCGAATCATCCTAAGTACAAGCATGGTAAGCGGCCTTGAATACTTATGGACCAGCTCCGAAAACGCTTCTCGGTCGCCGTTTCGGCACCGGTCTATGATCTGATCGTCATCCATTCGCCATCCTGCGCTCTATTGACTTATTGGACGCACTACCGCCGAGAATGTTAAACCGGGCCTACGAATTATTTCCGTGATTGGGAAGGTTGTTGCAAGTGGACTACGGCTTGGCGCCTCTTCAGGGCGAGCCGTAGTCCAGCATGGGGTAGGAGTAGCCGGTGGGCGACTAACACTTAATTACACAACCGGCGGCGTTTGACGAGTAAAACGGATTGGAAGCGGGAGAAAGGTCATGGGAAGGGGCGCTTCCCATGGGATTTATGCGGCCGCACACTTGATGTAATTGCCTCGTAGCTTATCGAGGGCGCTACGTTCGATTTGTCTCGCTCGTTCCCTTGTAATACCGAAATGCTTCCCCAGTTCCTTGAGTGTGACGGGGTCTTCTGAGAGAACACGCTTTTGTATTATGTATTTTTCTCTTGGGTTAAGGGTGTCTAGGGCTTGTTTAGCCCACGCCTTTAAATCACGGTGCTCCTGAACGCCGCCGAGGATTTCTTCTTGATCCGGTGAGTCGTCTCGCAGGGTATCCGCAAAGGAATCACGTGACTTGTCACCAATGGCGTCATCCAAAGAAAGGTCGTGCGCCTTGAGACGCGCCGCCATATCGATAACTTCGTCCTGCGTGACGTGTATGCGATCCGCAAGTTTAGCTATGTTATCCGAGTGGTTTTCCTGGTCCCGTGGTTCGGGGAGGTCCGACACGCGATAAAAGAGTTTGCGCTGAGCTTGGGTCGTGCCCATTTTAACCAAAGACCACGATTTTATAATAAAATTTTGAATGTATGCCTTAATCCACCAGATAGCATAGGAGATGAGCCTGTAGCCCTTCGTATAATCAAAGCGTTCGACGGCCTTCATTAAGCCAATATTACCTTCTTGGATAAGATCCATCAGCTTTACGCCGTAGTTTCGATAACCAAGGGCCACCTTGATAACAAAACGTAGATTAGAGGTGACCAACCTCTGCCCGGCTTCAGGATCTTCGTGGTTTTTGTATCTGATCGCGAGAACTACTTCTTGTTCCCTCGTCAGAACCGGATACTTCTCTATTTGCGACAAGTATATCCGTAAACCATCTGTTTCTACGGGATAATTCATACTAACCTCCGGGCTTTTGCCGATCTGTTCGCTAAATAATTGGATGCCTTTAGCAAAAAAAAGTTTCATTGCTATTTACAATAAGCCTTTGAATTACTATACAATCATAGGCTATCGCACTTGAGGCGGCTCGGATAATTTTTATAGCTTTTAAGTACCTGGAGTATTCGAAGCCGGAGGTCTCTATGTTTTTAAGTCGGCTTTATGTGAGAATAAAAGGAGAACTCCTCACCCTACGTAATTCTCGTTCGCATGGAACTCAAGACGGAGAGGCTTTCTTAGACAGGATTGGTTCTCTTCTCAGCAGCAAAGCGGCAGATACGGATACACCGGAGAAGCGAGAGCAAAAAACCCACAAGAATCGTGAAATCGAGGAGCGTTGGGATCGAGCGGTAGAAAAGCATCGTTCGGGGGAAACAAAGGCTACTCAGGACCACACGGAGGCAAGCGCTCAATCTCGCCCAAACCCCCGTACTCTAGGGTAATCGGCGGTTTTGGGGGAACCTTCATTGGCGGCCCGACTTAAGGAACTCGAAGCGCCCTGCTTGAAGAGCGCCTCGAAGTTGGATGTCCCGTTTAGAACTTGCGGAAATTTCTGCTCATTGATTTCGTTTCGATTTCGGGAGGAGGCGGCTCGCTGTCGCAATCCGATCCGGGTTCATCATCTTTCCCGTTATCTTTTGTTTCAAATTCCTTTATGCCGCGAGACAACTCTTCCAGACGATCATCGACAAGCCTGTTGATCGTGTTTTCGGGGTACTCTCCGTCCTCATTGGGCTCGCCTGCGGGTACTCCCGTGAGTATTTCGATACCCTTGTCAACATGGTCAACGGCCCAAATGTGGAATTTGCCCTGCTCCACCGCCTCCAGGACCTCAGGGATCAGCATGAGGTCATCCACATTGCGGGTGGGGATCATGACTCCCTGACGACCGGTGAACCCCTTTCCCTTACACGCTCGGAAAAAGCCTTCTATTTTCTCGTTCACACCGCCGATGGGCTGGACGTCTCCATGCTGATTGACGCTTCCCGTGACCGCTATGCTTTGGTCGATGGGCTTACCCGAGAGCGAACTGAGCAGCGCATACAGCTCTGTGGAGGAAGCCGAATCTCCATCAATGCCCGAATATGATTGCTCGAAGGTGACCGTTGCGGTGAGAGTCAACGGCTTTTGTTGGGCGAATCTATCCCTGAGAAAGCCCGACAGAATGAGCACGCCTTTATTGTAGGAGTGTCCGGACAATTCAGCTTCTCTTTCGATGCTGATGATGCCCGATTTACCCATACTGGTCTTCACGGTGATACGTGAGGGCTTGCCGAAGGAAATTTGCGGGAGCGAATAAACGCTCAGGCCGTTGATTTGCCCGACCTTGTAGCCGTCCACATCGATCATGATGATGTCGTCGTCGATGTATTCCTGGATACGGTCTTCGTAGAGATTTACGCGCTCCATGCGATCAGCTTGGGCCTCATACACGTGTTTTGCGCTGATGAATGAGGCGTCGTCTTCCCGAGCGCGAACGTCCGCTTCCCTAATGAGGTCGGCGACGCGCTCGAACTGAGCCGTAATTTTCTTTTTACGGCCGGCCCAACGAATGGCCAGCTTAGTAATGGCTTCAAGACCGCTGCGGTCGCAGGGCAAGAGGTCTTCCTCTTTTACTAATCGAGCGATAAGTCCCGCCAATTTATTCAGGTTTGTATCCGTGTTGGGCATGCTCGTTTCGAAATCGGCCTTGATTTTGAAAATTTTGCGAAAATCTTCATCATACCAATGCAAGAGGTCATAGATTTCCGTGTCGCCGATCATAATGACTTTCACTTTGATGGGAATCTTTTCGGGTTTAAGCGACGAGGTGAACAAAAAGCTGAAGGGATCCGTTTGAATCTCCAGGACATTGTTGCGAAGGCTTCTCTTCAGTGTAGGCCAAACCCCCACTTCCATGAGGACGTCTCTGGCGTATAATACCAAATAGCCGCCGTTGGCCTTGAGGAAACTTCCCGCCTTTATCTGGAGGAAGTCCGAGACCCAGACGCCGCGCTGGTCCATAACGCGTTCTACGGTTCCGAAGAGATTCCGGAAGGTGGGCGTGGTTTCCACCACCACGGGGGCTTTTTCCGTGTCGGAATTGTCGATCAGGAGGTTGACCTCGTAGTCGCGGAATTGCGCAGGATCCGGGGGAAGAACCGTCGGCTGAGACGGCGCGCCTTCGGGTCCGGGTTGAGGTTGCATAATGCGCGGGCGAAAACGTTCCAAGTGTTCCATAAGATCAGTTTCGACTTCTTCCAAATAGCTTCTTACGGAATCATGGCCTTTGTGTTCCTCAAGAATGGGGGTCACAAGGTCTTTCAAGATGGGTTCGATCGACTCTTTTGCGAGTTTTTCGAGATCTTGCTGGATGGTTTTTTCGATTTCCCTAGCGGCCTTGAAGATTTTCTCCATTTCCTGCGAGAGTTCTTTGTATTTCTCCTTGATCTTCGTGAGTTCGTCCGCTGAAAATTTACCTTCTTCAACGAGTGATTCCAGCTGCTCGATCTTCATGGGATTGCCGATGACGACCGGCGCCAAGTCCGGACGGGTAAAAGGTCCCATTTGGACCTGCACCATCATGAAGTTCTCGCTGCTTACCTTGCCTTCGAAGTTTTTGAAGAGCGCTTTTTGCGCGCCCATATGTTTGTTGACGATCTCGTTTCTGGCGGCTTGGAACTCCTCGCTTTCGAACACGGCGGGAATTTTCGTCTTAAGGGCGTTAATAAGCTCCGTCATCTGACGACGGAAGACTTTCCCTTTCCCGGAATCGAGGGTCAGTAATCTCGGCTGATCGGGAGTTTTAAAATTATTCACATAACAGAGGTCTCCCGGTACAGGTCGCTCCGTATTCACTTCCTGGAGCAGTTTTTCTACGGTGACGGTTCGGCCGGTTCCATTTATTCCCGATACAAAGATGTTGTAGCCTTTGCTCCTCATGATCAGACCACGGCGAATAGCTTTCACCGCTCTATCTTGGCCGATGATCGCCTGTTGCGGTTCAGTGTCGTTCGTGGTTTCGGGAAGAACGCTATCCTCCGGGATTGTCCATGTGAGTTGGGTCAGCGGCACCTGTAACTTATCTCTCAGATCCGACATAATTATATCCTATTCCAAATATTCAGGGAGCCCCTCCCTGGCGGCTAAGCCGTACTGTAAGCGGCAAGGCTCATCAACTATTTCCGTACCATCAATTCCAGGCGCTTGTGCGGCGGCCGATGAACGGTTGCATTGAGTCTTTATACCATCTAAAGCTTAATCAGTTCCTTGATTTCTTGTTTGCTCCAAGGAAACATAGATTCTTTGGCGTTCCATAGCATATCCAGCGCCTCTTCTTCCGTCAGAACACCTTTTTGTTTGAGTGTGCGAATGAGCGCAACGAGGAGTTCCCCCGTCTTGAAACCGAAGTATGTGTCTTCCATTGCTATATCCTATTGGTCTTAGCCTGCTGGATGAATTCTCTTATGATTGCCAACGCATCCGCCTGAACATCCACGTATGAAAGCCCTACACTGAACACATAGCCGGTGGGGGTGGGGCGGCGTTCATACCAATCCACTTGACCGAGAAATTCGATCGGGCCGAATCGTTTGCCCAAATCCAAGGTAACCTCTAAGAAATTCCGGCCGTAGGACGATTCCGTGAAAGATAAATGAAATCCATCGTAATCCATACTGATTGAATCGAATATCAACCCGTTCAGACTAATAGTTTTTGTGAAGGCCTTCTGCGCTGCGGATTTGCGCGCGGGATCATTGCCGTGTACAATTACGAACTTAAACGGCGCTTGAACATCCGCAATGGAAGCTCCCGGGCGACTGGTTGTTTTGGGGCTCATAGCATACCGGTTCACTTGAAGTTAAATGGGCGACGCCCGTGTAATGGAATACTAAATATTAATTACTTAGGATAGCTTCGGTTCAGCGAAAAGTAGCTGATCTACGGCGCCGACTATCGTATGCGCAACGACGACATGCAGCTCCTGGATGCGCGGGGTGGCTCGGCTGCGCACAAACAGGTAATGGTCGCAAACATCCTTCATGGGAGCCTCCTGTGGACCGCCCAGCCCGATGGTCGCCAGTTTGGTGTTTCGGGCTTCTTTGAGTCCTTGGATCACATTCGGCGATTTTCCCGAAGTGCTTATCCCGAAGGCGACGTCGCCGGGTCGTCCCAGCGCACGAATCTGTTTGGAGAAAATCTCGTCGTAGCTGTAATCGTTTGCAATTGAGGTAATGACGGATGAATCCGTAGTGAGCGCCAGCGCAGCCAGCGGCGGACGTTCCAGTAAAAAACGGTTCACGAACTCGGCGGCTATGTGCTGAGCGTCCGCGGCCGATCCTCCGTTACCGAAGAGCATAAGTTTCCCGCCGGCGCGCAATGTATCGGCTATGGTGGTTATGACGGCGAGCAGAGTCGGCAGGTTTGCATCAAGAAACGAAGCCCTTATATCCGCGCCTTCTTTAAAAACCTCGTGTATGAATTCTTTCAACCTACCGATCCTTTCTCCGAGTTTGTAAGGATTGACCGGGCCTGCGACGGCTCTGAGCCTGATTAGGAATCTACAGAAGACACTCTTAACGCTTCCGGATTACCCTCTTTCAATCCAAGCGGCCCACGCGCCTTTTCGCTGAACATTCATCCCCGCACAACGTGCCCTCATTTAAATACGGCTCCAGGTCCGTGCAATCTCACAATCAACGCTCCTCCGCACGTGTAATGTTCCTCTTACCGGTTCTTATCATAAATGGGAGGGAGTATAATTGGCAAACACAAAGCTAACTATTCACGAAATTAATTGAGAATCAATTGATTAAGCGGCTGGTTTTTAACATAATACACACAATGTCATCGTGAAGTTCGAACCGTTCACCAAGATTCGCACTCCGTAAGAAGACAGACGGGGCCTTTCGCCGAGATTCAGTACAATGAAAAACAATTGGTCGGCTTCCGGTGATGGGCCGCCGCAATAGTTTTTCGGCTCATGTGGAGAACATTTTGACGCCAAACTTGGGAAAACGCTTTACGATGGGCTGTTCGGCTGATGTCCGATCGCTTGCGCGTCGCCGACATTTGGCTTATACACTGGAACAACCGTATCCATGAGTCCACGCCTGCATGGATTTACCGGACGTGACCCGACTTTGCTCCCGTGGCGCCCCGACGAGGGACTTAACCGTCCGCCGGAGCGCTCCGACGTTATGCCGGATAGTGACTCGTTCCCGGTCCACCGCTATTTTATTCTCATTTGAATCCGAGGCCATAGGCATTGTCAAACTCCTTTCGTAAATATGATGTTATAGATTATTACGATAGTCGAAAAATCTCTTCCGGGTTCGTGCTCGAAATTGAAGATAGGCGACTACGAATCCTCAATGACGCAGGAAAAGAAACGAAAATCAACCCGAGTCGCGCATTGAATTCTCGGCCGTATCCGAACTTCCCCACCACCGGCGCTCGTGATCTTCAAGTGAATCAGCTCAAGTCAATCTGGGCGAGGCGAGAAAATGTTAAAAAGGATATCGACCTCAAGGAGCTGTGGGAAATCGTAAGTAATGAAATGGACGAAATCAGCGTTGAGGATCTCAGCGACCTGGTTTTCGGAAAGAACAATAACGCCGATAATGAAGCGGCTTTAGTGCGGGCCATGTTTGAAGATAAGCTGTACTTCAAGCTGAAACCCGATTCGGTTGAGATCCCTTCTCCTGAAAAGGTGAACCAGGCGCTCTTACAACGGGAAAGAGAGGAAGAACGACGAAACTTCGACTCTCGATGCGCCGAGTTTCTCATGGATCTGCGAAACGGTCGTCGGCTAATAGCCGAAGACGCGCCGGAGGGCCTGACCAATTTGCTCGAAGAAGCGGCGCTCTACGGCCGTGACTGGATGGAGATGAAGCAAGTCCATACGATTCTGTCCCACGCAGGCCTGCTGCCTTCATGGGATCCCTTCAGAATTCTTGTGGAATTGAGCGTCTGGTCCGAGGATGAGAACGTTAGTCTACGGAGAGAAGACATTTCCGTGGATTTTTCACCGGAAGCGCTGCATCTGGCCCAACAGGCGGCTCAGCCTGCGCCTTCGGACCATGGGTCGCTTTCGGAAGATCTGCACGTCATCACCATCGACGCTCTGTCCACCAAGGACGTTGACGATGCGCTTTCGATCCGAGTCGAAGGGGACGTTATCGAGGTCGGCATCCACATTACTGATGTTGCGGAGCTGATTCCCCATGATTCTGCTTTGGATTGTGAGATTAGGGGACGAGCCACCTCCATTTACTTCCCTGATATGAAGATTCCCATGCTGCCCCCCACGCTTTCCGAAGAGGCCGGCAGCCTCATGGAAGGGCGTGAACGACGGGCAGTGACCCTGTTCGTGACCTTTACTCGGGCATATGAACTGATCGAATACCGTTTGGCTGAAACGAAAGTCGTCGTGAACGAGCGCCTCACCTATGAGGATGTGGATGAGCGCATAGCGAACCCCGAGTCGAACGAAGCGCTCATGTACTCTATCAGTATGACGATGAGAGAAAAACGAGTGAAGGCGGGCGCGCTCATCTTCCGTGACCCGGAGCTGCTGGTGCAGGTGCACGAAGACGGCTCACTAGAACTATCGCAAAGAGACCGAGAAGCTCCGTCACAAATATTGGTATCGGAAATGATGATCCTAGCCAATCATCTTTACGCCCGGTATTTACTGGACGCGCATGCGTCAGGCATATTTCGAAGCCAACCCCCCCCTTTGGAAAAGGTGTGTCTAGGTGAAATTTACGATCCCGTGGTGTCCTACAAATCCAAGAAGCTGTTATCTCGTGGAGAATTAAGCCTTCATGCGGCTCCCCATTCAACCCTCGGATTGGATGTCTACACCACGGGGACCTCCCCGCTGAGGCGGTACACGGACCTAATCATTCAGAGACAACTCAAGGCCGTGCTGCGCGGAGAAACGCCGTTGACCGAAAGGCAGCTTGAGGGCGTGCTTGAAGAAATTTGTTACAAGCTGGATCGCGCCGTGCAACTGGAACGGGAACGGCAGCGCTATTTTGTTTTGAAATATTTGTCCCAGCGGAAAGGGCAAGAATATGAGTGCGTTGTTCTTCAGCGCTTTCCCAAGTTTTATTTGTCCCAGATTCGTGACTTTTGTTACAACGGCGCATTGGTGACCGGCCCCGGCGTGAGTTTGTCTCCGGGAGAAAAGACCCTGGCTCGTATCGAGAAAGTCAGCCCCCGAAACGAAAAACTCACCCTTTCTCTCGTGAAGGTCTTGGCTGAATGAGTTTGGAAAAGCTTGCAATTCGGATAGCTCCTACTTCGGCGACTCAGAATCTGAGCGACACGGAGTTGTCCAAGTTGTCGAGACTCACCAAGCTGCCTCCCGAACGTATAAAGGAGCGAATCGAACACGGTAAGAGCATAGTTATTCTCACTCCCGAGCATCCTCGTGTGGCGGAACTCACCGAACTTATACGTTCCTTTGGGTTCACCGTGACGGTCGGCCCGTCACAGTCGGTGCGAACGCAAGCTTCGCCGCCTCCGCTCACTCGGAAATCTCGGGCGATGAAGCCTGGGGCGTCCAAATTAGACCAAACGGAATGGAACGTCGGCGACGTCATCGAAAACCTCTACGAGGTGCGCAACATTAAACAAGGCGGCATGGGCGCCGTATACATTGTCCGGCATCGCAAGCTCAACACCATGTTGGCGCTGAAGTCGCTTTTGAACAAACTGCGGGACAACGAGGACGATGTGGCCCTCTTCACAAAGGAGGCCGAGACGTGGATCGACATAGGTTTCCATCCTAATATTGCTGCGTGCTATTACGTCCGAAATATCAATAACAGCCCGCGAATCTTCATCGAGTACGTGGACGGCGGAGGCCTGAACGAGTGGCTCTCTCATCGAAAGGCCGTCGGTTGGGATCTGCTGATTGACCTCATGGCGCAGGTGAGTGACGGTTTGGGGCACGCCCACAGCAAAGGACTCGTACATAGGGACATCAAGCCCGCTAATTGCATGATGACACGAGACGGCACGCTCAAGGTAACGGATTTCGGTCTTACTAAACGAACGAGTCTCACGTCGCTGGAAGCAATGCGCGACAGCAAGGAACCGCTCACCATCGAGCGTGAATCCGTTACTGCCGCAGGTATGGGGACTCCCGGATTCATGGCCCCCGAAATGTGGATACCTTATTCGGAGGTCGGTCCTCCCGCGGATCTTTATGCCTTGGGTGTGATGTTTTTCGAGATTTGTTGCAAACGCAAACCATTCGTCCTTAAGCCCGGTGAGCGTCGGGATAAACTCGCTCTCGCCCACGTGAAGCTTGCGCCCCCTAGGCTCAGTCTCTTCCGGAAAGACATCCCTATACAATTGGAAAACCTTATTCTCAAGTGCCTGAACAAAGATCCGAGGGACAGATTCCCTTCCAGCGGCCACTTGAGAGATGAGCTTGAGAATATTTACGAGGAGTTGTTCAAGCGCAAATTCCCGAGGCCGGCGCCGGATGAGCTGCGGTTATTTTCCGATGCTCTGAACAATCGCGCAGTTTCACTCATGGACTTGAATCACGAGGCTGAGGCTGAGGCCGCTCTCAATCGAGCCCTTGATTCCGATCCCGATCATCCGGAGGCCGTTTACAACCTCGGGCTTGTGCGCTGGATACGAACCGGCCGACCGGACATGGAACAAATCGAAAAACTGGAAGAGGTGATGAAAACGCCCGAATACAGGGGCCGTGCCGCTTGTCTTTTGGCTCAGGCTCGGTTGGCCTTGGGGGATTCGAACAAGGCCCTTAAGGCGTGCTCCGCAGCGGTGACGGAGAACACCGCCGGTGATGCGAATCACCTGAAGTCCTGCGCAGTGGCGCTCATAGGTGAGGGGCAGGAGAGCGCGAGCGAAAAACCTCTGCGAGACTATGTGGCCGAATATACGGATGATGAAGATGCGGCGTGCTGGCTCATAGGTGTACTAGAAAGGTCGGGGCGCCGGCTGGATGCGGAAAGGGTTCGCGACGGCCTCTCTGAGAAATCCGAGGTACGGCGACTGTCCACGGGGAACATAGCCGCTATGTTTACCTATACCGGCTGCTGCGAGACGAAGTGTATCGCAGGACACACCGGGTGGATAACGTGCGTCACGGACAACTCGAGTGTCCTCGTGACCGCGGCCCGTGATCGCCAAATCAAGGTGTGGGAGATTGAGACGGACGCCGAACTCCGCTCCATTAGCGTTGTGGGAGAGCCGCCCTCGGCTATGCGGCTATCGTCGGACGGGAAACTTCTGGCTATTGTGTGCGGCCGAGTCGGGGCGACAATCCATATCGCTGATCTTGAAGCAGGGAATTATCTTACTCATATCAGTGGACCTGAAGGGGCGGTTACCGCCGTGGCCTTCTCACCGGACGCTTCGCGCGTCATGACCGTGGAAGAGAAGGGCGCCGTCAGAATCTGGGACACCCGTTCCAAGAAGGCGCTGAAAACCTACAAGGCCCCTCCGCATACGCACGCCTGCGCAGTTTACGTTGATGAAGCCGGTCCCGACGTATTCGTAATAGGTATGGATAAGGTCCTGAAGCGCTTTCACGCAGAAGATTCGTCTCTCCAACCGTTCGAGCGCATTCATCGTGATACGGTAACGCATCTTGCGGTGACGCCCGACGGCTCAAAAGCCCTCACGGTCGGCCGTGACAAGACGGCGGTGGTGTGGGACACCGTAAGCGGCTCCGTCATCAGCCAATTTCAAGGACGCAATGAGACGGCGCAATTGGCTGCGCTCAACCCCAAGCTGAATCTCGCTGCAATCTATGACCCTAAAGAAGGAATATTTGTGTGGGACACCACCACGGCTATGGTCCTCCGGATATTTTGCGCTCCCGAAGCGGAGTTACATTGTCTCGCCTTCAGCAGTGACGGACTGCGCTTGTTTGCAGGAGGAAAAGACATGTGTCTCAGAGCCTGGAATGTAGGCGGCAGAACGGTCGTGCCTACTTTGGCTTTGGCGAGAGTAACGCCCGTTACAAAACAGCTTAAATCGGAACGCAAGTTTAAGCTTATGATTCAGACCGCGAAAAAAGCGCTCCAGTCCGGGCGAACAGGAATGGCCTACAACCTACTTCGCGACACGCAGAAACTCGCAGGGTACGAACGCGCGGATGCGACCCTCGACTTGATTGTGGCCATGCGAAACCAGGGAATTCGCTCGGGCCTTCACGGCGCCTGGAACAGAAAGTCTATAGATACGGCTTCCGGGGTCATGGATATTGTGTTTTCATCATCCGGTATAAATTTTTTTACAGCCCAAGCGGATTATACGGCCCGTATGTGGGGTAGCAAATCCGGAGAATGTGTCCGCACATTCAAAGGGCATACGAATTTAGTGACTGCGGTGGGGTTTTCAGCGAACAGCCGTGAAATGGCCACAGGGAGCGATGATCGTACGGTGCGAACATGGGATCTTCACTCGGGGCGCATCCTGTTGCATCTGAAGGGGCATACGGAGAGCGTCAGCGGCGTGGTGTATTCACCTGAGGGGACGTCCCTCGCATCAGCTTCCTGGGATTGCACGCTCAAGTTGTGGCGGTTGCCGGACGGCGGTCTCATCCGCACGATGAAGGGCCATGAAGACAAAGTGTCCGCCGTGTCCTTCGTCAATGCAGGGCGATATCTGTTCTCCGCCGGGTTCGATGGGGTGGTCAAGATGTGGGACGCATCCGACGGTCGGCTGTTGCGAGATTTACGGGGCCACAAGGACAAGGTTATGTGCCTTGATGTTTCACCGCAAGGTGATCTGCTTCTATCCGGCTCAATGGATGGAACGGCTCGGATTTGGGACGTGCCCACCGGGAGCATCTTAAGTGTCTATGAGGTCTCCGGTGAAGGTGTTCGCTCAGCGGCCTTCTCCCCTGACGGAACCTTCTTCGTCACAGGGGGAGCTGATGCGGTGCTGCGCCTGTGGCGCGTGAATCAAGAACAGTGCGAGAGAGACTTTTCCGGTCATGCAAAAGAAATTACCGCAGTGAGAATATCGCCCAACGGTAGGTTTCTCCTCAGCGCATCATCGGACGGCATGGTGATTCTGTGGGAATTGGATTGGGATTGGGTCTTCCCGGATCACAGATCGCTCAAACGCGGGTAATGCGGTTCGTAAAAGGATTATCGGACGCATATCCGCAGATGTGACTCCTCATGATAAGCCTATCCGGCTCCATAGAATGACGAACTCATCCGGAAGGCAAACCCCTCTCTTAGGGATCTCTAAGGCCACACGGCCTTGCGCGCTCCGGCCGGTTAGAGAGGTTGATCGTTCACCACGATTGGGTGGTTCCGGAGGAGAGGTTAACCTCTTCGCGGCTCCATCCCATCTTTGATCCCGGTGGGCGCCGCTCTCCTGGTGAACCGTTCCACGACGAATCAGTACAACGGAAGTAATCAACGAATGAACGCTCGAATAGACGATACTCTTCCCTCATCATCATGTTTTGCCGAAACGCTGCTCCACCTGTTTGCGGAAAGACATAAGCTTCGTTTGTCCACCGACGGGGTTGTGGCCGCGGCCGTATTGGCTCCCCTTTTCAAGAAGAACGGGCGGTGCCACGTGCTCCTTACGAAACGTTCCACCCATGTTGAGCATCACAAAGGGGAAATATCCTTTCCCGGCGGCAAGCTGGACGCCTGCGACAAGAATCTACTCACATGCGCGCTTAGGGAAACCACGGAAGAAATCGGCGTACAACGAAAGGACGTCACCGTGCTCGGCGAACTGGACGACTTCTACACCGTAGCGACGCATTACGTCGTGACACCCTTTGTGGGATTAATACCGTATCCGTATGATTTCCAAATCAGTGCGCGTGAGATAGAATGCCTGGTGAGCGTGCCTCTCGATGTCTTTTTCGACCTGCGCGCCCGCACGGAACATGTCGTCACTGTGGATGGTCGCGACTATCACGTGGTATCGTATCAGTACGAAGATCACGTGATTTGGGGCGCCACAGCGAGAATCCTCAAACACTTAGTGGACCTCATCACGGAACGTGATGTCCGTGGTGTGTTTTTGGCCGATACAAAGGAGAAATTCTCATGCGAGCAGTTGAAGATTTGAGCAAATATCCCGAGGATTTTGCTGCATGTATCCGTTTTCACGGGCATGTTTGCCCGGGTTTGGCCATCGGTTACAAAGCGGCTCAGGCCGCCCGTGAGAGCTTTGGCGCGGAACACGCCGAGGATGAGGAGCTGGTTGCGGTGGTTGAGAACAGTTCCTGCTCCGTGGATGCAATTCAGGTGATGTTGGGTTGCACCTTTGGAAAAGGAAATTTCTTCTTCAACGATTGGGGTAAACAGGTCTTCACCTTTTTCGACCGCAATTCAGGAAAAGCCATACGGGTCTCCTTCAAGGGTCTGATGCCGCTGCACGAGGAGCGCGACAAGCTGCAGAAGCTCGTGGAAGAAGGCAAAGCCACGGACGAGGACAAGCGCAGATTTGAACGCATGCGCGAAGAGGTGACCGAAAAGCTTATCAACGAGCCTGTTGAAAACTACTTCAATGTGGAAGAAGTGGACACACCCGCTCCCGCCAGGGCCCAGATCGTCGATACCGTGCTGTGCCCCGAATGCGGTGAGCCGGTCATGACTACTCGTTTGGAGGAAAAGCAAGGCCTAAAGGTGTGCAAACACTGCGCTTAGAAATCCATGTGGGGAGAACCTTCGCGAAAGTAGGGCCTTCCCAAACCCTCTCCATGAACTTTCAAGATTTCCCGCAAACTCCCATTTCTCGGAGAGAAAGACGATATTGCGGTAACGATTTGTGTTTTCTTGTATAAAGATCGTGAGAACCTACTTTACAGAAACGGTTTCATCCATTTTCACTTATTTGAAAGCCGGCTCTATGAAAGTGACCGCAGGTTTTGTTTGCGCCTCGAGATAGGCCGGCGCCGACTCCCGTGGCGAAAATCGCCACAACAAATATAAAAGTGGATTGAACCCATTCAAAGATGAAACGGACAACATGAGAGTCAGCGAACATCTATATCTCTATACCTGGACCGATCCTAGGGAAAACAACTGCAACAGCGTCTTCATTAGCGGCAAGACGCCCACGCTAATAGATCCCGGCCTCGAAAAGCATCTGGACCACCTCTTCGATTCCATGAGAGACGATCACCTTGATCCATCCAAGATAGCGGTGGTGTTGTGCACTCATGCGCACCCGGATCACATCGGCGGAATCCTGAAGCTTCAGCGGAGCGCCAGGATCGGTATCTCCCGTGAAGAACATCGCTTTGTGGAAACAACCGGTCGCGCAATCTACGAGAAACACGGTCGGGTGATGCCGGACTACAGGATAGATTTCTATCTCAAAGGCGGCGGGCTTACGTTGGGTAAGTACGATCTTGACGTGATTATGACCCCCGGCCACTCACCTGGAGGGATTTCGGTGTTTTGGCCGCGATACAAAGCTTTGATCTCCGGGGATAACATATTTCAAGGATCGATGGGTCGCACGGATGTCTCCGGAGGAGACCCGGTGGCGTTGCGGCGCAGTTTAGATACACTGTCCGAACTGAACGCAGAGCTTCTTCTCCCCGGCCACGGAACGGCTTTGAACGACCCCG
This sequence comes from Desulfomonilales bacterium, assembly GCA_038205805.1. Lineage (GTDB taxonomy): Bacteria > Desulfobacterota > Desulfomonilia > Desulfomonilales > Desulfomonilaceae > JBBSBY01. The sequence continues at coordinate 16,406 of JBBRBO010000041.1, forward strand.
ACGCCATTCGACGGAATTTCACCTTCGTCAAATCTCTTATACACGGCGCCTTGTAAGAGTGTTATATGTGCCCGTTCACCAGTAACCCTGTAACCACTTAGATTGCGATGAGGTGGTTCGGAGATGAGACGAGATCTCCCCTCCGGTTTTCCCAGGCATACAGGCGTCTCAAGCTTGCTAAAAGATACGTGTTCAAATTTTAGGCAGGTCGCGCCGGAAATTTGAACGCCCCGATCCCCGCATATACGCCGGTCATTGAAGTTATCCCCCCGATGTTCAAAAATTTATACACAAAGAGCGAAGGGTCGCGGGTCGGGGGCCGATCAAGAATCATGGAATGAGAGCGCTAACAGCCCTGTATTGTAGTAGAATTAAGAAAAAAAGGTCAACCGGCAGAATATGGCACGGGAGTTGCTCTATAGAAGGCACTAAAAAGAATCTATTCCTCCTACGCCAACTGCAATGACAGTTGGTTTTTTTTTGCTAGAGGACTATTTGCCCGAATGAGGAGCGCTCGCACCATAGGAAACCACAAATTGCGCGTTGTAGTCGGACTATTGTGCGCTTTATGGGCCGGATTCACGGCGCCGACTGTGGTTTCGGCCGCTCAGATTTTGGTTCTTCCGTTCGTCACCGACCAGGACAACGAGGAATTGCGAACCTTTCGCGACTTCGTGGAAAAGACGATCAAGGCCTCGCTTTCCGCTAATAATATCCATCAAGTTGTAGCGCAATCCAAGATCAGTGAGATCACGGACAAGCTGGGGCCTGTGCGTGGTGAAGCCTCGGCCATTCAGATCGGGAGCGCCTCGGACAGCGACCTGCTGATTTACGGCGTTCTTTCCGCGGATGCGTCCGGTTATTACATCAAGTGCTCTTTGTATGACCTGCGCTCCGACAAGATGAACGTCACGACGGAGCATAAGGTCTCGAATATTCATCAACTGCCCGGTATAGTGGAGCTCTTCCTGGGCGCCGTGCAGAAGCGACTCCAGGGTTCACCCAAATTGCCGTTGTATCGGGCTGAGGGGAATACCGCGACTGCGCTCACGGGCGCGGCTCGACCGACCGTCCTTGTTGACGTAAGCAAGAAATCGGGTCCGTGGCGAAGCCCGGAGATCGCATCATCTCTAGCGGGGGTGGAGATCGGCCCGCTCTTAGGGATCAGTAAGAACGAAACACTCTTCTTGGAGGACGCCGGCATCACTATCAGCCGCTTTGAAGACGGCGGTCTCAAGCAGCTCACGCAGTACGCTCAGTTCAACGCCACTCACCTCAGCTTGGAAACCGCTGATATCGACGGCGACGGCATAGATGAAATCATCCTCTGCTATCAAACGCAGGCCGGCATAGAATCCTGCATCCTGAAATACGTGCAACAGAACCTGCAAGTGGTGGATCGAATTCCGAACGTTCTCCTTCGCACAATTCCGGAGCCGGCAAAAGGCTCAAGAACAATCCTTGTGGGGCAACGGACGGACGTGGCCGATATGTTCACCGGGGCTATGATTCGTTATGCGGTAGAATCCGGTAAAGTCACGGAAAACGGTACGCTGTATCTTCCTCCGGGCACGCTGATCACCAGTTATGATTCAGGGGTCATAGGTTCAAGCGAGAAACCGCTACGCGCTATACTCAACCAGGATCGACGCTTGATGATCTTTGATGAGGAAAATCGTTTGCTGGTGGGTGGCGGGGACAAGGAGCGCGGAACGGACCGTAAAGTCCGCATTCCCTATAAAAACACCTATCGAGAGTTTATTCTTCCCGGGCGGCTTCAGATTACCGATCTCAAGGGAGAAGGCCGCAACGACCTACTTGTCATCAAAAATTCCTCCGGCGCGGGCGCTATAGAAGCGCTGACTTGGGACGGCTCTCAACTTACGGAGAAGTGGAAAACCATCCGCAGCGCCGGCGTTATTACAGATTTCAAGATAGGTGATTTCAAGAACCAAGGGACAAAATCCCTGGTTTTGATCCTTCAGAAACCCCACTTCCTTGTGTTCACAAATACCCACAGCATAATTTACGCCTACGACCTAGCGCCTTAGTAAGCGGAAACTCGTCTAAAGGAAGCCTGGTCTATTCTAGTTCGCGGAAATCTCTTCAGCAGTGTTGTTCTCAGATGGTGGGGTCGCTTGCCGCAGAACCTTAGTGTTAATATCCTGAAGAATTTGTCTCTTGTGTTTCTGCACAACAGCTTCGTTGGACATAACCATATCCAATTGTCGTGTGTGGATAATAAGATATCCGAGAATACGTAAGCGTTCTTTCATGAATTCTTCATCCCGACCTTCGATCCTGGCGAATGCGCTGTCCTTTTTGACTTCGGTTCTGAAATTATATTTTTCGAGTATGTCGCCCACGAAAACGGCTCTTCTTACGCGCCGCGGGTAATCCGCGGCGCCGCCTTTAAAGCTGAAGCTGATGTAGTTCTCGGAAGGCCGGCTACCCACGAGCGCCTCCACCGTGGAAAAGTGAAAACCGAATCGAGAGGCTAGGCTCATAAAATTCCTGGAGATCATGAAGTAGTTGCGCACGGCGTACGCCGATTTCATCGAAGGATCCAGCGCAGGGTTCGCGGTCGCCTGCATGAGCACGGACATAAACCCACCCGCATCGAGAGGAGGAGGACCTGCCCACGGAACTGAGATCACTCCGTCCCACAAAGCCAACATGGGAATCGAACGAATGTTGTCGAGGTTGACAAACTTACCGTCCACGTCTGTTTTATATGCGTCATCCAGATTGATGATCCACCACTGCATGGGCGTTTGACACACAAGCTGTTTGCTGGAACGCTCAGAAAAATGATGGTCTTTCCCGAAACTAAACATCTCGTGCACGGATTTTTCATGGGAAAATCGCGTGATGTCGTGGAGCGTTTCACATGCGCTTGGGCGAAAATCTATAGCTTCCGGATCCAGGAGTGTTAGCGGGATAATGTGCTTTGCAGCGTTTTCCAGGGTCTCATAGACGGGACTCCCTTCCATGAGGTTCTTTTTCTTATGTTCTTCCTGCAACAGATTTTCAATCCGGCCGCCATAGATCGTGAGACCGTCGGCGTCCAGGGTCACGACCTGGCCGGTCGGCACCTTTGCCATCGCTCCCGGTACCCCGAAGAGGGCGGGCACACCGAACTCTCTTGCGACATTTGCGAGATGACCGGCGACGCCTCCCAGCTCGGTGACGACTCCAGCAGCTCTACCCAATAGCGGCGCCCAACTCGGCAGCGATTGCGTGGTGAAAAGAATGGCGCCCTGGGGAAACCTGAGCTTATCCACATCATTTTTTACCTGGAAGACTTGACCGCATACCACTCCCGGTGAAGCGGTGATCCCTCCGCAGACGAGCGCCTCGCCGTAATCGCATTGATTCAAAGCCGCAGGTTGGGTAACGGCGCTTACAGGTAGTTGTTGGAGCGGCCTACACTGCAAAATGAGTATGGAACCCTCTTGATCGACCGCCCACTCGATGTCTTGGGGTGATCCATAAAACTCTTCCAGCTGTACGGCCATACCAGCCAGTTCGAGGGCCTGCTCTTGGGTCAAAGAGGGCTCGGTTCGTTTTTCCGTAGCCACATTCGAGCGGCATACGCCTTCATCTTCAAAACACGTGAACTCCACTTCCTTGTTCTTGATGTCAGAGCCGATCACGCGCAAAGGCGTATCACGAGCGATGCGAAATACGTCCGGGTCCACCGTGCCGTCCACAACTGCCTTGGGCAAGCCCCAGACGGAATTTATGCTGATGGTCTTGTCGCGAATGTTTAAGGGATTGCTCGTATATATCACACCGCCGACCGTAGCGTTTACCATAGCCATTGCCCCGACGCACATGGCGACATCCTCATCCGGGATACCGCGATTGAGCCGGTACGTTACACCGGGCAAACCGTATTTACTGGCGACCACTTCTTTATAAGCCTGCAACAGGCTCTCTTTTCCGACATTCAACACGGACCGGAACTGGCCGGCAAAGGATGCGCCCGCTGCGTCTTCTCCCAATGCGCTACTCCGCAACGATACGCGTATCCCAGGGTATGTTTCGGCCTCGACCGCAACGTAGGCCGCAAAAGTTTCAGCCGCAAGCTCCTCGGGCACGTGGGCATTAATGATGAGCTGCTGAATCCCCGCGCTTAACTCATAAAGCGCGTTCATGTCCTCGGTGTTGGTAGCTTGTATTCGTCTGTTGATCTCGGATTGAAGATCATTGTCGTCGATAAAACGTTGATAGGCGAACGCCGAAATAACAAAACCCGCCGGCACAGGCAAGCCGATACGGTTACGGATTTCGGCGACATTCGCCATCTTGCTGCCGACCTGATCGGTCATCTCGCGAGTGATCTCCGGCAGAGGAATAACCAGACGGTCACCTGTAAATGCCTTTTTCTGGGAGATTACCTCGTGAATCTGCTCTTGAATCATCTTGAATCGATCGAAGAGGGCCGTGTATTTACCCGGCGCCAATTCCTCGAGATGTTTAATAATACGAAACACGTTCACCAGCACTGCCGTGCAATTTGAACGTACAAAAGCCATGCCGAAGACATGAGTTCCGTCAAGCGCCTTTTCCAGGTCGCTCATTATTTCCAGGGCTTTGTTGTTCGCCGTGAGAAGAAGTTTGAAATTGTGGTAGCGATGAGCGAACGCAGCTCTGAGTTCCTGGACTTCAACCGGATCGTGTGATCGGTTCTTCCTCGAAAATATACGCTTCAGGAAAGCAAGCATGGTGTTCACTCTGTTTGGTTTTGTGAAGATGGCGCCCCAATCTTGCCCGAGTGGACGGGCGAGGGCGTGAAGTCTTGGCCTCAAATATGGCCATAGTTGCGCATTTACGTTGAACGACCGTTGGATGAAGTATGCGCTGGACCGACTATTCGAGCTTGCAACCCGACGCCTCGTTTCGGGGACTAACAAGTCATGACAAGTCTTACGCTGACTGGTCATGACTCGAAGTTACATTACATTTCCTTCTTGGCGCCGGCCTTCATTTCCAAGCCGAAGCCCTCGAAGAGGAACAACACGCCAATACCCCACCAAAGGGTATAAATTACGTAGAAGATGAGGGCCGCCGCCAGCAGCGCAGCATTGTCCGCGGCCGACTTCGCTTTTATGCCGAAGTAGTTATAAGCGACCTCGACCCCTCGTTTGTTGGATTCCGCAACCAATCTCGCATCGGCAAACTTACCTTGACGAGTAAAGGCTTTTTCCATTTCTTTGGCGATATTCCACCAAGTGTACAACACCTCTTTGCCGTCGAACCCGTACTTGGCGGTTAGTTCCGCGGCGTTGTTGTTAAACATGACTTCCGCATCCGCAAGCATGGCGCTGAGAATTTTTCCTAAATCTCCGGATACGGTAACTTTGGGTCCGGTGACCGCCGCCTCAACCGCAGCGCCGGAAGTGAAGATTTTAACAGTGTTCAGAGCCATTTGGTCCGACTTCATGGACAGATTTGCGGTAATCGGACGATTTGTCGCCCTCTCATTCACATTTTTTTGCAGCCTGGGTATGAAGAAGCTCGAATCTTTTGAGATCGAGTTGAACAGCCGGTCCGCCGCCCGCAAGCCGTTCTGTCCTTCACCCCAGATAGGCAGGAAAATGATGAACAAAACGATGAAAAACGTGACGCTTAGAAGCAAACCCTTCGTAAATGCAGCAGGATTCCTAATCATGTTTAGGCCTCCCCTCTTAGAGCTTTCAGGTTACCCAAGAATTTTCCGATAACCCAGACGGCGAATACGGTGATAACCGCAAAGAATATGATACCACCCATGTAGTTCAAGATACTCACCGTGGTGTTGGATAAGCCGCCGAAAAAGGGGACCTCCAATTGCCTGAGTTTCTCGGGTAGAGCGAAAAAGCGGTTGATGAAACCCGCAAGAATGGAAATCGCGTAAAAGCCGCGAATGTAAATACCTTTTACAACTTTCGTGGTGAGCGCTCCGATTTGAATACCGACGAGCGATCCAAGGAGCATACCCATAGCCAAGGTGTAAAAGATGAATCCGTAGATTGCGTACTGAGCAATCGAGGCGAGTCCTGCCGTGAAGATGATCTGAAGGATATCCGTTCCGACCGTAGTGTAGGAGCTTACGCCGAGCACGTACACAAACATGGGGAAGGTCAAGAAACCGCCGCCCACGCCCATAATGGCCGCGCACATTCCTACGATGACGCCGCAAGCAATGACAAACACTGCGGGTATTTTCTTGCCGCCGGGAACTAGGTCTTCGTCAAACGTAACAAGCGGGCGGATGTTGGCGCCTTGCAGCCTTGCGGGCATGCCGACCTTGCCGGAGGCGGCTTCTCTGCCGTGAGCGCTGTCGCCGCCGTGCGCGCCTACATCGCCTTCAGCCTTTCGTAACTTGAGGAAATCGAACAGCGAGTAAAAGCCCAAGAAGCCCAGCAGGACCACATACACGATGCTGATGAACGCGTCGCTGAGCACTGGGTCGTAATCATACAGGGCACGGTTGATGTAACCGCCGCCAAAAACGCCGAAGCCGGATCCCACAAGGAACCACAAGGCCAACGGAACCGACACGTTGCCCAGCTTCTTGTGCACGACGGTGCCCATGATGGCCTTAGCGAAGATGTGAAAGAGGTCCGTGCCGACCGCCAATATGCCCTTGACGCCGACGCTCATGAGGGCGGGCGTTATTACGAAACCGCCGCCTGCGCCTATACAGCCGGTAATGAGACCGGCGCACAAGCCGATTAGGATGGTGGCGAGAAATACCCCTAGGTCATAGAAGGCGGGTTTGTAGGCCTTGTAACCACCCAAGTCTCCGGGAAGATCCGCTGCAAAAGCAAATCCGATTATCAGGGCGGGTACGGTCATCAATGCCAGCAATCGAAGCCGTCGTTTGTCCCGAAGAATGCTCATCGACACTTCATAGTCCCACTGGGCGTGGGCTATCGAAGCCGATTCGAGCATTCGGTACAGTTGCGTGTACCACTTCATAGTCCATTATCCTCCACAAAAATATGATGTACGAGCCGTAGGAACTCGTTACGACTTCACCACAGTAATGGCGTACAATATGACGAACTGGGACATAAAAATGGAGAAGCGCTTCGATGAGGCGGAATGTAGGCTCTTAATTTCCGGGAACCAAAGCATACACTACAATTCCGAGGAATCGAAGCAAAATTTCACACAACAAAAGTTTTGTAATCGTTCACCGGGCTTGAGGCGGCTCTGCGCCCGGTGAAAGCCGGAGGGGAGACTCATCTCCCCTCCGGACCTCCCCATACGTAATTACAAATAGTTGTCCTGTTCCTGGTGAACGGTTACAAAGTTTTTTCAAAATCATGGCGTCAGATACAATCGACACCGAAAAATCACCCTGAGTGCGGCGGCTTCGTTGTTGAAGATTCGCCGTGCTGAGACGAACCTACGCTTGACTCGCGCCGGAGTAGAGATCCGTGTCCCATCCCGGGCATACTGAGCTTAATTGTACGCGGTCGCCCGACACTCTGGGGTGTTCCGTTTCGATGCCCGTGCAACAGGTCTACCGAAGCCTTTATTCCACTTCCAGAGACTCAGGTACTTTGCATTCACGGTCGTCGCCCCTACACCACTTCTTTTTGTAAGCGTCTTGAAGCTTATAGAGAAGCTCATCAATGTCCATGGGCTTCATCAGATAGTCGAACGCGCCCAGCTCCATCCCTTGAATGGCGACTTCAACGCTTGCATGGCCCGTGAGCATAATGACTTCGACTTTGGGGTTTTGCTTTTTGATCTGCTTAAGGGTTTCGATGCCGTCCATGTCCGGCATTTTCACATCAAGGACCACCACGTCCACAGGATTGCTTCCGAGCTTTTCCAGCGCCTCCTTGCCGCTGTTCGCCGCATCAACGTCCAAGTTTCTCTTTCGTAACCGTTTCACCAATGTTTCTATGAACTCAGTTTCATCGTCAACCAATAAGACTTTGAAATCAGCCACTTACTCGTTCCTCCGTATATGTGTTCGGTGGATTGTGCCCAGTGCTCGTTCGCCGGATTTACGACGCACACGCGGCGTTCAGTCTTCTCGAATCGCCCGTGATTTTCTTATGCGCGCACTAATTATTGCTTCGTGAAATGTACTCGTCTTCTTTTTGCCTCGACGATCTCCTGCAAAAGCGTGTTCATGCAACAGGTCTTCTAAGGTACTCATCCTTCGAGTAACTATACTTCGCTACCCAGTCTGGCTGTGGCATGCCTCGTCAACATTAGCACTTCTACCACTGGTCGGGCTATCTTAATCTGCTTGGGAGTTGGAACTCCATCCATTTCGGAAATTTCACGTCCAGGATCACCACATCAATGCGCTGATCCGTTTCCAGTTTGGAGAGAGCTTCCGTTCCGCTGAAGGCCGACGTCACTTTCAATTCACGTCTCAAGAGGCGTTTGGTCATCGTCGCCACAAAAAGGATTTCGTCGTCCACTAACAGGACTCGTGCATAATACATGGAGCGTTCCTTGAGCGTGCTTTTGCTTTTGGCCAAGAGGTACCGAGTTGTACGGATTTGCGGACGGAGAATATCGAAATAGAAACCTTTGTGCGCCGGGAGCGCTCCAGCGTAACTGCAAACGCTTGGACTGCTTGGCGCAATGTCCGCCTATTTCTGGTGAGTTTTCGTGTTCAGACGCCGGTAGGGAGGGTCGACGGATTTTCCCGGCAAAAGCCGGTAATGCTAAGCATGATAGGCAAGGAACAACGGCTGGGCGCCTTCTCGCCCAGGGTTTGCATCGGCGCTCATAATACGTGAGGCAGTGCCCTGTATCGTGCATTGGTTTTCTCCGGATACGGAGGCCTACTTGCGTACGTTTGTTGGGCAAAGCACGGGGCAAGTGAGCCGGGATGCTGCCCGCGGGGGTATTTTCCCGGCGAAATCCTACGCCTCTACGACGACATGTCCCATTTTCCTTCGGATGTGCCGCTGATACCTCGCACGAACAGGGCGAAGTCATCGGGGTTCGTGGAAGCGGCAAGCGCCGTTTCATACGTGATGATCTTGCTCTTGAAGAGCTGCATCAAGGACTGGTCGAATGTCTGCATACCGTAACTTATGTGTCCCTCGGCAATAGAATCCCGGATTTCTCGTGTGCGGCGTTCGTCCGAAATACATTCGCGAATTCGGGCCGTGGACAGCAGCACTTCAACCGCAGGCGCGCGGCCCTTACCGTCTCCGCGGGGTAGCAGCCTCTGGGATATCACGCTCTTGAGTATGCCGGCCAATTGCAAGCGAATGGATTGCTGATGCTCAATGGGGAAAGCGGATATGATGCGGTTGATGGTTTCCGTAGCGTCCAAGGTGTGAAGCGTACTGAACACGAGATGACCGGTCTCCGCAGCCAACATGGCGATTTCGATAGTTTCGAGATCGCGCATTTCCCCTACGAGCACCACATCAGGATCCTCACGGAGCGCGGCGCGCAACGCGTTCTGAAAGGACAAGGTGTCCTGACCGACCTCCCGCTGATTGATGATGCTCTTGCGATCCCGATGAAGAAATTCTATGGGATCTTCAATGGTGATAAGGTGGCAATTCCTATAAGAATTAATGTGGTTAATCATAGCGGCCAACGTCGTGGACTTGCCCGAGCCGGTGGTGCCGGTCACGAGAACCATCCCACGTTGCTCCATGGCTATCTTTTCCATGATGGGCGGCAGATTGAGGTCCTTGAGCATCGGGGGGTCCGAAGGGATCGTTCGAAACACCATAGCCAAGGAATCCCGCTGAGAAAACACGTTGACACGAAAGCGCGCCAGCTTTGACACGCCATACGCCATGTCGAGCTCTTTAGTCTTCGTGAAGATCTCTCGTTGGCGCTCATTCATGATCGAGAGGGCCACGCGACGAATCTCATCCGGAGTCAGGCGTTCCTCTCCACGCATGGGGCTCAGAGCGCCGTTGATTCGGGTAACCGGGGGCAACGGGACCTTTAAATGGATATCCGATGCCCCCAACTCGATGGCCTTCCTCAAAACGCCGTCCAAATCCATTAATCACCTATTTCGCTGCGATCAATCTCTTCGTCCTCCACCGGGGTCTTGGCGGACGCAATTCCTTTTTGCTCGAAGATCTTTTCTCGAATGGTACTTGCCGCGTCGGGGTTTTCGCGGAAATAGTTTTTGGCGTTTTCACGCCCTTGCCCAATTCTATCGTCTCCATAGGAATACCATGAACCGGATTTTTCAATGAGTCCGTAATCCACACCCATATCAAGAATTTCACCGGGCATGGAGATCCCTTCATTATACATAATATCGAACTCGACCTGCTGGAATGGTGGAGCAAGTTTGTTTTTCACGACCTTGACACGCGTTCTCGATCCAATAACGTTTTCGCCGTCCTTGATTGCTCCGACTCTGCGAATATCCAGCCGTACTGAGGAATAGAACTTGAGAGCGTTGCCTCCGGTGGTGGTTTCAGGGTTCCCGAACATAATCCCGATCTTCTGTCGGATTTGGTTCGTGAAGATCACGGCCGCATGCGACCTCGAAATAGCCGCAGTCAGCTTGCGCAGGGCCTGGGACATGAGTCGGGCTTGCAGGCCCATGTGAGAATCTCCCATCTCGCCCTCTATTTCAGCCCTCGGCACCAATGCGGCCACGGAGTCAATTACCACAACGTCCATTGCGCCCGACCGAACGAGAATCTCGGTAATCTCGAGGGCCTGTTCACCCGTATCCGGCTGGGATACCAACAGCTCATCCGTGTTCACGCCAAGTTTTTTACCGTACGATATGTCTAAGGCGTGCTCGGCGTCTATGAATGCGGCGAAACCGCCTCTTTTTTGAGCTTCGGCGATAACGTGCAGGCACAGGGTGGTCTTACCCGATGATTCCGGTCCGAAAATCTCCGTGACGCGGCCCTGGGGAATACCGCCCACACCCATAGCTATGTCGAGGCTGAGTGAACCCGAAGGAATTACCGCTATATTGGGTATGACGCCGTCTGCGCCCAGTTTCATAATAGCGCCGCGTCCAAATTGCCTTTCTATTTGAGATACGGCCATCTCGACCGCCCTTTCCTTATCTGAACCGGACCCACCGGGATCCATAGTTTCTCGACCCTTTTTTGCTTTGGCCATGTATGGTCCTTTCTGTAAAATCGCTTCTAAAAATCGTTAAGGTATCGGAGTAAGGCGGCCGGCCACCGTGAACCGAACGCAAAAGACTCTGTTGTCCCGGCGTCGCTGTTCATTACAGGTGGGACACGCCAGGTGAATAATTGCTATAAGCTATCTAATCTCCTACATATATATGTGATCGACCACCTGAAAAAACAACTGAGTTCCGGGGCGAAATGCACTTTTGCAACCGATTCACCAGGAACTCGGCCGTCGTTTATACGACCATGCGCGGTCCGCAGGGTAAAAGAGTCCGCTTCGGTTTGCCGATGCCCACAGCCGCGGCGAGCCCGGTAACCACTATAACT
>JBBRBO010000042.1:0-27580 GCA_038205805.1 Desulfomonilales bacterium
CTTGAAAGAAGGCTTCTCCCCGAACCCCTCTCCAAGAACTTTTAAATGGCCGAAACCGGCTTTTCCCAAGGAGAAAAGGCCGCTTTCGGCATATTAAACATTCTCAGATAGACGTCGAAAAAACCTACCTTCCCAAAAAGACTCTTCACCAATGTTACTCGTTGGAAAGCACTTTGGTATAAGGCATTCAAACCGTGGTATTTACCCCGAAGTCGCTCGTCTTCTCTCTCGCGGGCCTGGAGAATTGCCGCAGAGTTTTGCAGCGCCGGCGCCTACATGTTTCGCCTGTATTGTCCTCCCGATCGGAATAGGGTCTCGGAAATCTGGCCCAGCGAGCAATATTTCACCGTCTCCATGAGTTCCTGAAAGATATTCCCGCCCGTTTGCGCTACCTGGAAAAGCCGCTCCAGCGCCGGCCCGGACGTGTCGCTATTTCGTTCCTTGAATGCAGATAAGCGCTTCAGTTGAGAGTCTTTTTCCTCGTCGGTGGCACGGGCAAGTTCCAGGTCGCATAGCTGCTCTTCGTCGTAGTCGGGATTGAGAAAAGTGTTCACCCCTACGATGGGATAAGCGCCCGTGGCCTTCAGCGTCTCGTAATAGATGGATTCATCTTGTATCTTGGTGCGCTGATAGCCCGTTTCCATGGCGCCGAGCACTCCGCCCCTCTGGGAGAGGCGATCAAACTCCTGCAACACAGCGTCTTCAACAAGGTCCGTGAGCTGCTCAATGAGGAAGCTGCCCTGGTTGATATTGTCCACCTTTGTGGGTCCCCATTCCTTATTGATAATTAACTGAATGGCCAAAGCCCTGCGCACGGATTCCTCAGTCGGCGTGGTTATGGCTTCGTCATAGGAGTTCGTATGCAGTGAGTTGCAGTTATCATAGATTGCGATGAGCGCCTGGAGCGTGGTCCTGATGTCGTTAAATTGGATGTCCTGCGCATGTAAGGATCTGCCGCTCGTCTGGATGTGGTACTTGAGCTTTTGCGAGCGCTCGTCGGCATGATAGCGGTCACGCATAGCTACGGCCCAGATGCGTCGAGCCACTCGGCCGATCACACTGTACTCCACTTCTAAGCCGTTCGAGAAGAAAAACGAAAAGTTCGGGGCGAGTTCGTCGATTTTCATGCCCCTGGATAAGTAGTACTCGACGTAGGTGAATCCGTTCGCCAAGGTGAAGGCCAATTGCGTAATCGGGTTGGCGCCGGCCTCCGCAATGTGATACCCGGAAATGGAAACCGAATAGAAGTTTCTTACTTTGTTCTTGATGAAGTATTCTTGAACGTCCCCCATCATCTTCAGGGCAAAATCGGTCGAGAATATGCACGTGTTCTGCCCCTGATCTTCCTTGAGAATATCCGCTTGCACTGTGCCGCGCACGTTCTGCAGCACCTGATTCTTGATGCCGGCCGCTTGCTCGGTGGTGGGCTCGGCGCCATTTTCCCGTCTAAACTTGTCCATTTGCTGGGCAATGGCCGTATTAAAGAACATGGCCAGCATCATGGGCGCAGGGCCGTTGATGGTCATGGACACCGACGTGTTCGGCGAAGCGAGGTCAAACCCGGCATAGAGTTCCTTCGCGTCGTCCAATGTGCAGATGGACACACCCGAGTTCCCCACCTTGCCGTAGACGTCCGGCTGCTCGTCAGGGTCCATGCCGTAGAGCGTAACGGAATCAAACGCAGTCGAAAGCCGCTTAGCTTCGCTGTTGGCCGACAGATACTTGAACCGCCGATTGGTGCGAAAAGGGTCCCCTTCGCCCGCGAACATGCGGGTGGGGTCCTCATCCTGACGCTTGAACGGGAACACCCCCGCGGTATAGGGGAACATTCCCGGCAGATTTTCCTTTAGGCGCCACCGGAGAATCTCTCCGCGATCCTCATAGTGGGGTAAGACGATCTTGGGAATCCTGCTCCCGCTGAGCGACGTGGTAAAGAGCGCCGTCCTGAGCTGTTTGCCGCGGACCTCGTACACGAATTCGTCGGCGGAATAGGTTTCCTTGAGTTCCTCCCATTCGCCGATGAGCCGGAGAGCCGCCGGGTCCAACTGATTTTCGATTTCATCTTGCAGCTTCATGATGTGGGTGACGGGTTCCGACGCTTCAGACAGACCGTCCTCACGGAGCGCTTTGGCCGCTGCGTCCAGTTGCCAAATCTTCCGCACGAGACGCTCTTGCTTGCCGCCCCACTCGTGATAGCGCCGTATGGAGTTTGCGATTTCCGATAGATATCGCGTACGCTCAGCGGGAATAATGACCGTTTTGGAAGAAGGAACCTTTTCTCGGCGACCGTTCACCGAGCTTGACCAACCTACGCCGGTCTTTTCGTTCACGGCGGCGATAAGTCCCGCATAGAGGCTCGTTACGCCGTCATCGTTGAACCGTGAAGCGATGGAGCCGTACACGGGCGCCTCATCCAGTGGGCTGTGGAAACTCAGGGTGTTGCGCTGAATCTGCTTGCGCACGTCGTGGATTGCGTCTTCGGAGCCTTTACGATCGTATTTGTTGACCGCCACCAGGTCGGCGTAATCCAACATGTCGATCTTTTCCAACTGGCTTTGCGCTCCGAATTCAGAGGTCATGACATAGAGCGCCACATCCACCAGGGGCACGATTGCGGCGTCGCCCTGCCCTATTCCGGCGGTCTCGGCTACGATGCAATCAAAACCCGCGGCCTTGAGCACCTGTATGGATTCTTCCATGTGCACGGGGATTTCCGTGCCGAGCTTGCGCGTGGCCAGGGAACGGTAATATACCCGGTCGTTGTAGATGGAGTTCATCCGAATGCGATCGCCCAGGAGCGCGCCGCCGGTCTTGCGACGGGTGGGATCCACGGAAATGACACCGATGGTCTTGTCAGGCTGGTCGCGCAGAAAACGCAGAATGAGTTCGTCGGTGAGGGATGACTTGCCCGCTCCGCCCGTGCCGGTGATACCGATGACGGGAACGGTTCGGTCCCCGGCTCGCTCATCCAGCTGCGTCTTGAAGGCCGCAAGGGCGCCGTTCCCGGATTCCTTCAGGTCTTCGACGCTGGTGATTACGTTTGCGATAAGGCGCCAATTGGTGGGGCTCAGCCCTGCGATGTCGTCTTCGCTGAGATGCGGTCGAATCAGGGAAAAATCGCTCGTCTGGATAAAATGGTTCAACATTCCCTGGAGGCCGAGTCTTCTCCCGTCTTCGGGGCTGTAAATCTTTGTCACACCATAGGCTTCGAGTTCTCTGATCTCGTCGGGCACGATTACCCCGCCGCCGCCGCCGAACACCTTGATGTGCTGAGCGTCGTTCTCCTTGAGGAGATCGATCATGTATTTGAAGAACTCGATATGCCCGCCCTGATAGCTGCTTACGCCGATGGCCTGAACGTCCTCTTGCACTGCAGCGGTGACGATGTCGGCTACTGAGCGATTATGCCCCAGGTGGATGACCTCCGCGCCGGACGCTTGGAGAATACGCCGCATAATGTTGATTGCAGCGTCGTGGCCATCAAAGAGGGAGGCGGCTGTTACTATTCGGACGCGATTTTTGGGAAGGTATACGTCGCCAGGTTGTGTCACGAGGACCCCCGTACTGAATGAAGTTCGCATTGTCGGCGCACCACGTGCGACAACATCGGGTGAAACTAATCCGTGTAAGCCAATCGGCTAAGAAGTATGAGTTTTCCGGGTTTCGGGCCGTTAGGATTGAATACTCACCATATAGCATAACGGGCCGGCAATTCAAGCAGATTCGGGTTTCGGAAGGAATCATTCAGGTACGTGGGGAAGCGACATCATCCTCTGGAGTATTTTTGAGAGCGCCCGGTTCCCTTCGTAAAATGGGGTATTGAGCGTGCGGAATGCGCACAATAGTAAAGGTGTGATCCAGCACAACAGGATGTGGAGAGTAATTGCGAGAGGTTACGTGTGCGGAACCCGCACGCTGGCGATGGACGCATGAGAGACGGCAGCCGCGGGCGTGTCCTGTATGCTCGCAACCGGACGCTGTTTTCACAGGCAGGCGCAGGACTTCGCGGCGTCGACATGTGATCAGCCCGCAGCCGAAATTTTTTCTCTGCGCTACGGACCGCCGGCATGGCGTGAGCAGCTTAATTCCTTGACATGCGGAAGACTTGTGTTATATATTCACCTGTAATTTTTCCGCTTTCTATTTGTATTTTCTTGTATTTACGAGGTATACCGTGCTCACCGTCCCACACAAGATGAAAGGCGTCCGGCTCGCCCTGATCGCTGCTTTGTTCATTTTGTGCGGCGGCGCTCCATCTTGGGCGCAATCCACCGGCGGCTGGTGGGGGTCCAATTACTGGTTCGATTGGTCCGACTTCCGCGCCTCGCTGGGCGCCAGAGCCTACCTTGCAACACTCTCATCCGGAACAGTGCGCATAAAGAACGACAAACAAGCGGCATTCGGGCCAAGCGATTACGAATTATCCAGTCCTCGCTACGGATTCTCCAGAGGCCCTAAACTGGTAGCCGAATTGCACGGGGAACTTTATGTAGATCGCCTGGGTCTCAGAATAGATTTCGAGGATTACAGATTCGACGGCCATACCACGGACCCACTTGTCTCCTATAGTTCCAACCACATCAATCAACTGCGCCTGGGAGAAGCCCGCCTCGGAGTAGATCTGGATCTTGTTCGGTATCCTTTTTTGCGACTCGGCGTAAATTACGATTACGAGATCAGCGAGATCAAGTTCCGCGATCGACACATCGACTCTTACGCAAAGCACTTCGGCGCGAATCCCATGACTATAGGCTTGCATGGATACGCGATTCCGGGGCGTCTACGGGACATACCTGTGACTATGAATGGACGAGTGCGTTTTCCCATACCCCTTCTCAAGCGTGAAGCCGAAACCAAGATCGTGGATTGGCAAGTGGCGGGCGGTCTGCGACCTGCGATCTGGGACACAAGCCTCTATGGGCACAGCACATTCTCCGTGGGGTTAGAAGGCGGGTACCGCTCAGTTACGCTCGAAACTGAAATGTATTTTCAGGGATTGAGCCCATGGCCTACAAACGGTGAGCCCGCATCTAACGTAGAGCTGAACGTACACTGGCAAGGCCCGTTCGTGCAGCTTAACTTGGTTTTTTGATACCTTTCTCCTCATCAACGGCTAATGCGCATCAATACACATCTTGAACCTTGAGCAGTAGAGGCCGAGTAAACGGCCCACGCAACGCACAGGCGCCGGTATTCACGTAGGCCTCCCCTGCGTCGGCTGTTCAGAGGACTCTTCCCCAGCAAACCGAACCAATCCCGATGATGTGAGGCATTGTATGACGCTGTTCCGGCTGAGCGGCCTTGTCGTGACTGCGGTGTGTGCGGTCCTGATCGCAATTGTGAAACCCTTCGCCGGTCTTCCTCCCCAGGGGCATCTTGTCCTTGCGGCCTTTCTCGTTACCCTTAGCTTATGGATCTTTCGGCCTCCAAAGCTGCCGTATTTTGCAGGCGGCGCGTTGCTTTTGGGGTCCTGCCTTGCTTTTCGCGTGCCGCTACCGGTAGTTACGGCGGGATATGCAAGCTCGGCCCTGTGGGTTCTCATACCTGCGCTGTTTTTTGGGTACGCCCTGGCGAAGACGGGGTTGGGGAATAGAATCGCGTATGCGGTGCTGAAGCTCTTTGAGCCGAGCTACCCGGCCATTGTATTGAGCTGGTTCATCATTGGGATTGCCCTGTCCGCACTCACGCCGTCGATCACCGTGCGATTGTCGATCATCATGCCCATAGCTATGAGTGTCGTCGAGGCTTGCGGCATCCCCGACCGCTCACGGGGTTCGGCCTTGATCTGCCTTTCGGCGTGGGGAACCGCCGTCTTGCCGGGTACAGGATGGCTCACGGGGTCGCTTTGGGGCATATTCATGATGGGCTTTTATCCTGCCGAAATGAAGCCTCTGGTCACGTTCGACGCCTGGTTTCTCTATATGGCGCTGCCGTGGTTCTTGATAACCGTACTGTTCCTGGGGCTGCTTTACGTAGTTTTGCGACCCAAGGAACGACTCACCATCTCCAAAGAGACCTTTCACAAGCAGTATGCGCAGCTTGGGCCGATCACCAGGCAAGAGGCGCTGACGGCCGTAATACTCCTGGGGGCGCTGGTCCTCTTCGCTACGGATCGGCTGCACGGGTTGCCCACTGCGGCAGTGGCGCTCCTGACGCTCTTTGCGCTCATCATGTCGGGTATACTCGAGCCACCGGAGATCTCCACGGGCGTAAATTGGGACATCATTAACTTCTTCGGCGTGGTGGTGGGACTCACGGGAATCTTCGTCAAAACGGGAATTTCGGATTGGGCACGGCCGTTTATTGAGCCGGCGATACTCGCTTGGGCTCCCTACCCCATTTATTTTCTATTGGTGGTGACCATCGGGTTCTGGGTGGTTCGTTTTGTGGACGTGCCGTGGGGATTTGCGACAATCGCGTTAGCTGCCCCTTTGTTCATCCCGCTCTACCGTGAATTCGGCCTTCATCCCGCGTTCGTGAGCGTCGCGGTTATCGCAGCCGGCAACAGCTTCTTTCTGCCGTATCAGCAACCCTTCATCCTCATTGCTGAAGCGGGAACCAAATCTCGCGCGTGGGCTCCGGGGCATGTGACCGTGGGAGGGGTGGTGTACGCCGTATCGGTCATTGCGGCGATACTTATCAGTTCCTTCTACTGGAAAGCCATGGGCCTGATTCCGTAGCTGCGGTGAACGAAGCGGGTAACTTAGGCCAATGCGCAGTCAAAGAAGTAATATCGGGGAGAACCTTCTTGAAAGAAGGCTTCTCCCAGAACCCCTCTCCAAGGACGTTTAAAATGGCCGAAAGCGGCTTTTCTCAAGGAGCAAATGCCGCTTTCGGCATATTGAACATTCTCAGATAGACGTCGAAAAAACCTATCTTCCAAAAAAGAGTCATCACCAATGTTACTCGTTGGAAAGCACATTGGTATAAGCATAGGACAGCCGCAGAATTGTTTTGGTAAAAGGCTTCTTCTCGAAGCAGGAAAGCAAACGGCTTTAGCTCCGACACTATGTCGAGACGAAGAGACCAAAGCGCTTTGCAACGCTGCAAGCAACAGGTGAGTGGAAAAGGCTCGCGGTGAAGGGCTGAGTAGCACAGCGTCGTGAGGTAAGCAGCCCCTCCATGTAAACGCTAACGCGCCCAGGTAGAGCGCTCATTATGCACACAGTTTCCACACCGGCACAGATTAAACGGCTTTTCAAGGAATACGGCCTTAGCCCCAAGAAGTGGCTGGGGCAAAACTTACTAACCGATCTGTCCTACCTCAATGCCATCGTAGAGAGCGGCAGGATAGCTCCCGGCGACCGTATACTCGAAATCGGCGCGGGCCTCGGCGTGCTCACGGAGCGACTTGCGGCAGCCGGCGCGCAGGTGTGGGCGCTCGAGGTAGACTCGGGTTTCTTCAAGATAGTCAGCGAGCGGTTCGCCCACGAACCCGCCGTTCACCTAATCCACACCGACGCCTTGAAATTTAATTACGCGCAGTTAGCTCAAGTAAACGGACGCCTCAAGGTTGTGGCGAACCTGCCGTACAATATATCGAGCAGGTTGATTTTTCGTTTTCATGAACTGCGGAACGTATTTGACTCGCTGATTATCCTGCTGCAAAAGGAAGTGGCCGAGCGTTTGTGTGCAGAGGCCGGCACAAAGGACTATGGCATTCTTTCGGTCTTACTCGGCTGGGACGCCTCTGTGGAAGCGCTTTTCGACATCCCACCTCATGCGTTTTATCCGCAGCCTCACGTGGTTTCGACGGTGGTGAGGATCAGCTTCAAGCACGCTGAGCACGATGATTTGCATGACCCCAAGCTTTTTACAAAGCTGGTGAAGACGGCCTTTCAGGGGAGACGAAAAACCCTGCGGAACACCTTGAAAAATACTACGCCCTTCGAGCTGTCATCTGAGGACTTCGCAGCGGCTGCCCAGCGAGCGCACATTGATATGTCGCTGCGTGCGGAAAACCTCACATCTCAGGATTACGTCAACTTCACGAACGCTCTTGTGGAGGCGCGAAAAAGCGCGTGCGTGTAGCGTTCATGAGTAAAGGATGGATAAATGTATATGGGAAGATCCACTGCAGGGTCGGTTCCGTCGGGCGACAGTTTGATACCCTTCACGGACGAAATAGGCCCGTGTATTCTATCATGCGGGTGATTTGCGCCCGTTCAATGCAATGACCCGTTCTATCAAATTTGGCGCCGGCGGCATGTCTAAACTAAGGCACTAATTTCACGTGGAAATAAATTCATTTTATCATAAGCTCAAAACGGCACGGCTTTTGCTTATAAAAACGCAATTACGAACGGAGGTCTTAACATGTTATATTGGGCAATAGTAGCATTGATTATCGCGCTTGTGGCCGGAGTCCTTGGTTTTGGAGGAATTGCAGGCGCATCGGCGGGAATCGCTAAAATATTGTTTGTTATCTTCTTGATCTTGTTTGTTGTGGGGCTTATCTTCGGTAGACGACCCGCGGCCTAATGGCATTCGGGCCGGACCTGTAGGGGTTCCGGCCCATGACTTTCCATCACGAACGGTTTGCGCACGATGTGACGAGTTCATGTCGTCTTTTTGTGTTCTATATCTGTTATCCTTCGATTTCATACCGACCATTGAACCATTAAACATATCTTGCTTGAATGGGGGGTTCCAGGTGCTTCGAGCCGCGCTGAAAGTCAGATAGCCTGATCTACCCTGCATCGTTGAGTTCGCCTTGATAGCTCTGAAATGTTACCCTCTTTGCGGGCCGACATGGTAAGCATACCGGGCTGATGACTAAAGTTCAGGCGCCCACCGTGTGTCTCACCAGGCCGGCGCTTGTAAGGACGGTGATATGACGACTCTCCAAACGGCCATAGAGCTTTTTCAAGACTACCTTATCGTACGGAAGAACGCATCTCCGGAAACGCTCCGCGCCTACTTAAGTGACCTGCGGGAGTTTCACCGCTATGTGCAGGAAACACGTCCCGAAGGCGACAAGGACGTAGGAGCAATTGATTCCATGGTCATCAAGGGTTTTCTGGCGGGCCAGTTCGGGCGCGTACAGAAAATCAGCGTCGCCCGGCGATTAGCCGCAGTGCGTTCGTTCTGTCGTTTTCTTACCGCCGAGGAAATTATCACGAAGAATCCGGCGCAAGGGCGAAAAGCGCCCAAGCTGGATAAGCCGCTCCCGCGGGCAATATCGGTGGATGAGATGGCGCGATTTCTTTCCGCGGTGACGAGCGGAAAACCGCGCGATGTCGCTATGTTTGAGCTGCTGTACTCCTCCGGCATTCGTGTGGGGGAACTCGTAGGACTCAGGTTCCGTGATGTGGACGTAGAGAAGGGCTGGCTCCGAGTGCTCGGGAAGGGCAGCAAAGAGCGAATTTCGCCGATGGGAGAAGCCGCCGTTAATGCGCTCAAAGATTATTTGCCCAAGCGAGCCGCGCTGTTGGAACGGAAGAAGATTTCGAGCCAGGTATTGTTTCTCAATGAAAAAGGAGGTCCACTCACCACGAGCGGTGTCCGGAGCGTCCTCAAAAAACTGATCGCCGAGTCAGGCCTCATTATGGAACTCACTCCCCATGTGTTTCGCCATTCTTTTGCGACGCATCTGCTCCACGGCGGCGCGGACCTGCGCTCGATACAGGAGATGCTTGGGCACAGCAGCCTCTCGACTACCCAGCGTTACACCGGATCGGATCTCGGAAAACTCATGGAGGTCTACGACAATGCCCACCCCAGAAGCGGGGCGGGAGACAACGCCACCCCGGTGGAACAAAGCGAGAAGTCTGGTCGGCCGCGGAAAAGGACAAACTGACGCCGATTCGCCGTCACTCATGTGAGATTGATGAAGGCCGTTTTTGTAAAGCAGGTTTTCTATACTTCTTCAGAGAATACTTGATGTGCGCCGAAGCCCCCGTTTGTTTTGGTTAAATGTGATTTCGGCGACATTAGAGTTGTTGGATAGGGGTTCGGTCAAAATTCTACTTATACCAACGTTCACCCTGATCTTATTCTTTGGTAGTAATCGGCATAACCGTTCGCCGGACTTGCCCCTGCACGCTGATCTCTATATACTGACCGCTTATCTCAAATTTCGGAAGTTACCACAATGAGTCAAAGCTGGGTCCCAATTACAACAATTCTGAAGACCGCGCCGAAACTGCTGGAAAAAGGTGTGTACGCCAAAAACGTGGCGCTGATTCAATATGACAAATTTTTGCGCAACCTTTTTCCGCGTTCCGAGGCCGGTCTCGCTGAACATATACGTCAGTGCAGTATCAGGATCACGGACGTTTGCAATTTGCGTTGCCACACGTGCGGCCAATGGGGGGATCACGGGTTCTTAAGAAGTTGTTCGCTCAAGGAGCTGAAGAACCAGGAAGTCACTCCCGAGCGCTATATCGAACTCCTGCGGGATCTCAAAAGCCACGGACACACGCCGTCGGTATATCTATGGGGCGGGGAACCCATGCTCTACAAGGGTTCCGTCGAGATCATCGAGGAAGCCGCGCGGTTGGGGATGCCGCCCAGCATCGCAACAAACGCGACGGGTCTAACCGAGCACGCCGAGCGCCTGGTGGACGCTCCTATGTTCGTGATCCAGATCTCTATTGACGGGCCGGATGCGGCCACTCATAACGCTAGTCGGCCGGGCGCGGCCCCATCGGTGAACAACTTCGCCACGATCAACAAAGCGATCGCTCGCATCACGGATGTGCGAAAGGATCGCAAGCAGAAACTGCCGCTCATCGCAGCGCTCACAACCATCAATAATGTGAATTACAATAGACTCGTGGACATATACGACGTGTTTCGCGACAAAGTGGATGTCTGCGTATTCTATCTTGCATGGTGGATAGATGAAGATTCGGCGCAACGTCATACCGAGGATTTCAGGAGCAGATTTGGGTATGCTCCGGAAAAGCACTACGGTTGGATCGGTTCGTGGCGGCCGCCCGACTACGATTTGCTTTCACGGCAGTTGAAACAACTCAGCCGAAAGGCCGCGGACATGAAAGGACCGGCGGTAATCATCATGCCGTCGCTCACTGAGCCCAAGGATCTCGAAAAGTACTACACGGATCACGATAGCCGTTTCGGTTTTGATCGTTGCGTGTCCATCTTTAGCGCAGTGGAAATCAATTCCAACGGCGATATGTCCCCCTGTCGGGACTACCACGACTTTGTTGTGGGCAATGTGAAGGGCAAAACCATCACGGAGTTATGGAATTCCGAGCAGTACCTGGCTTTCCGCAAAAGCTTATCCCAAAAAGGCCTCATGCCCGTGTGTTCGCGGTGCTGTGGATTGATGGGGTATTAACGCCACGGCGGGCTGCTATTTGCGCGCAAATTCCTCGGAATAGATCACCAGGTCTGAAGCGGCTCTGCGCTCAGTAAAACCCGGAGTGGAGACTCATACTCCCTCCGGATCACGCCATCGTCATTCCTAGCGATTGCACGATTTCGGGTGAACGGTTGCTTTGACTGAAGGGTATTTCAAGGCAACGCAAAGATCGGCCAATCCGGGGCTGAAAGAAAGGCTGGGTTCCCAAAGCCCTTTATCAGAGTTTTACCAATGCCGAAACTCGCGTGTCACGATGAGTAATTGTTTGTTTAGGCAAAAAGTATCACTACCGATCGTACTTTCTCTCAAAGTGAAACAGCGTGTCACGAAACGCGCAGCTACCATCAATAGGACGTGAACGACCTCACATGAAGCTTCTTTCACCTGATATATCCGCTCTCGCAGTGGTTCACGACGACTTGGAATTTGTCATCGTCCTGCGAGATGGAGGAACACCGACGTTGATACTCGCGGAAGGCTCCGCCAAGCCCGATCGGCACCTCATGGTGGGGCTGGCCCAAAGTGTTGTCTTTGCCGTTGAGGAGGCTGATCCGGACACGGTAGACTTCGTTCCGAGCCTCAATCCCACCTTGCAACTGGACAATACCACCCAAGGCCTCGTTGCAGACATGCTGATCCTAAGATCCGTAAAAGGGCCTCATGCCGTACTCAGCGCACTGGAGAAAGGCCCTGCGCGTAAATTGGCGCGCGAGGCGCTCCGTTGGTTTACGGGTGGAGTCCGGCTGGATATTCCATAGGTTTTACCCTTCCGGTTTTGAGTAGGATGCGGGCGTAGTTCAGTATTCAGGGTCGTATTCCTCCCGACCGTACGATTGTATCCCAAAGGGTTCGAGCCCCTTGCGGCGAATAATAATCGTCAAAATAACGACTCCTCTTTGGGCAGTTTGGCCATAGTCTGTAGACGCGCAAACGTCTCTCCCGAATATAATTGACGACATAAGTTAAGGAGGTAAGTCCCTAAGGGAGAGGTGCCTATACCGATGTGCTTTCACAAAAGTAAGATCGGTGGAGCTTTTATTGCAAAGCCGGTTTCGGAAATTGCAAAAGTTCTTGGAGAGGGGTTTGGAGAGAATTCTTCTTTCAAGAAGGTTCTCCCCAACATTACTTCTTTGGTTAGCGTTGGTATTAGATACGTTCGCCCGCTGCGGATCAATCGATAGCTCTCGGAAGTTGACCCTTTTGGGCCGTTGGTGCGCGCCGGTCTTATGGCGCCAAGCGGTAGCTATAACTCCCGGCAATCAACTAAAGGAAGGAGCCGAGGTCCGGAGCCGCGGAACGGTAGATAGTGGTCTCTCAGCGTTCCGGTTTTGTGGAGCTTTAACCCACTTGCGGGCTCGAACACGGCGTGCCGCCGCGGCTTGCCTCACGGGAGGCCCTACGCGATTGAAGGGTAGGAACCCGATTACTGTCGGTATGATATGCGCAATAGTTCTTGTTATACTGTTGCGTGCGCGTCAGTGTTTGGTGAGTTAGTAAAAATCATATAAAACCAATCTATTTAATAATTTGACTAAAAATGCTCGAAGTTTGTTAATTCCTCTCTTCCGATAAACATAAGCCTATTTCTCTGAAATACGATTAATAGTTCAAGATGAGTTATCTTTTTGCTTGACTAATAAAAGTCAACGGGTAATCTCAGTTGTAACAGATCGTTGCCGTGGAGGGTAGGGTATGTTTAGAACTTATCGTAGTATGGTATTGGTATGCCTGGTGATTATTATGGCGCTTATGGCTACCACAGCCGGCGCATGGGATTACAGACCCGCAACATTTGCGGAAAAACAGGAAGATCTTGCTTCACCCGCTCATAATGAGGCGCTCAAGCCTACAACCATCACAAAGGCTACATCTAAAACCATCACCAAGGTAACACCCAAACGTATAGTCAAGTGTAAGCCCTTGGCGATGCCTCAGGTATGCATGGACTTTCCGGCGCCGCCGACCTGCATATTGCCGAGAACCAACACCCGTGGGTGGCAATTGGACGCCCAAGCCATGTGGGCTCGGACTCGCGGCAAAATCCGCAATTACCACGGGGCGTATAATTTCGCCTATTGGGGTTCCCAGGGTCAAATATATCCCGACGTCGATATGACCGGTGTGCTGGGTCTGCCCGAGCATCAAGTAGTGGGAACGTATTCCGCTCTGTTTAGATTCAAACCGTCGTGGGCGTTGCGCTATTCCTTGACTCCCATGATGCAGGAAGGCCAGGTAAACGGCACGAACGGTGTTGTGTTCGGCACATGGACCAGCCTCGGCTTAAACTCTCGCACCAAATGGGAGCGCATGTATCACCGAGTTGGTCTTGTCTTTGATACCGTGCGCACAGCATCAAGCAGAGTGGGTGTATTCGGCGACTATGTCCGGGTAGACGACAAAATGAGGGTATACCAGCCCGGCTGTTGCGGCGAAACCACCAACTCCGAAATGAACATGGCTATGGCCGGGATTGAGTTCGAGCGCTGCCTCAGGACCACCAACAAGCTGAACACCATGTCGCTGGAATGCAAAGCCGGCGTAGCCTTCCTCGATAACGGCATAGGCGCCGATCTCAGCTCGGCCATTAAGTGCAGTATTCCACTGAATAACGGACGCTGGGGATACGTGAGCGGCGGCTATCGCTATGTTTCGCTCGCGAAGAAATACTCTGAAGCTCGGCTTATCGACACCACAATGGACGGCGGCTTCGTTGAAATGGGCGTGATCTTCTAGCGCTCAGCACGTCAAAATCACTACGGAAGAGCCGGCCAATGAGGGTCCGGCTTTTTCGGTTGACTACGGATAGCTTCAGCCGGCCGCCCAATCGACCGCTCTCTTGAAATACGTGTCCGCCGGACACATACTAAAGAAGATAAGCGTTCACCGAAAAGAGGACTAGAGTCCGAAATAATTAATGAGGAGTCCGAAGGCATGAACGCTTCCCTCCGGCCTTGCTTGCATATAGCCCCGCTTGAGCCGGTGAACCATTATTCAGCAACGGCCGACGCACTTTAAGATTTGTTCCCATTCACATCTTTTCCTTGGCGTATAACCGACAATGGAAGAAGAGATCGCACTGGTGGTCGTGATTTCAACAAGGCGGTCGCATGACATTGCATGACAAGATAACGAACTTCATTCTCGAAAACCCCGGCTCGTGTAAGTCCGACATGTGCCGGGTATTCCAGCTCACGCGATTTCGGCTGAACAGAGCCCTGTGCGGCATCAACGATAAACTCGTGGATTGCTCATTAGTGCACAGCAAGGAGCATGGGCTGTGGATTGTTCCCATGGATCCGAACTCATGCCTCGGCGTAAACTGGCAGGGTGGCCCCGGTGGCGCTCTGGCCCAGTGCCCAAATGCACCGTGCTTTGCGGACGGAAGATGTTACGAGCACACGGATGGCGAGTCCCTGGAGATGATCGCTTTTCGCCGCGAACTGATTTACGCCACGGGGATGCCCGAGCCAAATTCGTTCCTGTTGAGCCAGTTGCATATCACCGAGTTGGAAGCGTATCTCCTGGAGCTGGACGCGATTCGTCCCCTCTCCGGAAAGGAAGCGTCGGAAAAGGCCGCCTACCGAGATATGCTTCGTGCCGCGTTCGCTCTATTACGATGGAAGGAAATGCGTCAAAGACGCCGCACTGAAGAATGGATACCCCACGACGCGTATGAACGGCATCACAACTCGTCCATCAATCCCTTCGAGTTCACGGCGCGTCAATACTTCGTTACCTTGGATCTCACACCGAAGGCCACGCGCGAAGAGGTCCTCAAGGCCTGGAGATCCCTTGCCAGAAAGTTTCACCCCGACACGCAAGGTGGAGACGAGGAACGCATGAAGAAAATCAACTACGCTAAAGAGAAAATCTTCCACATTCGTAGGTGGACTTAACAGCGGGCACACCGTTCGCTTTGAACAAATAAGCATTGGAGACAGCCTTGTAGAAAGAAAGGCTGGATCTCAGACCGGAATGACGGCTGATTTCCCCCGAAGAAATCTCAGTGCGACCGGTGGCTTTGCGATGTAGAGGTTTGCTTGTGGGAGGCCTGGACATCAGGAGCAGAATTCTCATCCGGTGCTCAAGGTAGGAGCCGACCTCCCTCCTGTCCAGTTACATCGCTGTACCATGCAGCGTTTGAATTTTCCCGCTAATAAAGAGTCCTCTGCATTCTTTATGAGGAATTTCGGTGCGCTCGAAGGGAACCTGCGAAATAGCCGACTATGCCAGATAAGAAATGGGCGCCATTCGTCGTCCTTTAACGAGAGACGTACGAAGGAGTTGTTAGACGGAAGCTGTGAGTATCTATATAATTTAAGAGTTAAAGTCGCCCGTTTTTGTCTATCCACGAAAAGAAAGCCCCGAGACTGGTATAGAGCGGAGCAGGGGCTTTTTCTTAACGGCGAATTTCGGCCCAAAATGGACCTGTTCTTACGGTGAAAAGCCGCTTTCGCCGCATCAGCAAGACGCGCGCCAATGGCCGCACGACGCCAAGCGCGTATGGCGCTTCACGGATTCGCAGCACGGCGATGTTTTCTTCGGAAGAAGTCGGGATACTCCCCGTTCCAACACGTCTTCGCCAGTTCATCTGGTCGGCGTTGAGTCAGTAGAACCCCGCGCCTGTTCAAAAACAAAAAACGTCCTATACGAGTAGGACGTTTTATAGAAATGCTCACGAGTAGGGGCCGATGGAGGCGACTCGGGCTGTAAATGTAAAACGGCCCATCATCAAACCTCCTACCTTCGGAAGACTACCAATAGGAAGCTGAGATTCCTTCCAGGGGCGCCGCTACTAAGGAAACAGGGTTAGTTTTCTTTTCCGCAAACGGAGAATATCTTTTGGCTCGCGGGGAGCGATGTCGGATACCCATAGGGGCGGGACCGGGCATACCTACAGCGCAGCCGCTCATGGGCGCACACGCGGGCATGCAAGCGGGCGCGCACGGCATAGGAGCAGGGGCGCACGGGGGTGGGCCGCATGTCGCCATTCTCGGGCCGCAAGGGGGAGGACCGCACTGGGGCCGACAACCGCCGCGATTGCAGATACCGTCAACGATTCTGAACGGTAGAGATACCACGCCGGCTACGAGCCGAACTACGCCTTTGCAGATCTGTTTGATGCAATTGTCCTGACATTGCGGGGCGCACGGTCTAGGACCACACATCGGCGGGCATACAGGACCGCAGGGAGGCGGCGCGCACACGGGACCACATGCAATAGGCGCACACGGAGGAGGTCCGCAAAGCGGCGGCGCACACACGGGGCCGCACGGCGCACAGCTCACGGGAGCACACGGAGGAGGACAACACGTGGGCGGCGCACACACCATAGGCGGAGGGCACATCGGCCGCGGACACGGTGGACCCCCGGCAGTAGCTATTCCTACGAAAAATACGGTGACTAATAGTCCGATAAACAACAATCGTTTATCCATAATATCTCCTCTTAAAGGCAAGCCTTACAAGGTACTAAATACAAAATCTATGGGATGATGACGACGTTATCAAAAAGCTTTAAGTATGTCAAACATATATTCCTTGCGATGATTCGGCGAACCACTTCCATCATTCATCCCAGAAGGGCTCTTCGTCCTTAACGTCCGAATCCGGACGGCGAGGAAAACCGATTCTACCGCACCCGAAGTCCGGCGTAGCGGCCTCACCTAGATCAGCCACGATCTTCTGAGAGACCCCTGATCCGCTCTTCCGGGTCACTTGAACAAACGTGTCAAAGAGTCGCGCATGGTTTTTGTCAAAACGAATCTTGCCGCGTGGGCCGTTCACCGAAAGGTTCTGGAGTTGCTCAACGACCTTCTCCGTCTCGAACGCTCCGGGTTGTATTCTGCTCGCCACAGCCGCTATCGTGATACCCAGCTCATACCCGTCAAGCGCCGCCATAAGCTGCGGCGCATCCTTTGGGAATCGCTGCTTGAGACCTGCCGCGAATTCGGCGCCGTTCTTCAGTGTGGTCAGTGTATGTATTTCAGGGAAATTCTTGCCCGCCGGTGCGAGATTACGAACATCCGCAACCAATGAATGTGGTCCCACCAGCGCCATCTTACGGCCTGCGTCAATGGTTTTGAACTCCTGGATGAAAGCGTTGGCGTCCGCTTCGTCAAAGGCCGCAAAGACGACCTGCGCCTCGGAGGCGGCGATGGCTTTCACGACGGCGGGGATTCCCGCGCCATCCGTCTGCATGCGATCAACAAAGGCGCCGCCGGATCGCTCGAAGGCATGTGCGAAGTAATCGGCTTCCTCGTTGGCGATTTCATTCTGGGAGCCGGTAATAAACAGCTTCGTCCCTACATTTTCGACAGTCCAGGGGGCAAGCGGCCGCGCCGACTGGAAAGTGTTCGGAACCACGGAAAATGAGCTTGTCAGACATAGCTCTCCAGACACCAATTTGACCGACGGATGAGTGAGAAAAAGGACCGCCCGACCCACTGCAGAAGCGTGGATCACCGTCTCCGCCGCTTTGTACGTAGGGGGCGCGACAACAAAGCGAACCTCTTTCGAGAGTAAGTCTGCGAGTCCTTCCAAAACCTTTTCATCCTGAAGCCCGGTCTCACGTGTAATAATGTCGAGTGTTACTGCGGGGTTTTTCGTCTTAAGGAAATACTCGAACCCCTTCACGATGGATTTGGCCTTCTGAGCAGCGGGTCCATCCACAGGCAAGAGAAAACCGACACCGATAGACTCCTTCTTCGGCGCCGCCCAGGCTACGGGCGAAAACGAGGTGAGCAGCGCAGCCGCCCCCAGCTTTAGTAGCGACCTCCTGGTGACGCGCAAGACGGAACCTCTATCGTGATCGGGAGATAACGAACTCCAGTGCAGGCTTTTACTAGGGTGAACAGACCTCTTCGCCATATATGCGCCTTTTCCAACTCGTGCGAGTTTGTAATGTTAGTGCGAGGCATCCTACATGAGACCAAAGGACCTGTAAAGAAGCCGGTATCTACTCAGCGGCGGCCCCTTGCGTAGATCTGCCGCACCAGAAACTGCTCGCCTTGCAGCCCTAGTATCTCGGCGAAGGCGGCTGCTGAGGCGCGCCATAACCCGGTAGAGGAAGCGCAGGGGACCCTCCGGGGGGGTGAGGAGGCCCGGGAGGATTCTTGAAGGCCTTTTGCAGAAACTGCAATCCTCCACTCACCGCATTCAGAATGTCTTTATTTTGTTCGGTAAAGTTGCGAATCTCTTCGGCTTTGTTCTGCAAATTGTCCAACACCGGTCCGGCCCCGTCCGACACTCCGCGGGAAAAGGGTTCCACAACGAACTGACCTACTTGATGGCCCGTCTCATATGCTTGTGTCGCAATTTCCTCGCGTCGAGGATCGTTATTGAGGGATTCCGATAAACCCTTAATTGCCCCTTTGAACGCAGGGTAAAATTTCTTGGTGTAGAGCTCCGCATCCTGTTGGATCTGTTCATCTGAGGTATTACGGAGGGTCTCTCGCACTTGATCCCCTGCGGTCTTGATGAACCCGCTGACGAAGGGGCTCACTGCTTCTCCCGCAACTTGCCCCTGCTTTTGGGTCAAATGATTTGATACGAGTACAAAGATCCCGTACAAGGCGAAAGCCGCGAGGAGAAACAACCCGATGTAGGTAAATGCTCTTTTCATACGATTCGCCTTAGCACGATGAGCGACGCTATCCGAACGCCCGACTTTCGAGCGGCGTGACGTCGGTGGAAAAAAAATGAGATACGTTCACCGGGTTGGGAGAGTTCTCCAAGCCGGTGAACCACTATGCGATGAAAAAAGGACGCCGAAGCGTCCTCTTGTGATTACGGCATCGGTCTACCGATGGGATAAGCTCCAGGATAGGGAGCGGCCACATGCGCTTTGCGAATGGGTTTTCTCATGGGCATGGGCGCGCACATGGGCGGCGGGCATTCCCCACGCACCGCCAGGATACGGCAGCTGGGCGGCGCAAAGGAATCCTGAGAGCACCTTACCATAGCCATTTCCGAGGCGTGACCCGGTGTGGGGCCTACACCTTGATACAGGGCGCCTCTAAAGTTACGGGCGGTCGCCACAAATGTGCCCTGAGCGTCGCATATGGACGCGAGGAGCAAAGTAGCCAAAAAGGCGGCAGCGACAAGGACAAGACCTTTCCTAGACATGTTGTACCTCCATTGCTTCACTGTTGAAGCCCATTGAACACTTTACATAAGTCAAATTGCCGACTTAACGGGCAATAAATCAAAAAACGGCAATCTTACAATGGGCGCCAAGCCCTATTACCGTCGTCATTATAAGATCGAGCGATCAGCAGCAGCCCAACACTCGATGCGGTCTCCGAAACAGCGCCCACGATTATGAAACGCTTGAGTGATCGGAGAAATTAAAAACCTATTCGTAAAAGCGGCTTTTTTCTGACGAAGCATAGCCGCTTACCGTGCGTGTAGCCGTTTTCAGGGCTGACGAAGCGTTTTGACGAAGGTCGCCTCACTCACGTGACGCTACTGGTTCTCACAATGCTTCCGGGTTTGAGACGGTTCTACGCCGGTATACGCTCGAGGGAAGACTCAGCTCCTCTCCGGACCACCTCATTGCAATTGAAAAGGGGCGCTCTATTCGTTGTGAACCGTTACTCATTCGTAAACGTTGTTTGGCCGGTGACTTCCAAGACGCTCTGCCACAAAGGACCGTGTAAGTCAACCTGTCTCCTCCCGGCGGTTACGAGACCCATCGGCAGAAACACGTATTTATTGTTCCAAGTGCCTACCACCATATTGGTTTTCCCCGCCATACCGGCATGGACGGCGTTCTGGGCCAAAAAACCACAAAAGATCGAATCCCCGGAATTGGCTTCCACGGATCGTATGAGATAGCTGGGATCAATATATTTCAGGTTGATTTCCATGTCGATCTTCTTGAAATGGTCAGTCAACGCCTCTTTAAGAAAATACCCGATATCCCCTAGGCGAGCGTTACCGGATTCATCCGTGCCCTCTCCGGCGCAGTACTTCTGTCCGGCGCCTTCGGCCACGACGATTACTGCGTGTCGGCGTCTGCCCATTCGCTCTTCCAGGGCGGCGAAGAGTCCTCGCGGGCCTTCCAGGTCGAAATCTATTTCAGGGATGAGGACGTAGTTCGCATTCGAGTTGGCAAGCACCGCGCTTGCCGCAATAAATCCCGAGTGCCGCCCCATCAGCTTGACCAAGCCGATCCCATTGGGAGCGCCTGTGGCCTCGACATGAGCGGCCCCTATAACCTCTGCGGCTACGCTCACGGCGGTATCGAACCCGAAAGATCGCGACAACAAGTTAATATCGTTGTCGATGGTCTTTGGGATGCCGATGACGCTTATCTTAGCCCCGCGCCTCTTTATCTCTTCGGCGATCTTGGCCGACGCGCGAAACGTGCCGTCACCTCCGATGGTGAACAGAATGCCGATATTGAGGCGTTCGAGGGCGTCCACCATTTCTCCGGGGTCTTGGGGACCTCGTGAAGAGGCAAGTATGGTGCCGCCTAGTTCGTGGATTTCCGTCACATCGTCGGGCGTGAGTTCAAGAATCGGATGGCCGTACTTGGGGATAAGCCCCTGAAAGCCGTATCGAATCCCGAAGATATTTCGCACCCCGTAGGTGTGATACAGCGTGAGCACCAGCGACCGGATGACGTTGTTCAGGCCGGGGCACAGGCCGCCGGTGGTCACCATGGCGCACTTGAGCTTACTTGGGTCAAAGAATATTTCGCTTCTTGGACCGGCCTTCATGAGCGAAATAGGCTCACGGCCTTCGTTGCATTCACGGGTCACGTTTTCGAGCGAGACGTTGAAAAGCACGCGTTCCGAATCCGCAACGTATTGCGCCTTTAGAGGCGACGGAATTTTAGCCGCGCCTAAGGATTCTATTGCGGTATCCATACTATTTTTCCCAAAGCCTGCATGTACGTAGTTTCACGCCACCATACAGGATAAAGAAAAAAAAGGCAAATGAAAAAACCTGATTAGCTCCACATCCGTGACATTCAAGGATAAAGGGACGCAAGACCTTGACAAATATAACTAATACTCATCATACGTTAAATCGAAACAACATTATGTCTCCGTCCACGACGACATATTCTTTACCTTCCAGCCTTACTTTTCCCGCTTTTTGCGCCGCGGCGTGAGACCCTGCCGCGTAGAAGTCATCGTAGGCTACCACTTCCGCTCGAATGAACCCACGTTCAATGTCGGAATGGATCACCCCTGCGGCCTTGAGAGCGGTCTTGCCTTTACGTAGCGGCCATGCGCGCACCTCGGGTTCTCCTGCGGTGAGGAACACAATGAGGTTCAGCAGTCCGAATGATGTGCGGATTATGCGGTCCTTGGCGCCTTCTTCAAGTTGGAGATCACCTAGAAATTCCTTGGCGTCCTCTTCCGGGAGGGTGGCGATTTCCGCTTCCGCATCGGCGTAGAGCCAGTCGAACACGAGATTGGGTTGGCCTTTCACTCTCTCTTTCAAGTGGGAGATTACATCTTGAATGGCTTCTCTGCTTTTGGATTCACCGGCGTTGAGGAGCACGAGTTGCGGTTTTGCGGAAAGAAAGCCGTATCCCTTCATTTCGGGTATTTCGTTGATGTTGGGCATTAAGGCGAGGGGTCGGCCTTCATTGAGGAGATCCGCCGCCGCACGCATAAGTTCCTGTTCCCGTTGGGCTTCTTTTCGCCCACGACGCACTTCTTTCTCGATACGCTCCAGGCGCTTCTCTACGCTGATGAGATCAGAGAGCATCATTTCTTCGTAAACAGTGTTGAAGCCTTTAAGAGGATCGGCCGGTCCCGTCAGCGGCGAGTCGAAATACGGCACGCAGTGAATAAGCGCATCCAGAGGTCGTATATGGGCAAGCGTCTTGTCGCCTATCGCATTCCCGGCGCCTGATTCTCCCATCCCTGCAATGTCTAGGTATTCAACTTGAGCCGGTGTTATTTTTTTAGGTTTATAGAAGTCCGCGAGAAAAATAAGGCGCTCATCATGTATTTTGACGACCCCGACACTCGGATCGGAATGTCCTTTCCTTCCGGCGCTTTGTAGTCCACCCGTAAGCGCTTTAAAGACAGTGGACTTGCCGCTACCGGGAAGCCCGATAATTCCAAGCTTCATGAAGTGGTCCTTTCAAAGGCGTATGTGATTAAAAAGGGGCAATATTCCAATAAGAGGGCAAAAAAGACAAGAGATGGACAAGGTCCATCTACAGAAGGAGAAACCGAATTACCCTGAATTACATTAAACTAAAAAGAAAAAGTTGAGCAGCCCTTAAACGTTATCTCTTGTGAACAAATCGGATGTACAATAGTACGTTGTCGCCATCCTTCTTAGCGGAGGGCAAAATCTCTTGGGAGCTACGAGTGGTTACGGCTCCGTGATTGATAAGGGTAGTGGTAAGACGCTGATATTCCGCTGAAGGAATTACTACGCCGACCACCGATTCACCGGGCATGCGATTGGAGTTTTCCTCAATCATACGTCCCTTAATGCCGGGTAACACCTGCTTCAGGGACGCAATAGCTTGATCGACTCCAGGACTCTCCACCGTAAAACTGTCGGCGCCTATTAAGTCCGCGATGTTCGGAACTCCACGACCACCTAGTGAGGCAACCTGCTGCGGCCCACCCAATGAGATGGCCTGCACCGGCGCATTGACCATCGTGGTAGGGGCGCTTGGTTGCACCGGGGACGCAACCAGACCGGGAGTTGACGACACAACGCCTGGTAATGACGAGTCGTGGTAGACCACCGATCCCACGATAAGCAGGACGGCGAGCGCGGATACCCCAACAGGCAACGGCATATATGGGGACACCGCGAAAAAATCGCGAAATTGGTCCCATAGCGTCGGCTTCGGAGCAAACAGCCTGTCTTCAAGCTGAGCGAGGAAATTCACGGGAGGAGAAACTTCTTCGAGGTTGTTCATGGCCCCAACAGCGAATCCGTACCACTTGAACTCTTCGCTACATTCGGGACAGCTTTTCAGATGAAGTTGGGCCGCATGGTTGTCATTGAGTTCGCCCGATTGAAGCTCGAAAAATCGCTCAGTTATGTGGTGATAATCCTTCATGACAGAACCTTCTTCAGTTTGTCTTTCACAACCATACGCGCCCGATGCAGGCGAGATTTGGTTGTTCCTTCGGGGAGGTTGAGTATTTGCGCTATCTCATCATACGAGAAGCCTTCAATATCCCTGAGAATAACGATTTCCTTGTGATCCGGGTCCAATTCGTTGATTGCTTCTTGCACAAGTCTCTGAATCTGTTTGCCGGCAAGCATGGTTTCCGGGTTTGTCGAGGTGTCCGGAATCGCTCTCGGCGTCGAATCCTTGTCGTCATCGGAATCGGCTTGGCTGCGATTTATGAAATAACCTCTACGTTTTAGGTACTTGAAGCGATTTTTGCCTCTGTTTGTAGCTATTTGAAATAGCCATGTGGAAAACTTAGCGTCTCCTCGAAATTTTTTCAAGTTCTGGTAAGCCGCCGTGAAGATCTCTTGAGCGAGATCGTTTGCCTCTTCAGTGTCTCCAACGAACCTATAGGCTAAATTGTAGATTTTTTTATAGTACTTTTCTACAAGCACGCCAAAGGCTTCTCGGTCGCCTTTTACGCTACGCACAACGAGAGATTTGTCTTCATCTCCGTTT
Source organism: Desulfomonilales bacterium (assembly GCA_038205805.1). Taxonomy (GTDB): domain Bacteria; phylum Desulfobacterota; class Desulfomonilia; order Desulfomonilales; family Desulfomonilaceae; genus JBBSBY01. Next base: position 23,958 of record JBBRBO010000042.1, read on the forward strand.
TCAATAAGCGTTGAGAACAACAGCAAACTTACACAGTTCAGACACAGCCAGGTAATAATTGTTTCAGGGAAGACGACCACTTGGTAATTTTTTTCTCCCGGAGGATTGATTCGGAAACTTAATGGAGTTTACCGATTGAAGTCAAGGCCTCTGCCGTCGCAGCGAGTTCACCGCTTTGAGGCGGCTCTGTGCCTCATGTAAGCCCGATGGGAGGTTTCTTTACCCTTCGGACCAAAACCTTGCCGACCGGATCGATGGGAAGCCGGTGGCGAACGGTAACCTCAGGTCGGTAGAGGCCAAACGCACTACAATAAACCGAACCGCTCAAAATCACAATCAAAAGCCCTTTAGACGCGCTGGTTGGCGCTGGTTCGCGCCGGGGGTGACGCATACGATCCTTCACGTAAAGGCTTCTAAACGGGCGCGGCGCGCATGGCTGTACGTTCAAATCGTTCGGGCGCCCGCGGGTCAAAGAGGCTTTAGCCGATCTGCGCTCATTCACGGGCTGCATTGAACCATACATCCCATTAGTTGTGACGCCATATCGTTACACGAAAGCGGTTGTCCATATCCAGGAAAATATCCACTTTCGGGAAAAAAGATGATCGCCTATACCACAATGGCCCGTTCCCGAGTATTGCAGGCTACATAGCACACAAAGCTCTCGTCGAGAGGTGCGTTATACGATAAGACGCGCTATTTCGCACGATTACACATACACATCGAGTACTGATTTACTGCACTTGTGCTCGTTTTGGTCTCGTGAACGGCTACCGTGTCGTAGAGCGACCGGAGTTCCTGTGCGGCTCACATGGTGTTCGGCGGACCGACGGGCGCGCACAGCGATCATCCCCACTGGAAACGATTCCGCCCGTGCGTAACGGCAATCCACCTTTTTCTAAAAGCCTGCGCGCATTGAGGCGCATTCAACAAAAAATAAGCTCAAACTATTCCTTCCAGCGGGTCGCCTCTTGATTTTTTCAGCGCAACACCGTAACACTTTTCGGATTAGTTCCTCAGGTCGGAGGCCAAGATGAAGCTTTCACGAAGGGTGCTCGATACGCCACCCTATCTCTTTCATGTAATAGACCAAAAGAAAAAAGCCGCTCAAGAAAGGGGGATCGACGTTATTTCTCTTGCTATAGGCGATCCGGACAAGCCTACGCCTCCTTTTGTGCTCGATATAATGGAAAAGGAACTGCATGACCCCAAGAACCACGTCTACCCCGGATACAAGGGAGAGACGGATTTTTGTGAGGGTGTAGCCGCCTGGTTTCAGAACAGATTCGGGGTTTCTTTGGACCCGGCCACGGAAATCATGGCCACCATCGGCGCCAAAGACGCCGTCTCGCACCTGCCGTTCGTTTTTATCGACCCCGGCGATGCGGGGCTCGTGACCGATCCGGGGTATCCCGTGTATGAAACGGCGATACAGTTCGCAGGCGGCGAGGTCATTCGCATTCCACTCACCGATGAGAACGCCTTCCTGCCGGATCTGGACGCCATCGACCCGGCGGCCGCCGACCGCGCCAAGATAATGTTCGTAAATTATCCCAACAACCCCACATCAGCGGTCGCGAATGCTAGTTTTTTCAAGAAATTGGTAGCCTTCGCCGAAAAACATGATCTGGTCATCCTCGCCGACAATGCTTATTCTGAAGTGTACTTCGAGGAAGAAGACAAGCCTATCAGCATTATGGAAATCCCCGGAGCCAAAGACCGAGCCATCGAGATGCACTCCTTCTCTAAGACTTTCAACATGACCGGATGGAGAATAGGCTTCGTAGTGGGCGGTAAGGCCCTCATCGACGCCTTTCTGACCCTGAAATCCAATTTCGACTCCGGTGTGTTTATGGCGATTCAACGCACCGCGGCCAAAGCCCTGAGTGCTCCTGAGGCGGAAATCTTCCGCCGGGAACGCACGGATCTCTTTAAGAAACGTCGGGATGTAATCGCCGCGGCCCTCGAAGAAGCGGGCTTTCGTTTCCGGGCGCCCAGGGCGAGCTACTACTTCTGGGTGAGGATCCCTGAAGGATACGCCTCATCAGTTGATTTCTGCGCGGACCTCCTAGAGAAAACGGGTCTGGTGGTCACCCCCGGTGTAGGATACGGTCCCAGCGGCGCGACCTACTTCAGGATCTCTATGACTGCCCCGGACGAGCGCATCAAAGAGGCGATGACCCGATTGAAAGATTTTTCAAGATAGTTCGCTGCACAGCGTCCAATCATCCGGCGGCACGATGGGTGGTTCGCAGGGGAGATGAGTCTCTCCTCCGGATCTCGTCGGGCGCAGGGTGGCTTCAGGCCCGGTGAACCATCATAACCGCTTTTCCAAGGACCAAACATGAAAGCCATTCTAGCTTTAGCTGATGGGACCCTCTTTCGCGGCGAATCCATGGGCGCCGAGGGAGAAATCATCGGCGAAGTCGTGTTCAATACGGCCATCACCGGGTATCAAGAGATACTGACGGACCCCTCATATCGGGGTCAAATCGTCACCATGACCTATCCTCACATCGGCAACACCGGTGTGAATGTGGAAGATAACGAATCCATACGCCCGTTCCTGGCCGGATTCATCGTGAAAGAGTATTGTCCTACCCCGAGCAACTGGCGCAAGGAAAAGGCTCTCGGGGACTTTTTGAGCGATCAAGGGATCGTGGGCATTCAAGGGATCGACACACGTAAGCTTACACGCAACATCCGCGAGACCGGCGCCAAAAAGGGCATCATTTCCACACGGGAACTAAACCCCGAGCGGTTGCTCACCAAGGTACGCGCCTATCCGGACATCGAGGGCGTGGACCTGGTGCAAGAAGTCACCTGCCGGGAGCCGTACGACTGGAACGAAGGCACATGGCGCTGGAATGCGCCGTCGCTGAAGTCCTCAGCCGAGTTCAAAGTGGCCGTCTACGACTGCGGCATCAAGCAGAATATCCTGCGATTGCTTGTAGATACGGGCGCCCACGTGCGTGTTTTCCCTGCGCATACCTCGAGCGCCGATATCCTCGCGTTCGACCCGGACGGCATATTCATCTCGAATGGTCCAGGTGATCCCGAGGCAATAACGTATCTTATTGAGAATATTCGCAATTTAGTGGGCAAGAAACCCATTTTCGGCATCTGTCTCGGACATCAGCTCCTCGGGTTGGCCCTTGGCGGCAAAACCTTCAAGCTAACCTTCGGACATCACGGAGCAAACCACCCGGTGCGCTGTAACGAGACCGGCCATGTGGAGATTACGTCACAAAACCACAACTTTGCCGTGGACGCCGAGAGTGTCGAGTCCGAATGCGAGATCACGCACGTCAACCTGAACGATCACACCGTGGAAGGGATGCTCCACAGGAAGTACCCGCTCTTCTCCATCCAGTACCATCCGGAAGCCTCACCCGGACCGCACGATTCCACGTACCTCTTTGATCGCTTCAAGAGTCTCATAGAGCGTTCGTAGGCCAATGCAGAACTTAAACATAACCAAATAAGGTTCATCCGGGATTTGCGTACCTGAGGTTGCAAACTAAAAGAGGACATGCTTTGTCTTTCCTGGTTTTGAAAAAGACTATGAAGGAAAGGCAAGCATGTCCACGAGTCTTCTTTATCATGGATTTGGGATTGTTGGA
>JBBRBO010000043.1:0-27472 GCA_038205805.1 Desulfomonilales bacterium
GAGTGGTGTAGAGGCGTTTCGCACAGGAGATTTTCGGCCCGAAACGGCGCATTTGGACTTCGAATGGCGCCCTCAGGGACCTCCGTGGCCTGTAAGGAGGGTCCTGCGCCTTGAAGCCCCTACGTGGCGGCGCCGTCCCGCTAAAGCGCAGTCAAAGAAGTACTATTGGGGAAAAACTTCTTCAAATAAAGGCCCACTCCCAAACCCTTCTTGAAGACCCTCTACAATGGCCGAAACGAGCATTTCTTCATAAGAAATACTTTGTTCCGGCTATTATCGCAACTTTCTTAGAAAGAGATTGAAAAACCTGCTTTACAAAAGAGTTCCGCCGATCTTATTTCTGTGAAAGCGCATCGGTATGAGAAAAAGAGTTGGGGGGTGACGCCCATGCCCAAAAGCCTGCCATCAAGCATGCGACAGTTTGTGAACTTTCTAGGATCAACCCTCTATATCCCCCTAATCAGGGGGGCTTAAGAATACTGCATGAAGACCCTTTGACTCGGCGCGGACGTTTATCCTCCCTGACAAGGGGGGGCTAGGAGAGTTTTCCGACTCCCGCAGCGAAAAGCTTCCATAGTAGGCGCGTAGGGGCATCCGCCGGCTACCACAAAGCGTTCTGTAGTCTGGAAGGAGCGGCATGAACGAGCTTTCAGGGTCGGTTGCAGCCGTGTGCTCTTTATGCGCCGCTTTCTCTTTGAGGGGACGGCGTTTGCAATGGGGAACAGAGGCGCATACGACTCGGGAAAATGAGCGCTCCCGTGTACCTCCCATTTTGCGGGCTTCCGGAGTGTTTTACGTCCCAAGCGCACCTTTGTGTTTACCTGCGTGCCGCATGGGTGTAACCTGTCGTTAGCGCCTGTGCACAATTGGTTTTAACTGTAATTGGATCTTTCCCCGCTTGGGGAATTGCGACGTCCGTATTGATTCGCGAACGTTGGGGTATGGAGCGGTATCGTGAATGAAAAAGGCTTGCTAAGAGCGGTTTTTGGCGCCCTTGCGCTACCGGCGCTGTTCGCCGTGGTTTTCTGCGCGTCGGCCCAGGCGCAGGGTCTCCCCTCGCCGATTGAGCGCAGGGCGCCTGCGAACGACTGTGGGTGTCCCCGCGGCGATACTCCCCTAGCCGTGTCGAGTGGGATGATTACGCCTTTCCTCCCTAAAATCCCCAATCTTGAGTTCGGCTTTCTCTACTCTTTCGGCAAGAACGTGCGGACAGGGCGCTTCACCGCGGATTACACGCGGCCGTTTCATCTGAGTCCCAATTCCGTTTTGTTCGGGGAAGCTCATGCGGAAGGCTGGGACTTCTGGAAGAAACCCAGCGTTGACGTTCCCACGGCGTCGGGTTTCACCACGACCACTTCCTCCGCGAGCAGTAGGACGGACCTCTCCTTCGGCGGAGGCTACCGAACCATGCCGAATGAGAGCGCCTTCCTGGGGGTGAACGGCTTCTATGACACCTCGCGCTTGTTCAACAAGTGGTACGGATCGGGTGGAGTGGGCCTTGAGTACGCCGCGATTCTCTCAGGTGACGATGCGGCGGACCTAAACTTCAACTGGTACGGGAACCTGTTCAATCGCAACGTCCTGGTCAACGCCTTTCGCAATAAGGGCAATAACTTCGACGTCGAGGCGGGCTATTCGCACGCCTTGCTGAACCACGCCGTTGACCTGCGGCTTAAGGCCGTGGGATACCAGTTCAATATCGGAACGCCCGTGCACGGCTGGCGGAGCGGCGCGGACCTTACCACGCGAGACGGCGCCCTGAGTCTACGCTACGAATACGGCCGTGATCCTGTGAACGGCTCGTACAACACCGTGGGCGGCTTCGTGAACGTCGGCTTCCAGCTGGAAAACCTTGTGCGAGGCGAAAACCCGTTTACCATGCCGGAGCCCCTATTCAGGAGCCCCCGCAACCTGAGGCGCTTACTGGGCCTCAAAGTCAAGAGGAACCGGCATCAGCCGGCAGCAGTGGTGGTGGCCAAGAGCACGGCGAATTCGTCTGGGCCGACGCCGACGCCACCAAAGTGTTCCAATTTGCAGGGATTTATTCTCGTCCAGCCTACGATCAATTTTTACGAGGCTTATTTTACCGGCATGTTCCCTGAATTCCAAGAAAATGAAAAAGTAACATTGTGTTGGTGCGGCCTCCGAGCCCCATATAAGCAAATACATGCCCAAGTTGGTCATGGAGATTATGGAAATAAGATTTTCTATTACAGCCTATTTACACCGGTAGCTGACACGGGTTGCAATAAAATGAGACCGGTGGTGGGGTACTACGGTAATTGGTTAATGTTTTTACCCGCTTTGGGGCAGCCGCCGTTCGAATTCGAACCGGGTGGTGGAATCTCAATAAATATTGTTCCACAATAATATCTCAGAGCTATGACTACGGGCAAGCGCCGTGAGCCCAATCCACCCACCTGTGTGTATATTCTCCAAGCCGCTTCATCCTTCAATGTGGCGGCTCCAGCTCATAAAGCCGGAGAGCTTTTTCGACGAAATTGCCGATGCCTCTCGAAGATAATATGGGGGAGAAAGCTTCCCAGAAGGCTTCTCCCCGAGTCTTAACCTTGCGTTGCGAAACGGTATTACCAGTTGAAGACCTGGTCCAGTTCCTCATCCGTTACGGAGAAGGTCACGTTGTGGGTCTTAAGGGGTTCTTTATAGAAATATTCGGGCAATCTATCCTGCGCCGAGGTGAAACCCGCTTTTTTGTTGAATTCCCGCTCCATTGAGAGCACATTCTTGCCGAGGGCGGTAACGTCATCCGCGGTCAAGTTCAATCCATAGAAGGAATTGAGAAGATCAATGAGCGCCTGAAAGGTTTCGGGTTGATCCAGGACCGCAAAGGCGATGAAGAGGCACATGCCGGTGCAGTCAACGGCCGCGGTGGCTACCTGGAGATTCCTGGACAGCTCGATCTGACCTTCAGGTTTCAAGGGGTCCACGAACCCGCCCACCTTGAGGATGTTTGTGGCGACGGCGTAGCCCGCTGTGTGGTCCGCTCCCATTGGGCTTGTGGCGTAGGTGACGCCTATACCCTGCACGCCGCGGGGATCATAGGCCGGCATGGACTGATTCTTGACCACGGGGACTCGCTCAACACCGAAGGCCTTGCCCGTGACCGCTGCGCCTTGGCCGAGGATGCGGCCGAGGTAGGTGCCTTTTCCCACTTCGTGAACGAGATTGATCGCCGCCTCGCAATCGCCGAACTTGGCGAGCCCGCCTTCCATGGCCACTCCCAAGGTCACGCCCATCTCGATGGTGTCCACACCATAGTCGTCATCGAGTCTATCGAGTTGCGCTATGACGTCCATGTCGCTGATGCCGCAGTTGCCGCCGTGAGCCCATACGGTTTCGTATTCCGGCTGCTTGGTCAGGTATTTGTGGCTCTTATCGTAATACAGGCCCGAGCAACGGATCACGCATCCGCGATGGCAGCCGTGGGTGGCCCTTCCCCCGCGCTCTGTCTCCGTTTTCGCCATGGTTTCGCCGGAGATGAGTTCGTGTCCCTCGAATCTGCCGAGGCTGAAGTTGTTGACGGGATAGGCGCCGGCCTCATTCAGGACGTTGGTGAGCACATTCGTGCCGTACGCAGGGAGCCCTTCACCGGTTACGGGATGCTTCTTCAGGCCCTCTACCCAGGTTTTATTGGCGGCCCTGAACTTGTCCGGGTCAGCGGGGGTGCGCATCTTTGCGCCGGTTTCGTCGATGACGATGACCTTTACGCCTTTGGCTCCCATGACCGCGCCGACTCCGCCACGACCCGCATGGCGAGTGGGGTGCATTTCCATGTCCGTGCACGCTATTGAGGCCGCGCACATCTTCATTTCACCCGCGGGACCGATGGAGATGGTGGAGACCTTGTCCCCGTGAGCTTCCTTGATCTTCTCGACCACATCGTAGTTGCCGAGCATCTTCAGGTCATTGGCCGGCGTGATGGATGCGCCGTCTTTGTTGAGCACGATCTTGTAGAGGGTGTCGTCTGCGGGCTTTCCTTCGAGCACTATGGCCGCGTATCCCAGTTTGGCCAGCATCTGGGAGGGCATACCGCCTGCATTGGATTCCTTGATGCCGCCGGTGAGGGGGCTCTTACAGCCGATACTCAGACGACCGGATGTGGCCGCCACCGTGCCGCTCAACAATCCCGGAGCGATAACGAGCTTATTGTCGGCGCTGAGCGGGTGACAAAGCGGCGACACTTCCTTGGAAATAATGGTTGATGTGAGGGCTCGGCCGCCGATGCCGGCGAATTCGCCTACTGGTGATTCCGTGAGCTTGGGTCCGCCTTGGGCGCCCATGTCTATGCGCAATATCTTATCCATTGGGTTCCTCCTGGGAACAATGTGTGGATGAAAAAGCTTCGGTCGAGGGATGGAAACAAACGCGCTCAATCCAAAATTACTTTGATGTACACCATAGTACCATGATGGATTACGCCGTCAAGGGGAAAACGTCGCAAGGCATTGAAAACACGACATATTATGTCAAGCTGGACATAAGGCGCCGAGGCGTGGTGTATACTTATGTCGGCTGTTCTAAATTGGAGTTCCGTAGTATGGGAACGCAAAAAGATAGTTTGAGTCTCATATGTGAGACGCAAAACGGTTTGTGTCTCATGAAAGAGAACAAGTGAGACACAAAAGAGAAGCGGCGCCGGTGAACGGAAAAGAAGCCTGAAGTGGCCGGCCACCAGGCGGTTCAAAGATGTGAACGCCGTTGTCCGGGGAAAGAGATTCTCTTGAGAAAACGCAAGTCTAATCCCTGATATTCATAGTCGGAAGTGTCGACGGGAGCTTGCCGCTGTATGAAGCTTGATCACGGCTACTTCATCGCATATTCCGGGAAAGCAAACAGTGAACCATGAAATCGGCGCCGGTGCATTATCATTTTGGGGAATTTCCACCGAAGACTCTCGATTGGTCACGCCTAATCCCTCTTATTGGCCCGGCTAATGCAAGTGTAGCGCGGTATGACGGTTTGCTTTCAGCTATACCGCACGCAGATATTTTGCTGTCGCCTCTCAGGATGCAGGAAGCGGTGCTATCTTCCAAGATAGAAGGGACGCGCGTCACCATCGGGGAGGTTCTTGAGATTGAAGCCGGTGGGGAATCCCTTTCGATTACGCAACCAATACGCGATGAAGCGGAAGAAGTACTCAACTATCGCAAGGCTATGCGGGCCTGTATTGCGGAAATGGAATACCGCCCACTTTCTCAGCACATCATCAGAACGGCGCATAGTATCCTCATGCAGGGAGTTCGCGGGCAGGACAAATCTCCGGGTAGTTACCGGAAAGAGCAGAACTGGATTGGACCACAAGGTTGCGCCATGGAAAACGCACACTTCGTGCCGATTTCTCCTGAGCACCTGTACAGCGGCATGGATGAATGGGAACGCTATCTCATCAGCGCATCCGAACCTGATACACTTGTTCAACTTGCCGGCTTGCATGTTGAGTTTGAGGCGCTTCATCCTTTCAAGGATGGAAACGGCCGTTTAGGTAGGATGTTAATCCCGCTCTTTCTTTATCAACGAAAACTGCTTACCGCTCCCAGTTTTTATATGAGCGGTTATCTTGAGGCCAATCGAGACGAATACCAGGAACGTTTGCGTGCGGTTTCTCGCGACGGTGATTGGACGGGATGGGCCGCATTTTTCCTTGACGGGATCCGTGAACAAGCGGCCGAAAACGAGCGTAAAGCTCGGGCCATTCTCTCTCTTTACGACCATATCAAAACTCAAATAGTTGATATGACTCACTCGCAATATTCGACAAGGACCGTTAATTTCATTTTTCAGACGCCGATTTTCAGCGCACCTGCATTCTTACGACAGTCACACATTCCCAAATCGACGGCGTCCCGGATTTTAGCCATTTTGTGCAGAGACAATTTGTTGCGTGTGGTCCAAATGGGCAAAGGCCGCAGACCGAGCATATTAGCGTTTCAGGAATTACTGGACATCTTGGAACGCAAAGAGATGGTTTGACACCAATGCGTGATCTAGGAAGTAATATCGGGGAGAACCTTCTTGAAAGAAGGCTTCTCCCCGAACCCCTCTCCAAGAACTTTTACATTGCCGAAATCGGCTTTTCTCAAGGAGAAAATGCCGATTTCGGCAAAGCTAAACATTCTCAGACAGAAGTCAGGAAACCTACTCTACAAAAATGATCTTCCCTAATATTACTCGTTTGAAAGCGAATCGGTATTACCATTCGTAGGGTGTGGATCAGAACTGACCGCCGCCGCACACCTGGGTTTCTTGTATGATTTCGAGCTTTCCATCGAGCAATCGGTCGATCACGGATTTCACCGTTTCGCCTTCAGGGCCGTAATACACGTCGATACCGGCCTGACGGAATCCCATGAGTGGTCTCATGCCGATACCGCCTACGATGAGGGCGTCCGCTCGGTTCTGGTGGAGTAAATTGACCGGCCCTTGGCATCCGCCCTGCTGGTGAGGTGGATTGTGCAATACTTGGACGTCGTGGACTTTTCCGTCCTCGACATTCACCATCGTGAAGACGTCACAATGGCCGAAGTGCCCGGAACGCATGGCGTCTAATCCACCGGGATTCATTGAAGGAACGGCGATTGTTTTTGAAGACATAGAAAAGGATCTCCTTTGTGTTTCAGTGTCGGTATGGTCGGCCGCGGCGGACTGCTGCGGCTTGGTTTCAGGCTTTACAACCTGGTCGATCTTCGCGGCCAAGTCCCGAAAAATCTCGGAAACCTGTGAATGCGAATCTAAATGGGAAACAGGGATTCCCGCATCACCTGCGAGAACAACATTCGGGTCGAGAGGCAGAGCCCCGAGAAAGGGAACCGCCAGTTCCTTGGCCGCTTTCTCGCCGCCGCCGCTCTTAAAGAGGTCGATTTTACCGGAGCAATGGGGACACATCAGGCCGCTCATGTTTTCAACAATACCCAATATATTCATATCGAGCGACTTTGCAAACATCACGGACTTGCGTGAGTCCAAGAGCGCCACATCCTGTGGAGTCGTCACGATAACGGCCCACAAGGGCGAGCCCAGGATCTGCGCGATGCTCATGGGCTCATCGCCGGTGCCCGGGGGCAAATCCACCACGAGGTAATCCAGTTCGCCCCATGCGACATCCGAGACGAATTGTTGAAACAGGCTATGCTTCATCGGTCCACGCCACGCTATGGGAGTATCCGAGTTCGGCAAAAGAAACGACGTGGACATAATCTTCAGGTTTTCGGTCGCCTGTACGGGAACCAGTCCGTTTGGGCCGCCTTCGGGTTGAGCGCCCTCGAGCCCCAACATTTTGGGGATGTTCGGCCCATGGACGTCTCCGTCAAGGATGCCCACTCTGTTTCCTGCGGCTGCAAGGGCCACGGCGAGATTCGCCGCAACGGTGGATTTCCCAACCCCTCCCTTGCCGCTCATGACGATGAGTCGATGATGTATGGTGGATAACTTGTCCTGGAGGCGTTCCTCCATGTGTCTTTGTTGCTCGTGAGCGTCACAGGTTTCGGCGGTTCCGCAATTCCCGCATGACTGCTCAGGTGAACACGTATTTTTTTCAGACATGTAGTGGTCGGCCTTTCATGTGAAATAGGTATACTTCGCAATCAAGAAGTAATATTGGGGAGAACCTTCTTGAAAGAAGATTTCTCCCCAAACCCCTCTTCAAGAACTTTTGCAATGGCCGAAACCGGCTTTTCTCAAGGAGAAAATACCGCTTTCGGCGATTTTGACAAATTTCTTAAAAAAAGATTGAAAAAACCTGCTTTGCAACAAAACCTCCGCACATCTTCATTGTTTGAAAGCATAGTCGGTATAAGAAGCTTTACCATGCCGAAACGAGCGTTTTTTCAAGGAGAAATGCTTTGTTTTCGACGACGATAAACCTTTTTAGAAAGGGGTTGAGAAAAGGTACTCTTACAAAAAAGAGTTCACCAATCTAAATCGTCTGACAACAAAACCCCATAAAAGTGACGGCGAAATCCCATAAAAGCGCCGGCTGGTATCCGTCGTTCCGGCGATTTTGAACATGTATACCGGCACGAGAGCTTCTTTTTCCAGCAAAGAAGCTCTCCCTTATCCTGTTGTAGTATAGCTAAGCATGTACGGTGCACAATGCAACCCATCAAGGATTGCCGTTATGCTCGCTGCATCGTCATCCCGCACTTAGGACACTTGGTTTGAATGCAAGGGCTTCCCGCCTGATGGGGAGTCTTTTCTCCGCAACCGGGACACACACATTCGCCGCCGGGACCACCCCGACCTCCACCGGCGCCACGGCTACCTCCGCCCTGTCCGCCCCCTCCGCCTTGTCCTCGGCCCTTACCTTGTCCGGCTCCGCTGCCTTGTCCTCCGCCGCCGCCTGTCTGATTTCCTTGAGGCATTTCACTATATCCTTTCCCGTTCGCTCCTTGTTATCGGATAAAGTCGAACGATGTATCCGTTAGGTTATTCTCATGGTTATTCTCATAATGAACCAAGAGTTCATGGGGAGAGTCTTCCAAGAGAAAAACCGTCCCGATTTTTTTTCATATACTACTACCGTCGATAGAGCTTTTACCGATGTGCTTTCGTAAAGTAAGATCGGTTGAGCTTTTGTTGCAAACGAAGTTTTCCACCCTCTTTCGAAGAAACTTGGTAATCGCCGAAAGCGGTATTTTCTCCTTGAGAAAAGCCGGTTTCGGCCACGGTAAAGTTCTTGAAGAGGGGTTTGAGGAGAAACTTCTTTCAAGAAGGTTCTCCCCAATCGTAATTTCTCGCTATCAGCCGCGGCGTTGAAGTTCCTCTAAGGTGACCTTCATTGCTGCGATCTCGTCTTGAGCGGCCGCAAGCTGGGCCTTGAGCCCCTCATTATCTTGAGCCGAGGGTCCGGTTTGTGCGGCGCCGAAACCTCTCTTCGCTAATCCAAAGCCTCTGCCGCATCGAGGGCGCCCAATTCCTGCGCCTCGGGGGCCTCTTCCGGCGTTTCTACGCGCCGGGGCGTCCGTGGCGCTCGACTGTTCGCGTGTATCGGGGTTCCGGTCGCAAGGGCCTCTTCCCCCTCCGGGGCCGTCGTGCCAAGGGCCTGTTCCATCCATTCCGGGCATAGTATTCTCCTTTATATACCTTCGTTGTTGTAATGTTTCTCTATGGTTGCGACAGTAAACGCCCCAGGAAAGCTCATCTCCAGTCCAGGCCGTACCAGATTGATTTCGAGCGGTCGGCCGACGTATGGTGGGCGGTTTCCCGTCTTCTCTTACGGCGCTTTCTGCATCCCAACGTTCCCGGCATAGCGTATTCGGGTTCCATGACTGTGCCGGCGCCGTAGGCCGTGAGAATTATGGGGACCTCACCGGCCAGCCACGTTATCAACCGGATGCCGCGGCGATGGATCTGATCTTCCATTCCGCAACTGATTGCGCCGCAGAGCAATATATCGATTTGAAGCTCTTTGAGTCGATATACTCGGTCGGGCCGCGAGACCGTCGACCAATCCTGATCCGCTATGGGCATCTCTTCGCCGTTAGCTTGCGCGAAGACCAACATGCGTCGGCAGGTGTCAAACACCGGCGCCACACGACCTTGAAATTCGGGGATTGCGATCTTCATACTCTGCTCCCACCCTTTAAGTAGCAACTTCCGTGCCAAATACGGGCGAAGGGCTCTCAGGTAAATGTATAGCCGTTTAGGGAGGAAGAGGCAGAGATGAAAGATGGGATACGGGATTGCATTATGCACTCTAAACCGCTCTATACGACGCACATTGCAGCTAGGTGTTCAGCGGAGGGAACGGTCAGCTTCAGAGTGGTATCCGAATGCTATACAAATCCACTCCTCAATACACGCCGGTTGGCTTAACCAAGTTGAGATATTTTTCTCAAAACTGCAACGCAAGGTACCGACGCCAAATGACTTTCCAGACCTTGAAAGCCTTGAAACGACTATATTTCAGTTCAAGCCCTCTATAACCAACTCGCCAAGGCATTCAAATGGAAATACACCAAAGATGATCTCAAGAAACTCTCGAAAATCCAGGCCCAGACAGATGCCGTCAACCAACTCCGCTTGGCCCGCTTGAGCCAAGGGAGAAAAGCCTCAGAATACGCAATGGTATTTACGCCATGGAACACTTAGCCTTCGCGGCGGCCTCATAGAGTTACTATACACTCGGCAATCTACGGCGTCACACCGGACGGCATCTCTGTTTTCACTGGATCGAATACCCGATAGGCCAGCAGTTTCAAGCGGTCATTCACAAGGAACCACACCAGCGCATAGCCCCAAACAAACAGCGCCCAACCCCAACCGAGAGGCGGCATAAACAGACCGTAAACCGCTATCAACGTTGCCACGATTTGCGTGCCGAGCACTGCCGACCATAAAATCCGCGCAGGACGAATGGACCAGAATGGGCCGCGCGTGCGCGCTAGAAAAATCGTCAGATGTCCGGCTACGGACATCATCAGGTACATCAGCGTTTGGGTGTGCGCACGATCAAGATGATAGACACGCTCCGCAAGGTAAAATAGGCCAAACGCGGCCACGGGTCCGATGACGCCCAGCACTGTGGCGATCCCCAGCGTCATGCGCATGTTCCACGACTCGGGCTGATCTTTATAATGAACGTTGTCATAAGCAATGGACAGGATGGCGCCGTCGTTGAGCAACGCCAGCATCACAATCATCACTGCCGTCAGTGGATAAAAATTAAAGACCAGGATGGCCAGCGTCATAAACAACAACACGCGCAATGTCTCGGCAATGCGGTAAATAGCGTAGCTGTTCATCCGTTGAAAAATTCTCCGGCTTTCCTTGATTGCGTGAATAATCACCGACAGGCCGGGTGTCATTAACACAATGTCCGCCGCCGCTCGCGCCGCGTCCGTGGCGCCGGAAACGGCTATACCGCAGTCGGCTTTCTTGAGCGCGGGGGCGTCATTCACCCCATCGCCCGTCATACCGACGATGTGGCCACGTTGCTGCAGGACGTCTACAATGTGGAACTTGTGTTCAGGAAACACCTGGGCAAAACCATCGGCCTGCTCGATGGACTCCGCCGCCTCCTTGGTCTCTTGCTTTTGCGTGTCCCCCAGGGTGCCGGTATCGAGAATGTTTGTTCCCATATCCAGTTTTTTGGCGGTTTCTTTGGCGATGGCCAGCGCATCGCCGGTAACCATTTTGATCTTTACGCCCAATGCCGAGGCAGTCGCGATGGTTGCTTTGGCGTCTTCCCGTGGCGGATCGAACAAGGGTAACACACCGATAAACCGCCATTGTCCATCGGCCTCGGCCCGCGCTACGCCCAACGAACGAAAGCCGCGCTCCGCAAATTCGTTGACCGCCTTCTCAACGGCGGGCTTCACTTGCCCGACATTGGCCGACAATTCCAAAATTACCTGCGGCGCGCCCTTCGTCACCTTGAATGTCTTTCCATCTTTGGCTTTGACAATGGCTTCGGTGCGTTTATGCACAGGGTCGAAGGGTTGGAAATGGACTACCTCATAAAGCTTTAATGAATCCTTGTCTTTCAATCCACCCAGGACGGCCAAATCAATGGTGTCGTTGTTTTCCGCAAGCGAGGCCAATGCAGCATTGAGGATGACTTGATCGGCAGGGACATTATCCACGCTGAAGGGATCACCCAGCGTGAGCTTGTTCTGAGTTAAGGTGCCGGTCTTGTCTGAGCACAGCACGTCCACGCCCGCCAATTCCTCGATAGCCACCAATCGGCTCACAATCGTCTCTTTTTTGGCGAGCAGCCGCGCGCCGACCGCCATGCTCACCGACAATACCGTCGGCATCGCTACGGGAATCGCAGCCACGGTCAGCACCAAAGCGAACTGCAACGTGGTGAGAATCGGGTCCCCGCGAAAGATCGCGACGACAATAATCATCGCCACCAGAACCAGAGCAAGGACGATCAGGTAATTACCGATCTTCAGCACTGCGCGCTGAAAGTGACTGACGGTATGCGCCTCCTGCACCAGTTGCGCCGTCTTACCGAAGTAGGTGTCGGCGCCGGTGGCGTACACCATCGCGTTGATCTCCCCCTGGCGAATGATCGAACCCGAGAACACCGCCTCACCGGATTTTCGCGTGACGGGCAAAGATTCGCCGGTCAACGCGGACTGATCCACCTCCACCGGGTCACCTTCCAGCAATCGCGCATCCGCCGGCACAATATCACCCAAACGCACATGGATGACGTCACCCGGCACAAGCTCACGCGCCTCCGGGGTTGTCCACTTCCCATCGCGTCGGACCCGGGCCTTAACCGCCAGTTTGGCCTTGAGGGCCTCTATCGCGTTTCCCGCCGTGTGTTCCTCCCAGAATCCGACCACCGCATTGGCTATCAGCAAAAGGAGGATGATGAAAAAATCCGGCCAGCGTCTGACCACGGCCGACAAAATCACGGCTACCTCAATCATCCACGGGATGGGACCCCAAAAGTAGCTGAGGAATTTCAGAAATGGATTAATCTTCTTTTCTTCAAGCTCGTTAGGCCCATATTGGATCAGCCGTTTCTGCGCCTCGGTTTCACTGAGGCCGTCCGACGATGATACCAATTTTTTCTCCAGTTCAGGCATGGAAAGGGATTTCAGATCGTCCGGCGCATTGGGCTTATCTCCATTCGGTTTCACGATGACTTTCCTCCTGTTTCTTTGTAATGGTTCACCGAGCTTAAGGCGGCTCTACGTCCGGCCTTCACCCCATCATGATTCCAAGCTATTAACTCCTTCGCTGTGAACGGTTACGTTCTAGGCGCCTTCACATCGTCCCGGTCCGGAGGGGTTTTGAAAAAACGGTGGATAAGCGTTGTCCAAGAATGGTTCATTCACGGTTTTGAAATTCCAAGTTGAGCGCATTACACCTGTATTTGCGGTGAGTCGGCAATTCTTCTCTGCGGCATAAAATCCGGCACGTCAAGGCGCGCCGCTCCAATTCGGTCATCGGCCATCCCGTAATAGACATCGATGCGGTTGGGTAAGCCAATATCGTCGCGCCGATCGACGCCCGTTGGAAATACGACATTAGCGATGGTCCCGACGCGTTCTTCCGGCAGCGTCGGCGTCAATACAGGCTCCGCCGAACGATAGCGGATGACGCGCGGATGCTCCTTCGAGAGAACCATCACCCCAGCCGAGTAGCACAGATGATGTCCGTCGTTGCTCGGCTCCGTCATTTCGCTCACGCCGTGATAAATGATCAGCCAGCCGTGCCGGGTTAGGATGGGTGGAGCGCCGCCGCCGATTTTGAGCCGCTCCCAAGGCGACACCGGAGTTGCCAACCGGTGATGCGAGTTAAACCGGCCGAGACGATTTGGGTCACGGTCTTCCAAGGGTATCGGGCAGTAGGAAATCCAGATGCTTTCATGATGGAGATGCACCACTCGCGCCGCGCCTTTGCAGGCTGTTTCCTCTGGACGAGTATCAGGGAAAAGGGGTCGATGGAGGAGCGCCATCTGCATTTTTCCAGCGTGATTGGGAATGGCGATGGGAAAGAGGCAGGCATCCTTGTTGTCCACGTGGGCGAAATCAATGCCGTGATACGAGTCAAAGGTCGCTAGCCCCAGTCGCTTCCAGTTAAACAAATCCTCCGATAAGGCCAGGGCGATCCTTGGACCTTGGGGCGAAAGCGCCGTGTAGGTCATTATATAACGCTGGAGCGGTTCCACGAACGTGATACGAGGATCTTCGCAGCCGCCGTCACCGTCGGGTCGCCGTTCATAATCGGCTTCCGGCTCCAATGCGATACCGAGCCGCTCGACGCCTGTCGGATCACCGGCTTCATTGAATTGTACTCGTGCAATGCCGATGCGCGAATAATTCCCTCGCGCGACGAGCCGTGGAAATAGGTAGAGCTTACCATCCGGGCCACGAACGGCAGCCGGATTCAGGACACCTTCGATCTCCTGGGGATTACCCGGCTCCGGCGCCATCACCTGTCCCAGGCGCTGTAACTTAAATGCGCTCATCAAAGCCTCCTACAAAGATACTCTTGCTGATCGCGATCGAAAAAAGATCGGGTGCAGAGCCGCTTCAAGCCCGGTGAACCATTATGAAACGACACCTGCTTCTTCGGCCGGATAGCCGTTCCTCCCACGAACAAGGTATCACCTATGAAATTTATCTCATTCAATGAATTCCAAGGAGGTCTCGCAGCTTGCTGATTCTCTAGGCTTTGCCGGGGATCCGCGATTCTCTGTTGGAGATGATTAGAGTGAAACCGGACAGATAACGCCAAGAAGGCGCTGGAATTCGGTTTTCTCAATCCAGCCGTAAAGAAGACAGGGGAGAGATAAGGAATACCAGACACGGGCGCCTTGGTCAATGGAATCATACCCCTGATGAGCAGATCGGCGCAGGGGCTGGAGATCGACAATCGTCCCTTCAAAAACGGTGCAAAGCCGCTCCAGAAGGGATTTTACTTTTTTGACTTGACAGGATAATTGGTTAGTATATCATGAAACTATAGCTGAAAGAATGGTTATTTTCGCTTCCCCGGATATGTGAAAGTTTCGCAACGCCCAAGACGATTCTCCGCCCGATGAATCATCTCGAAACAACAAGCAACCCATACGTGTCGAAATACCGCGCAGATCCTACAAACAGCAAACGTATACGTCAACGGGGGAACAGGAAACCCCTCTGCTCTCCTTCTCGTACCGATGTGCTTTCAAAAAAGTAATATCTGCGGAGCTTTTGTTGCAAAGCAGGTTTTTCCAATTTCTTTCTAAGAAAATTGTGCTAATCGCCGGAAGCGGCAATTGCGAAAGTTCTTGGAGAGGGGTTTGGGGCATAAGCGCTAACTTTAAGTGGAAATCATTACGGACTTTGAATTACCGGTTTTAATGATTTCAGGTAGTTACAACCCTTAAGTTAGCGCCTATGGGGGTTTGGGGAGAAACTTCTTTCAAGAAGGTTCTCCCCAATATTTATCTTGAGCTTTCTTATTCTTCTCCCGCCGGCCGCGAGCGCCGGGTGAACTCATGGCCGATTTTCAATTTGGTCATCTTTTTCCATAGGGCTTGGCGGCTGATCCCAAGCAGCTTGGCGGCTTCACCTTTTTTGCCGCCTGTTTCGTTCAGGGCTTTGAGCACGAACTCGAGTTCGCCTTGATCTTCTCGCGGTGGTGTTCGGAACCCCGTCACGTTTCCCGTTATGGTGTCGGGGAGGTTGCCGATCTCGATGCAGCCGGTTCTGCACACCACAAAGGCGTAGTCAAAGGCGTTGATAAGCTCCCGGATGTTCCCAGGCCAATGGTGACGCATAAGAGCGTCCATCGCATCTCGGCTGATCCCGTGAATGGCCTTACCGGTCTTCAACCGATTCTCCTCGAAAAGGCGCTCAATGAGCAGGGGCAAATCCTCGAGGCGCTCTCGCAAAGGCGGCAAGCGAATGGGAATGACATTGAGTCGATAGAACAAATCCTCTCGGAATTCGTTGTTGCGGATCATCTCGGGGAGATCCCGGTGCGTGGCGGAGATAATCCGAGCGTCCACCTTGATGGAACGGCTGTCGCCCACGCGCTCGAACTCCTTTTCCTGGAGGACCCGCAGGATCTTCACCTGCATCGATAGCGGAATATCGCCGATCTCATCAAGAAAGATGTCGCCGTGATGCGCCGACTCGAAGCGCCCTTTTCTGGTCTTGTCCGCGCCGGTGTACGCGCCCTTTACGTGACCGAACAACTCGCTTTCCAGGAGCGATTCGCTCAAGGCCGCGCAGTTGACCTTCACGAAAGGACCTTTGTTCCGCGGCCCCAGGGTGTGAACGGCCGTGGCCACAAGCTCTTTGCCGGCCCCGCTTTCCCCGTAGATGATGATGGGGGCGTCGGACTGGGCCGCGTCGGTAATCAAGTCGAAGACCCCTTGCATGGCTCGGCTCTTGCCGATCATCCCGTGAAAGCCGTCCTTGCCCTTGAGGATGGAACTCAGCTCGGCGATGCGCAGGTCCCGCTCAACCAGCTCACTGAGGTCCATGAGCGTTTCCACCGCTCCCGTGACCCCGCCGTCGCCTGAAACCAGGACCGACGCATTCTTCATGATAGGCGCTATGGTCCCGTCTTTTCTCGTGAGATTGCACTTTCGTCGCTCGACCTTCTTGGCGCCGAACAAATCACAGGAGAAACCCGTATCAGGGGCGCAATGTGCGGAACAGTTATCACAGTTGAGTATGGTGCATGGGCTGCCGATGAGTTCCGCCCGTGAGTAACCCGTTATGTGCTCGGTGGCGCGGTTCACAAAGAGGATCATCCCGTCCACGTCAACCACCATGAGCCCGTCCATCATGGTCTCGACGATGGTTCGCCAGAAGTTCACCATTTCTTCTTGGTTCATTGAGCGCGCCTTTCGGAAGGAATACGTTTACATAGTTTACCAAAGTTACCTTGTGTGTAAACCACAATCTACGCTTTGGTTGACGTTTTTTGTGCTGCACGCTCGTGACAACTCGGCGCCCCCGGCGGCCCGACACGCCACGCAAAGGAGTAGTGCGCCCTGGAGAGGGATTTGCTCGCGCCGGCACAATTGTTGCCTTCACAGGAACGGCGAACAGGAGAAAATCATGCCCAACCACGATTTGGCCCGCCTTACACCATCAAAGGTGATCGACGCTCGTTGGGCGCCTTGCCCCGGGCCGTTACTCGCCGCCAAAGAGAGCATCGGGCTCTTAGCGTCGGGTGACATTCTGGAGATTCAGACCATTGATCCCGGGGCTCATGGGGATATCCGCGCATGGGCCGGCAAGGTGGGGCATGAGTTCTTAGGATTACTTCATCGAGACGGCTACGACCGCATATTTATCGTGGTTCAACGACCCGTAGAGCCGCCTCAAGCCTGGTGAAGCTCACATACGAACGATGAACAAACACACGCATTTTTCCTTGACCCGCGTCGAGGAACACAACAGGAGGACCTGATGATCGGCACTGCAAAGAAACCGGAAACAGAGATACTGGACGCGCTCAAGAAATACCAAAAGATAACCGTAGCAGGCTGTAACGGCTGCGCAAAGGTCTGCAAGACGGGCGGTGAGGCGCAAGTGGCGTCAATGGCTGAAGAGCTGCGCAAGAGCGGCAAAGAGGTCCTCCTTGAGGTCACCCCCGAGCGCACATGCTACATCAATCACACCTTGGCGTCCTTCGAGGGCAAGGAGCAGGAGCTTAAAGACAGCGAAGCCGTGCTCGTCTTGGGCTGCGGCGGCGCAGTGCAGATAGTGCGTCAGGCCACCGAAGAAATGGGATTGACCGTCCCGGTGAAGATCGGCCTGGACTCCGTAGGTCACATGGACACCGTGGTGGCCGGCAGCCTCGCCATCGAGCAGTGTCAGGAATGCGGAGAATGCGTCCTGAACGAGACGGGCGGGATTTGTCCGGTCACCAAGTGCGCCAAGAGCCTACTCAACGGGCCGTGCGGCGGATCGGAAAACGGCAAGTGCGAGGTGGATTCCGAGCGGGATTGCGCATGGACGCTCATTTACCACCGCTTGCAAGCGCTAGGCGAAGTGGACTCCCTTACCGCGTACAAGGAGCCCAAAGATTACTCGAAATCCAACAAACCGCGCTCGCTGAGACTGGACTGACCGCGCTCGCGGCACTCGAAAATTTAACCGCTTGGACGTCAATGGGGTGGTCCGGAAGGGAGTTGCGTCCTTTCCCGCTTTCACCAGGCGCAGAGACATCGTAACGCCGGTGAACCATTCCTACCGATAAAGGGGAATTAACATGCTCATAACGGAACTCTTTTCCAATGGAACATACGTGCTCACGAGCGAAGTCGGCCCGGTAAAGGGCTGCGTCCGAGACCTTGGGGACGGTCGCACCCCGCACTGCTTTGAAGAGGCCGAGTTGCTGCGAGACCACGTCCACGCCATCAACGTCACGGACAACCAAAGCGCTGTTATGCGCTTGGGGTCTTTAGCCGCTTCCGTGAAACTCAAGAATCGGGGTATCGAACCCATCTATCAAATCACCTGTCGGGATCGCAACCGTATCGCCCTGCAATCCGAACTCCTCAACGCCTGTTCCCTGGACATCGACAACGTGCTGGTCCTGACCGGGGACCACACTACCTTGGGGGATCATCGCGCCGCCAAGCCCGTTTTCGACCTGGATTCGGTGCAGCTCCTGAAGATCGCCACGGGCATGAAGAACGGCCACGATATGATGGGACATGAACTCACGCAAGCCCCGCAATTCGCCTTGGGTGCAGTGGTGAACCCGAACTTCGAGCCCCTGGATCTCCAAATCATGAAGATGGCGAAGAAAATCGAAGCAGGCGCCCAGTTCTTTCAAACCCAAACGGTATATGACGCGGCCCTCTTTGAGCGCTTCATTCGCCGCACCGAAGGACTCGGCGCTCCCATACAGCTCGGGGTTGTTTTGGTTAAGTCCGCAAAGATGGCCCAGTTCATGAACAAGAACGTGGCGGGGATCACCGTCCCTGAATCGTGGGTCAAACGACTGGAACAGGCCCCCAAGGGCTCCACCAAAGAACTCTGCGTTGAAATGACCTCGGAATTACTCCGGGAAATCGCCCCAATGTGTCAGGGAGTGCACTTCATGCCCCTCGGGTGGTCGGACATCGTCCCGCAGATCATCGACGCGGGGCTGCCGAAAACCGTCACCGCCCGAAGCGCGTAATATCAATGCGTAATCAAAGAAGTAATATTTGGGGAGAACCCTCTTGAAAGAAGGCTTCTCCCCAAACCCCCATAAGCGTTAACTTTAAGTGGAAATCATTACGGATTTTGAATTACCGGTTTTAATGATTTCAGGTAGTTACAACCCTTAAGTTAGCGCCTATGCCCCAAACCCCTCTCCAAGAACTTTTGCAATTGCCGAAACCGGCTTTTCTCAAGGAGACCAGGCCGCTTTCGGCGATTATCACAGATTTCTTAGAAAGAGCTTTGAATAACCTACTTTGCAACCAAAGCTCCCCGGATAGTACTTTGTTGAAAGCGCAGCGGCATAAGCGTGCGCTTGGGGAGTCTCGGTTACAATGAGAATTCTTGTGCCAACATAGCGCCGGCATGTTCAGCAAAATCCACCGCAATCCTCAAAGAGAGTTGCCGCAAAGGGCCTGAAACGACTACAATGAAACGACCGAAGTATACAGACATCATCAAAGGAGGCGTTCGCGATGGCGGAAACCGGGCAAGGTTGTGTGAGCGCGGCAAAGGGACCAATTGTTGCGCCTGAAACGAACGAAACCACTCACAATGAACCCCAAGCGCCCAAGGAGGTATCCAAGGTGACGGCACGAGTAGGCAAAGAGGCGCCGGATTTTGAGGCGTCGGCGTTTGTGAATGGAGGTTTCTCGAATTTAAAGCTCTCGGATTACAAGGGCAAATGGGTAGTGCTCTGCTTCTATCCGGGTGACTTTACCTTTGTTTGACCCACCGAACTCGCGGCAGTTGCCGCGAAGCACGACCGTTTGGAAAAACTAAACGTTCAAGTGCTCTCAATTAGTATGGATTCTCGATTCACTCACAAGATTTGGCAGGAAGACGAGCTTTCCAAGATGGTGCCCGGCGGTGTCCCCTTTGCCATGCTCTCCGACGCAGGAGGCGAGATCGGCAAGACCTACGGCGTATACGATGAAGCCGCGGGAGTCGATATACGAGGCCGGTTCCTCATTGACCCGGACGGCGTTATTCAGGCAATGGAAGTTATGACCCCGCCTGTGGGGAGAAACTTCGACGAACTCACCCGGCAGATCCAGGCATTTCAGCATGTGAGAGACTCCGGAGGCACGGAAGCCACGCCGGCGGGATGGCGTCCCGGTGACAAAACGCTCAAACCCAGCCCTGAACTCGTGGGCAAGGTCTGGAAAGAGTGGAAACCCACGGAATAACCTACGAAGCGCAGTGGTACTTGGGGAGGCCGGTCTCGCTGGAAGGTTCTCCCCAACACCTATGGCAAAAACCGCCGCAACGAACCGTGGAAGTCACGAGGCCTTTGAACGAAAAAACCTATTGTGCGGCTATCATCTGCGTTCATCCGTGTGTATCTGCGGATTGATACATTTGGATTTCTTATCCACAGATTACGCAGATTGACGCAGATAAGACTATGGCGATTCTACGACTCCGGCAGGGACGCCGGCCCATAGGCGTTCATACCAATGCACTTTCCAACGAGTAATATTGGTGATGGCCTTTTTTGCAAGGTAGGTTTTTGCGCAATCTATCTGAGAATGTTTACCATGCGCCGAAAGCGACATTTTCTCTTTGAGAAAAGCGGGTTTTCGGCCATGTAAAAGTTCGCATGAAAGTCTCGCGTCCGGGATGCGACGTACAACGACCACATGGAAGGTCTTTCGGGATGGAGTTGACCCCCCCCCCCCAACTCCCCTTGTCAGGGGGGTAAGCGTCGGCTCCGAGTTCAAGGGTAGTCGAGCCGTATCCTTATGTCCCCCTGACAAGAGGGATACAGGGGGGTTTGATCCTAAAAAGCTTCCCAAATCCTTAGATACTTTCATGCTTTGTTGTGACGATAAGTCATGGTCGTTCTTGGAGAGGGGTTCGAGGAGAAGCCTTCTTTCAAAAAAGTTCTCCCCGATATTACTTATTTGATTAGGGTATTGGTATAAGGCATTATGTTTGATATTGGCTTTCAGCGGGCGTGGGATTTAACTGTCCGGGCGATCACTCCCTTGGCCGACGAGAAGGTTTCGGCCGCCGAACTTGTGGGTCGCGTCTGCGCTCAGGATGTGATCGCTGCAATCGACTACCCGTCGGCTGATTGCTCCATGAAGGACGGGTACGCCGTTGTTTCCGAGGACATCGCTCACGCCGACCCGGCGCGGCCCGTGCCGCTTGACCTCATCGGAGCTATAGGCGCGGGCGCCTCGTGCGGGGTAACGGTTCGCCCCGGAACGGCCGTGCGTATCCTCAGCGGCGCAGTCATGCCGCAGGGGGCCACAGCGGTCCTCGCCGAAGAGTTTACGCATAACGAGGACGGCCGCGTCATGGCGACCGCCTGCTCTGAACCGGGACGCAATATCCTTTCCTGCGGTTCGGAAATCACCCAGGGAGAGGTCCTGATGCGCCGGGGTGAGGTCTTTCATCCGGCCAAGGTAAGTTTGGTCGTCGCGGGAGGTCTCAACGAGGTATGGGTGTATCGCCGGCCCGTGGTGGGGCTCTTGGCGACGGGCGACGAAGTGCTCCTGCCGGGTAAGCCGCCGGAAGCGGAGAAGCTTTTCGCGAGCAACCTTGCGCTTCAAGACGCGTGGTTGCGGTCTCGATCCATGAAAACCGTGCTGCGACAAGCGGACGACTCCATTGACGAACTCAAGTCCGCCGTGATGTCCCTTCTGAGCGAATGTGACATCCTGATTACATCCGGCGGCGCATGGAAAGGTGATCGTGACCTCATCGTCAAGTCACTCGACGAGCTGGGCTGGGACATGGCCTTTCACAGGGTGAGAATGGGTCCGGGCAAGGCTGTGGCCTTGGGCGCTTTTCAGGGAAAACCCATCTTTTGCCTGCCTGGAGGTCCGCCCTCGAACGAAGCGGCGTTCCTTTTGCTTGCTTTTCCTGCGACCATGCGTCTGGCGGGCTCGATGGGATCGCCCTATCCGCGTCTCACAGGGACGCTGAACGAGGACGTGAGCGGTCAAAGTGATTGGACCCAGATTGTGCGATGCACGGTCGCAAAGCAGGGACTCGATACCCGGCTTACGCCCTTTGATGCACGGAGACGGCTCCGTTCCATGGCGCGGGCGGATGGGATCATCATGATTCCCGAGGGCGTGGAACGTATCCCCGCAGGCGCCGGCGTCGAATATATAAGCCTGACTATGGATTGAGACCAACACAATCATAAAAGCAATATCGGGGAGAACCTTCTTGAAAGAAGGCTTCTCCCCGAACCCCTCTCCAAGAACTTTCATAACTGCCGAAACCGGCTTTTCTCAGGGAGAAAACGCCACTTTCGGCGATTATCACAAATTTCTTAGAAAGAGGTCGGAAAATCTACTTTGCAACAAAAGCTCACCAATATTACTTGTGTGAAAGCACTTCAGTATAAAAAGTGGCCCGGGTGCCCTACCGCACCGGCGAGCATGCCCATTAGCGTGTAGATGGGCTTAAGGATAGAGCTTCTGCGCCTAAACCGGGAGGTGTGGTTATGAGCTTGTTATACGAATGAGCGCTTGTGAGGCTTTGGAGAACCTCTTCAGGAGGGTTCTCCCCGATATTACTTCTTTGATTATGTGGGTATGAAAGCGAATCGGTTACTCGTAGTAGTATTCGGTCTTGCGCACACCTTGGGCCTTAATCTTTTCCAGGGTCTCCCGCATGACCGAAAAGACATTCTCCCGAATATCGCCGGCCACGACGATGTAGAGCAAATCATCTCCCACATGGAGTTCACCCTCGAACGCGTGGATCTCCACTGCGATGATCCCCGGCTGGGACTCAGCCCACTGCTTTGCGCTTTGGATCTTCGACTGGTTCGCTTCCACACGCAAGGAAGTTACGCGCTTTTCGCCGGATCGGTCGGTATTCCTTACGATGCCGTTATGGAGCAAGATCATGCCCGCGCGATGAATGTCCGGATGCTGTTTCACACGAGCAATCAGTTGCGCCGGCGACACGGATTCAGTCATGGTTTACCTCCCGATTAAGAGGGCTCGCGGCCCGATGATTCCAACTGGGTCCCTGACGGGCGGTGAACAGTTTGACGCTTTTTGCCGTAATGGGCTTGCTTGTTCGGGATTTCTTTGGCGCCGGTTCGATCCTGCGGCGCCGTATAGGTGAGGAGCGTGTTGAGCTTATCGTCAAGATCGTTCACCTTTACATGCAAGACCTTTATGGCGGCGGCGTCCGGAATATGCGACGTGTCGCTCTCGGCGTCTCTGCCTATGATAAAGGCGGCGAGCCGAGCCGTAATGTATCCGAAAATTCCGAAGGCGTATAGGGCAAGAAAGAAACACAAGATTCTTCCTTCCATCGTCCTGGGCCAATACGTTGATCCCACTGTGGTCATAATCATGGCGGTCCACCAGATGGCTTCCCCGTAGGAGTGAATACCGTTGGGGTCGTCCACTTGATACTCGAACCGAAGCATACCGGCGGCGCCGATGAGCGTCACGAGGATAGTAAATGCAATAAGGTAGCCCAAGCCGTGTCTACTGAAACCCGCTCGGATAACGATCATGCCGCGGTAAAGGGAGCCGAATATCTTCATAAGCTGTATGCTGCCGGAAAACCGAGCGAATCGCAGAAATTTGGCGAACCTAAAGATCCCGAGAATCCTGACGGCCGGCGCTAGAAGAGATAACTCGGTGATCCAGTTATCTTTTAGATACTCTATCTTACGTGGAGCTATCAGAAAGCGAATGAAGAAATCCAGAATGAAGATTACCCAGATTGCGTACACCATGTAATCTAAAAAAGGCGATAATCCCTGAAGAAGATCAATAAAGAGGAGTATCAGCCAGATAACTCCTAAGATCATAACGGGGATTTCAAACCACGCTTCCAGTGTATAGAGTAATTCCAATCGTTTTTCGGTATTTTGAGCATTCGTCTTTTGAGATGGGGTCATGACGCACCGTTTCGCTCTCGAAAAAGAGCCGCTTATAATAATTCTATCTTACTTCAGGCCTTGGAGAGAAAGGCATTGAAGCGGATTAGCCGCCGATTACGGCTCGCAACGACGTAGCAATTATTTCTCAATGGTCCACCGGGCTTGACCGATTCCGGCTCCGGTGAAGGCCTGGGGAGGCTCATTTCTCCTCCCAACCGGGCCATTATGATTCCGAGTAGGCGCCCGTGGTAAACGGTTACTTTAACCCGCGGCCTGCCGGCGAGCTCCGGGGTTGCTTCGTGCGCTACGTGGCGCCGCTTTTCCCAACATATTCAAGACAAGGGAGTATATTCGTGGAAGAGAACAGCGCCCTGAACGGCTTCTTTCTGCCATTACAGGACATTTTTCGTGAACGGAAGTTCCCTATGGCAGCCGACGGGGAGGGGAGGGCGAGTGAGGAGAAGAGTGTTGAGGACCTAAATTGTAGCCGTACCGTATTGAACGGCTATCTCATACCAATGCGTAAGCAAAGAAGTAATATTGGGGAGAACCTTCTTGAAAGAAGTTTCTCCCCAAACCCCTCTCCAAGAACTTTTGCGATTGCCGAAACCGGCTTTTTTCAAGGAGAAAAGGCCGCTTTCGGCGATTATCAGAGATTTCTTAGAAAGAAATCGGAACAATCTGCTTTGCAAAAAAACTCCGCCGATCTTACTTGGTTGAAAGCACATCGGTATCAAGGGGAGATGAAACGGCGGTTACCGGATGAGGAACGGTTCACCGGGCGCTGAGCCGTCTCAAGCGGTGAACCGTTCCTCGGCCATTATTTCACCGGCATGACGGCCGGGGGCTTCCATGTGCCGTCGAGGATGGATGAATCCTTATCCTTAGGCCAGTACATGCGCATCATAAGGAGGAAGTCACCCTTGGGGGAAGGCAGCCAGTTGGCCTCCTTGTCCTTGCCCGGAGACTCGTTCTGAAAGAAGAGTGTTAGAGACCCGTCGGGGTTGTGCTTGAGGTCATTGCGTGGGCTGACGGTGAACTTGTTCAGGGCGTTGGGCACGAACCACCAGCCATCATCAATCTCATACATGGTGATGGACCAAAACCCGTTCACCGGAGGTGTTTGACCTTTGGGGAAGGTCAGTGTGTACTTGTTCGCGCCTGTGAGTTTCGCTCCTGCGCTATCCACGAAGGTGTAGGGATAAACGGCGTCTTCCTGCCGGTTGGCCGGCCAGCCGAAAGCGGCCACTGTTGCACGCTTCAGATAATCTGTACCATAGCTTCCCAGGCCTTTGGTGATGGTCCAGCCGTTTTCCATGCGGCCCATGTTTTTCTCATTCGCATTGATGCGCTCCATACCGGCCTTTCCGACATCCTTTAGCGCCGCCTGGACGGCGGGATCGAGCTTGCTCATATCAAAGGGCTTGCAGGGTTCGAGGCCGATCTTAGCCATCTTCGCCAACATCGGACCGTCCTCCGCCGCAGGTGGAGCGGCCTTGCACATCAGCTGGGCCATCATATTAAAATAGGCGGAAGTGTCCATTGCATTGATAACGGCCTGCGGCTTTTCCGTCATACTGAAGCCCGGATTGGCATTGACCGTCGGCGCTTTGTGTGTAAAGGGCTTGCCCCAGGCGGAGATCGGTGTGAGCTTGAACTGCTCCTGCAGTGCGTTAACCGCTTTGTAATCCGCTTCCTGACCGTCGGCGTAGATCCGGCCAAGGATCACCATGTAGCGGGTCGCCACAGGGATATGTTTCATCCCCGCCGGAACTTCTCCCTTCCAATCGGGGCCGGTCAGCAGGTATGTGGCCGCCTTACCGCCGTCGGTTCGAGCGCCGGGTGTCTTGAAAGCGGTCATCCACAGATCGACCATCTCGAACATGTAGTATCGGTTCCCCATGTCCGGGTGGCTAAATACCATCGGCTCGCCCGTGAGATCCACCCAAGCCAGCGAATACAGAGTATCGGCGTTGGGGGCGGAGACCCCGCGAAAGTCGGCGGGCGGGTATTTCTTTATATTAATGAACTGCCCCATGGGAGCATGCAAACCTGCGACCTTATCAACATTGGACATCTGCACTCGCGTCACTTCGGTGGTAATCAGCGAGTAGCCGTAAACAAAGGCGTCAATGGCTATCTGCTTCGCCTCTTTCGGACTGATGCCGGTATCCGCCCAGGTCACGCCGGCCGGCCCTGCGACCACAAGAACGAGGCTCAGTATTGCGGTCGTAATATATCTAATTTTCATGGCTCTGCTCCTTTTCCGTTGGGTGTTGTTGATCCTGTTTCACCGGTGCGGTTTCGCTTATCCCGAATTGCGTCCTGTTGCGTCTCATAAAGACTTCGCTGTGCAGTTCATTGTAATGGGTCACCGAGCTTGAGAAGGTTCGTGCCCGATGAACGCCGAGGGGAGATTCGTCTCATTTGCCTCCGATATCAATTCGAGATGATAAAATAAGATTAGGAGAGAACCTACTTATATAGAAAAGATTCCTTTCTTACCTTACTCACTCTATCTTACTCACCAGATTGATCGTTGAACAGACGGCGGAAGTAGTTGGGTAGAGATTACGTAACAAAGGCGCATCATTATGCCGCCTGGTCGGTGGATGTAATGCGGCTCTGAAAGACCTACTTTGTGAATAGCCCCACTTCCTCAAGCGGATCACGTCCCGCTTGGTTTGGCGGCAGAAAAAGTTTTCCCACTTGTTCTTGATTGCGGAAAGGGTTCATTCGCTTAACGTCGAAGAGACCGCATGGCCTTGGTTGATGGGTTGAAAATCAAAGCGGTAGTTTAGCGGCTCTGTAAGATTTTACGAGTAAATGATTCCACTTTCTCCGGAAGCTCAAGCCCTGCTTGTTTTGCACGAAGAAAATAAAGAGCTGCGCTGTGGTCATCAGCGGGTAGCTTCTGCACATAGCAAACACCTAACTTAAAGTAGGCGTCTCGGATTACGGGTGACTTCATGAGGCGATATAGCTCTGCGGCCTTGAGGTAGTAATCTATCGCCGTCCCGTATTCCTGCTTATTGAAATCGACTTCACCTGCGCCGTACCAACCCTCAGGATTTTTCGGGTCGATCTCGATTACCTTTCCGTACAAAAGGGCGGCCCTCTGGTAATCTTTCAGGTGAGTCAAGTAAATGAGCCCAAGATTCCCATAAGGTATAGGGTTTTTCGGATTCGTGCGTATGCTGAGGTCATATACCTTTACTGCGTCGGCATATTGTCCTATCCGGCGAAGGCAGATCCCGAGGTGATCCAGCGCATCCACATTGCCCGGAGATTCCTTTACTGCGTCGACGAGATAGGGTATCGCTTCCTTGTACTTCCCGGACTTTAGGCGATCTGTGCCCTCGTTGTACAACTTGGCTGAATGTCGGCTCACGTTTATAGCGTATGAACGAGTACTGAACGCGGGATCTAGCGCGGGTTTCTCAGCGGCGGTATTCACCACGATCCCAAAAACGCCCGTAAGAACCGCTAAACATGTAAGGCAAAGGCTTCTCCCGATGCGAGGACTCATGCTGCGCCTCCCGTTTCCAAAAGATAACCGTGGACCACGAATGGCCGACTATTGAGGATCACTATGCAATGGTTCATGGGGAGATGAACCCCCCTCTGCTTTGCAATTGAGCGCAGAGCCGCCTCAAGCTTGGCGAAGACTACATATAGTATGACATGATTTCGCAGCATGGAATGAAAGACCACACTTGTCAACAAAAATAAGATAACTCGAAGGAGAACGGCAAACAACCCATGAATATGAAAGGGCTATTTTTCAACAAAGGATTTTACATGAGGAAGTTAGCGATGTTTAATACCAAAGTGCTTTCCAACGAGTAACATTGGTGAAGACTCTTTTTGGGAAGGTAGGTTTTTTCGACGTCTATCTGAGAACGTTTAATATGCCGAAAGCGGCCTTTTCTCCTTGAGAAAAGCCGGTTTCGGCCATTTAAAA
>JBBRBO010000044.1:0-27180 GCA_038205805.1 Desulfomonilales bacterium
TATGGGTTCGACTTAAGAATTGGACGCATTGGCGCTCAACTCTTCAAGAAAGTCCCAGAAAACGGAGTCTTCAGATGATGGACCTGTTTGACCACTTGGTGGAGGAGATAAATCAAAGTTAGCGCGTATGCCCCAAACCCCACTCCAAGAACTTTTAAATGGCCGAAACCGGCTTTTCTCAAGGAGAAAATGCCGCTTTCGACGATATCACAAATTGCTTAGAAAGAGGTTGGAGAAACCTGCTTTGCAACAAAAGCTCCGCTTATATTTACTTACATGCCGGCACATCGGTATCAAGCCGTCTCGGTGCTAAGAGAGAGCTTGCCTATTCTCTTGCTTCAGACGTGGGGAAGCGGTTGGCAATGGGGATACTTCGCTGCAACGTGAGCGTTCTGTTGATGATTTTAGCTCTACGTAGGGGCTGCGCCTTGAACCTGCTTTACAAGAACGACCGTCATCAATCTGACCCCCTTGAAGCGAACCGGTATAATTACTTGATTAGAGATACCTCTCGCTCGGACCACTCTCCTGATGAGAGCCCTAATGGTTCAGCGGATGATCCGGTGAAGTTTCCAGCGGTAGATTGATTTAGACAAGATTGGTTAGCCTATACTTAAAAATATACAAAAGTTATATACCCTTGTCAAGTGAAAAAAGTAAAATCCCTTCCAGTCTATGTTAGAGCGCTATAGAGGGGTTGCGGAGAGGCTGTTTTCAGCCGAAAAACGACCATTTTCCATCGCTGAGATGCTCCATCTATGACGATTTGAGGCTCTCGACAGTGATGGTATTTGTACGAGCGCGTACGCGCCCCATGGGACTGTTGGAGAAGCACAATACCCGTCGGTTCTAACCGTCTTATTCCTATCTGCGTTAATCCGCAGATGGCGCAGACGCTCACAGATGAAAGATTCGGAAATACGCATCAATGGATGTCATATTCTTATCTGCGTTAATCTGTGTAATCAGTGGATACAAATAAATCATGACAATTCGCCGCCTATTTTACATTATCACGAATAACCGAGGCCGCATAATCGAGGGTCTTTTCTGCACGCGGCGAAATAATCAGGTCTTTGTTGAGAAATCCCAAGTATCCATGAAAGATATTCGGCTCAAGATGATATGTCACTGCCACGCCTGCGTCGCGGAGTTTTTTCGCATAGGCCTCACCGTCGCTCAAGAGTGGATCACATCCGGCGGTAGTAATGAGAGCAGGTGGTAGGCCGGTTACATCCTTTGCCTTGAGCGGCGAGGCGTACGGATTGTCCCAGTCTTTCGGATCCGGCAGGTAAAATGATCTGAAGGTGACCATTGCGTCGGCTGTGAGAAAATACCCCTTTGAGAAGCATTTCGCCGAATCGGACGCTGTGGACGAAATATCTACCGAGGGATAGAACAACGCTTGAAATGCTATTTTGGGTCCGTTTTCTTCCTTGCTTTTCAGGGCCATGACGGCGGCAAGGTTTCCTCCAGCGCTATCGCCTGCGACGATAAGTTTCGATGGGTCGGCGCCATAATCTTGGGCGTGCTGAGCAGTCCATTTGAGCGCCGCATAGCAATCATCGACCGCCTGTGGAAACGGATGTTCCGGGGCGAGCGCATAATCGGGCGACACGACAACGGCAGGCGTGGCCGCGGCCAACTTGCGAATGACGCTCTCGTAAAAGGCGGTGCTGCCGAGAGTCCATCCGCCGCCGTGAATGTAGAGGATTACCGGCAACTTCGCCTCGGATTTCTTGTCCTTTACCTCGGGAACGAATACAAAAACGGGCACATCACGATCACCTCCTTTAACGTGGGTCTTGCGGGGCTCCATCTGGATGGTCTGCGGAGAGTATCTTGCAGCAAGTTCAGCGGTTTCTCGGAAGAAATTCACTGTCTTGTCTGAGAGTAAATCAAGATTAGTGGGAGAAAACGAATACACATAGAGAAACGTCCGAATCGCGGGAGACAGCCGACAGTTGGCGCACGGAAGCTCGGATGGTTCTGCAGAAAAGGACGGTGAACCGCACATCAAGAGAATAGCCGCAAAGATACTGACCGCAACCGACTTCATTACTTGCCTCCACTTTGAGAATTAGAATGGTTCACCGGACTTGAGTCGGCTCAAATGTGGTGAAGTAGTACGAAAACGCATCGAACCAAGAGTAAAACATAGAAAGACGAGAAACCCTACTGGGGTGTTTCAGCTTCAGCCAAGGCCTTGATAATGCGTCGGACTGTCTCCGCTAAAGCGGACAATTCGTTGACGCAAAGCCGCAAAACTTGTTCAGGATCAGTATGAACCTAATAATGAGCGATGATGTCTCTGAAACCTATAATGCCTCGCCAATCAATTTCCGGATAGCGGGAAACAAGGTCGCCTTTGGTAATTTTGTCAATATTTCTGAAAGCCTCACCAATTGCGATGAAAAGCATGCAAATGCTGTCGAGCGTCTCGACACCCCCTGACGACTTAGTGAAGGCTTCGGCGGTTTCGAAGCGGCCGGCGCGGGTGGTGATCTTTTGAATAGCGCCGTCAATTTGCATCAGTATGGATCGTACAAGATCCCGATCATACATAGCGCCCCTCTTTTTTCGATCCGTTCTCGCAGGAAGAGGTTCATTTTCTCATAGATACGCACGATGTCCACTCATTTACGAATGAGGTCTTCCAAAGCGTCCTTGATGTGTACCAAGAGAAAGGGATTAGGAGTTTGCGTCTTCACCCAAATATCCCTATTTCAAGAATGCCGTATGTTTCAGCATAGTCTTGTTTAAACCTTTGTAATACGGCAAGAATCTCATCTCTTGTCATGGTTCGTCTCCAACGTCGCCTCATTATTACATTTTACCCTCGAAAACGCTTCTAATACCAATGTGCTTCCAAACGAGGAATATAGGTGAAGTACATTTTTATAAGAGCAGGTTTCCCTAACTACTATGAAAGAATGTTTCAACAAATCACAAGTGGTTTTTTTCCTCGAAAAGGGGCACTTGCGGCTATTTTTAAAATTCTTGGAGAGGGGTTTGAGGAGAAACTTCTTTCAAGAAGGTTTTCCCGATATTACTTCTTTGATCATGCATTTGTACCAAAGACTACAGGCTGCATCAACGGAGCCGAATTTTGAAGATCAATGACCTTCTCATCATGTGCTGGCGCTTGGCGCTGCGCAATAGACGTCGATATAAAGCCGTCATGATCGGTATAGCCATGGGCACCGCAGGTCTGATAATTATCCAGACCATGGGTGATTCAGTGGAAAAGAAGATGGGCGAGCACCTGGAACTGCTCGGCGAGGCCACCGTTATGAAGGCTTATTGGGAAATAAACGAAGACAATCTTCATCCCGGTCAGTTCTACATGCGAGATGTGCGTAAATTACGGGAGTTACCCTATCTTACCGCGGTAGCGCCCGTGGTTTCGCTGCCGCAAGTGGACAGCATCTTTCGCCGCACGGAATGGAGCCCAGGCTTAGCCGGTGTGGATCAGGAATATTGGCTCACGCAAACGCCGACCTTGCTCAAGGGAAGACTAATCGGCCCATCGGATGTAGTGGGACGCAAGAACGTATGCGTGCTCGGTAAAGAGGTGGTGAAATACCTGTTCGGCGATGCTGACCCGATCGGGCAGCAACTGAGCGTCACAAATTTGCATTTCGAAGTGATTGGAACCCTGGGAGGCATTCAACACTCAGACATAGAGCGGTCCATCTTCATTCCGCTGAGCACGGCGCAGAAGCTTTTTCGTGGCCTGTACCACATCCAGGTGATCTGGATGCGGGTGGACAACTGGAACGCCGTGGAAAAGGCGCGCAATGAGGTCCTGGAGATCCTCAATAAGGCTCACCCCGGATATGAGGAAGGCATACGAGTGCTTCATTATCCCCAGAGAGTGAACAAGGTGCGGTCCACGGTTTATCTCGTAAAGCTGTTTGTATACGCCGCATTAGGAGTGACGCTGCTTTTGGGCGGACTCGGCATCACCAGCGTTATGCTGGCCGCAGTGCAGGACCGCACACGGGAAATAGGTCTGCGAAAGGCGTTAGGGGCGCGGCAGGGCATAATCCTCCTTCAGTTTCTCCTGGAGGCCGTGCTGATTAGTGTGTTCGCGGGCTTCCTGGGAGCGCTGCTGGGCTTTGTGACCGTAGAAGCGCTCAAAGGGCCTCTAGGTGTGGACGTATCTACTAGGATGGTCCTCATGAGCGTGGCAGGGGGCCTTCTTTTTACCTTGGCGCTCGGTGTGCTGTCGGGCCTGTATCCTTCGGTCCGAGCGAGTAGGTTGGACTCGGTCACGGCAATGCGGTTCGAATAGAGCTGCTACACCGTGGGGTCTCCGCCATGCCGGTCCCCAGCAAGGACATTTGATATGCCGGAGGCCGCGTTAAAGCCGCTTCTTGCGGGTGGTTTTTCCTCTTTTATTGGGCCTACTCGCCCTGAAGCGAGATCATACAGAGGCTAGATGACAAATCCCCTTGACGGAATACGAATCGCGGTTGACGCTTTACGGGTAAACGTGCTTCGGTCGCTCCTGACCATGCTCGGGATTGTGATCGGCGTGGGCGCCGTCATTGTGATGGTGGCCGTAGGTGCAGGCGCTCGCGAGATGATCGGCGAACAGATCCGCAGCATAGGCAGCAATCTCATATTGGTGGTCCCTGGGGCGTCCACATCGGGTGGGGCTCGGCTGGGGTCCGGCTCCGTGCATACCCTCAAGTCTACGGATGCTGAGGCTATCCTGAAGGAGGCTCCGGCGGTTCGCTTTGTGGCTCCTGTTTGGGGTGAAGTGAACCAGGTGGTCTACGGCAACAGAAATTGGCGCACGAGGATAACCGGCACAACTCGGGATTATTTCCCGGTGCGAGAGTGGAAATTGGCATCCGGGCGGTTGTTCACACCCGAGGAAGAAAACCGCGCGGCAAAGGTCGTCATACTCGGCAAAACCGTGGTGGAAAACCTCCTCGGTAATGAATACCCGCTAGGAAAGGTTGTGCGTATCAAGAGTGTGCCCTTCGTGGTGATCGGCGTCCTCCACAAGAAGGGGCAATCTCCACGCGGGGAAGACCAGGACGACTCGGCGTATGTGCCGCTTAAGACCGCTCAGTATCGTCTCTTTGGAACCCCGTTCCCCGACGAAGTCAGCGCCATTCTGGTACAAGCGAAGGAAATTCCGTTGATGACCGCCGCGGAAAAACAGATCGACGAAATCCTCTATAAACGCCATCACATAGGCCGTGGCCAGGAGAAAGACTACACGGTGCGCAATCTCACGGAGATACTGAATACGGCGCAGAAAACGCTGAACATCATGACGACCCTCATGGGAGCTATTGCAGCCATATCATTGCTGGTGGGCGGAATCGGCATTATGAACATCATGCTGGTTTCCGTCACGGAGCGCACGAGAGAGATCGGTATACGCATGGCCGTGGGCGCACGGTCCGGAGATATATTGTCCCAATTCCTAATCGAGGCGGTGGCGCTCTCTATGATCGGCGGATTCATAGGGCTGGGATTGGGAATTATGGGGGCGTATATTTTTGCTCAAACGAGCGGTTGGCCGGCCCTTATAAGTCCTTGGTCGGTGGTAGTTTCGATTGTGTTTTCGGCTGCGGTGGGGGTGTTCTTCGGATTTTATCCCGCTTTCAAAGCTTCACGTTTGCATCCCATCGAAGCCCTGAGGTATGAATGAGAAAGCTGGTTACCTTTTCCATCTTTCATGAGGCGCTCATTAATCGTGCTTAAGTCGAATGTTAATTTCGCAATCACCCGCGAGGGCATTTTTTCACCACGCTCGTTCGTATTAAGTGTGGTCTTCATGGAGGTGCATCAAATGAGGTCGCCGTCTCCCATGAGTTGTGACGCATCATTCATTGCCGTACAGGACGCACAATGACCTGCCGCATTGCTCCAGATGAGTCAAACACAAGCCCGGAAATCATTCAGGTGGTGAATGTAGCCAAATCCTACGGTGGTCAACGGATCCTCCATGATGTAACGTTCAGCATTAAGAAGTCCCATATTGCGGCGATAGTCGGCGGATCGGGTCAAGGCAAGAGCGTTCTCATGCGTATCATCATTGGTCTGGAAAAGCCGGATTCCGGGGCCGTTTTAGTCAACGGTGAAGATCTTGTGACGATGTCACGGAAGAATCTCAACAGAGTTCGTAGGAACTTCGGAGTGCTGTTTCAGGATTCGGCGCTTTTCGACTATCTTACCGTGGGTGAAAACATCGCATTTCCCATGCGAGAACACCTCCGGTTGAAGGAACGAGAGATTCACGATCTTGTTGAGGCAAAGCTTGCGGATGTGGGTCTCGAAGGCCAAAGCCCCAAGATGATCTCAGAATTGTCGGGGGGTATGAGAAAGAGAGTCGGTCTGGCTCGAGCCCTGGCGCTGGACCCGGAAATCGTGTTCTTCGACGAGCCCACCACCGGCTTGGATCCCGTGTCTGCAGGCCAAATCTATGATCTCATCATGAACACATGTAACGCGAGACCCGTGACGTACGTCATGGTTACTCACGACATTCAACGCATTCTCCCATTCACGGATGATGTCATTATGATTCATGAGGGGACGATAGTGGCTCAGGATACCGCTCATAGTATTTCGAGTAATCCTGAGCACATTGTAAGCAAGTTTATGACGGGAAAGTATCAGGAATTCGGGTACGCACATTAGTTTCCCCGCATTCCGGAGTAGGCTGTGTATTAATTAAGGCACAGGGGGTTCGTGATCTTGGCAGAACGGGGCAATCCCAAGCACGGGATTACCGCAGACCTTACACAGGCCTCGGCGAAGCGGATCGTCAATGCCGTCGCAGACCTGACCCGAGGGGTGTTCTTCCACATCCGAGAGTACGCCACCGGGATTGTTGCTTCTTACATCATCATCCATGGTGTTTCTCCTTACGGTAGTAATACTAATGAAGATGCGACCGGTAGTGGAAAGGATTCGGGCTTGATTAGGGCGAGTCCTAGGGCGCGCTTCCGGCTTCTTGTGTACGGTTGACCGCGTGGGCTTTCATGAAAGAGTCTATCTGTGGGACTTATAATGCTTCACGATTAGGTTGACGATCTCGGGATGATTATTCGCCTTAGCGTAGTCCAACGCTGTTTTGTAGGCTATATCCTTGGCTATAAGATTGGCTCCCTTGGTGAGGAGAAATTTTACCACGCCGTAGTGTCCGTTGTGGGCGGCCGCTATGAGCGCGGTTTTCCCTTGCACGGATCGAGCGTCTACATCAGCGCCGTAATCTGAGAGCAGGCGAACCACCTTTTCGTGGCCAGCGAACCCCGCCCACATCAGGGCCGTGCTGTTATTGTTGCTGGGCAGGTTTACATCCGCGCCTTTGGCAAGCAAGTACCGGGAGATCTCAAAATGGCCCTTACTGGCCGCCCAAATCAAAGGCGTCATGCCCCATCTCCCACGGGCGTTCGCTGAGGCGCCTTCTTTGATGTGCCGTTGTACTTCTTTCAAGACACCTTGTCTTGACGCTACAAGAACAGGGTCGTCCGGAGGCGGAATTGCAGGCGCTTTCACCGGTGATGCGATGGGCGCCCGGACCGCTCGGGCCGAACGCCGAGGTAGTGGTGGAGTCAGTTCGGGAAGGCCAAGGCTCAGCTCGACTGTGCGTTCGAATGCGGAAATACGTGAATCGAGTTCCAGTTGCGTTATGAATCCGGCCTCCACCAGCTTCGTGAAAAGATACAGCAGCCCCTTCGCGGACAAGGAGTACTTTTCCATCAGAGCGGCGTCGTCCAATCCTGCTCGAATGTCCCTAAGGGTTTCCTGCACGTTGAGTTTTAATCTCGTCATGAATTCCTTGCTCAGGGTAAATGTACTCATGATCCCGAGGGGCTTGAGGCGCCGGGGGTCTCATAACCAACTCGCTATGGCCGCGCTGAGTTTCGAGCGCTATCCAGGCGCATTGCCGATTCTGTTCAGCGTGTGATTTCAGGAGATTGTATGTCTTGCCTCTGATGCGGTCAACAAGTTTCGCCGCTCTTGTAGCGATTATCGGCGCCAACGGGGTCATACGTAGTGGTACGCGGCGCGGCTACTGAAAACTCGAAGGAGACTCGTCCGCGCTTTAAAGGGAGCGGTGACTGTGCTAAGCAGTCAGTCTCGAATCCGCCGAACGGTTCCGGCGCCCGGACCCGCGTTTTGACTGGCGGTGGAGGGTGAGCGCCCTTACGGCGGCCTTCAGGTCATCTTCGCAGAAAGTTAAAGTTGATTTTTTCCGCTCTTGAACGTCGAATTTTGTGGTGAGCGCGTGCAAATGGCATGTCGGCGTGTTATCATTAAATAATAAGATGTACGCCTATTCACTCGACGTAAGAGCATCTTAATCCTATAGAGGAGAGATGCGGCGCCGTATGCTTTCAAACAAGGGGGGGATCAATGAGCAACAGGGCGGCAGCCATGTCTTCGACGCCATCTTCAAAGGACGGGCCACCACCGGCGGAACAGTCCTCGAAATTCACCGATACCATAGTGATCGACAATCTCTTTCCTCAGGGGGTTACGGCCGAAGTCTTTGATTCGCAGGAAATCCGGATCACGTCCTTCGGCAAACTACTGGATACTTTACCTCTGCCGGTTCTACTCATTGATGCGGCCCATTCCATCGTCTTCGTCAACGAATACTGCGGGATAATTACGCAGCGCTATAACGACTTGATTAGCAAACCATTCGAAACTTTGTTTCCGTATGCCGATCATGCGCGAACTGCAACGGCGACGCTGAAACGCGTGGAGACGAAACGAAAATCTCATCATTGTGAGGTTGTTCTGGGTGATGAGACAAACCAGATGTGGGGACGTATCAGGTTCCATAGCGTGAAATGGGGTGGCGGAAGAGCCATGCTTGCCCTGGTGGAGGATATTTCCGTCGAAAAACGTCAAATTCTCCTAGCCAAACAGCATCAAGAGGAGCTGCACAAGGCATACTCCGACCTTGAAACCCGCATTCAGGAGCGAACCGCTGACCTTACTGCGGCAAATAAGCGGCTGCGCCAGGAAGTTGATCTGCGCGAGCAAATCGAGCAGAAAAGGAAGTCCTTGTTTGAAAACACACCTTCGCCACTGTGGGAGCTGGATATTACCCAGGCGGTGGAAGCCCTCAAAGCGTTGAGCCAAGCCGGGGTGACCGATTACGGCGCTTTATTCGGCGCCCAATCCGACACACTCATGGGAGTGCTGAATCTTGTTTCCGTGGTGGATTGCAATGAAGCCGCCATTCGCATGCACGGGGTCAGCTGCAAAGCGCAAGCTTTGGGGGCAGTGGATAAATGGATCGTACCGGAATTCTTAGCTTCTCTTCATGATATATTCTCCCAGTATATGGACGGCAAGAAAACCCTGGAGGGCGAAGTCACCACGGTCAATGCGCAAGGCCAAAGAATCGATCTCCTGGTGCGTATGATTGTTCCTAAAGAAGACGGCGTCGCCAAGCATACGGTTGTGAGCGGCCTCGACATTTCAGATCGAAAGAAGGCGCAACGCGCCGAGATAATAGCCCGCATGGAATGGGAACGCACGTTCAATACGGTGCCGGACCTCATTGCCATCATTGACGTTCATAACAAGATTGTGCGTGTCAACAAGGCCATGGCGGCTCGGGTGAATCTCGCCCCCGACGAGTTGGTCGGCAAGTCCTGCCATGAGATCTTCCATGAATCCGGGCGGCCGTTTAAGTCATGTCCACACCTGCGTATGCTGCGCGAGGGCAAAGAATGCGTCATGGAAATGGAAGAAGAGCGATTGGGAGGAGTCTTTCTCGTTTCCGCCACTCCTCTCCTTGATGACGCAGGTCGGATCATCGGCTGCGTGCAAGTGGCAAGAGACATAACTGCGAGGAAAAAGCTCGAGCAAGCTCTTCATTACAGCGCAACGCGCGATGCTCTAACGGGGCTTCTGAACCGCAACGAATTCCTCCACATTCTGTCGACGGAATTCCGCAGCGCCGCGAGATACCTCACGGACTTGGCCGTGGCAATCTGTGACATAGATAAATTCAAGCTCGTCAACGATCAACATGGTCATCCCGCCGGTGATCAGGCGCTCCTGGCATTCAGCGAAGTCGTGGAACAGGAACTCAGGGACAGTGACTTTGCGGGACGCTACGGTGGCGACGAATTCATCATCGCGTTTCCACATACCAGTGCTAAAGGCGCCGGAGAGTGCATGGAGCGTGTCCGAAAGGCGTTTGAGGATCGCATTTTCCGGAACGGTCGCAAGCAGGTGTTTCAAGTGACCTGCACCATAGGTCTAGCTGAGTGGTCGGCCGGTTTAAAGAAAGAGGACGTTATCCAAGCTGCGGATCAAGCGCTTTACCGGGGAAAAGCGTCCGGCGGCAATTGCGTGACGGTAGCTAAACGCAAGCCGGCGCCTTCATGACAGAGGGACCGCGAGTAGGTTGAGCGCTCTGGTGTGCGTAAGCCGCACACTCTGCAATGGGCCGACATTGGCGCCCCGGTTACTACCAACTTCCGGGGAACATGTAAGCTATGTTCACGTTAACGCTTGCGAGGGATGGACTCATACCGATACGCTTCCTACGGAGTAATATTTGTGAAGGTCATATTCGTAAAATTAGGTTTTCTTAACGCCTATCTGAGAATGTTTTAGATGCGCCGAAAGCGAAATATTCTCTTTGTGAAAAGCCGGTTTCGTCATTTTAGAAATTTTTAGAGAGGGTTCAGACAGAAGCCTTCTTCCAAGAAGGTTCTCCCCGGTATTACTTCTTTGATTGCGCATTGGCATCAGCCTTCACCGCTAAGGGATATCGCCGATCTTCGCTCGTGCTTGCTAATCAGTGCTACGGGGTCGTTCCTTGAGCTTGGCCGCGGCAATCCGACCCTGGGCTGTGTGTGGGTGATCCGAGGTAATCTTCTGATAGATGATCCTGGAGGATTTTGCGTCGCCCATCCTGTCGAAGGCTTCTGCCTGTTTCAGCAAGGCGTTGAGTTCCTTTTTCGATCCTGGGAACTCCTTCAGCACTCGATCAAATTGCAGCACCGCCTCATCGAACCGGCCCTGCGCGAGACGCGCTTCTCCGACCCAGTAAATCGCGTCCGCCACCAAACGGCTTTTTGGGTAAGTAGCGGTTAGCTCATCGAACAATGCCGCGGCTTGGTCCATTTGACCCGCTTTGTACGCCATGTAGGCGTCGCGATAGAGCTTTTCGTCCGGGCTCACCGGCGCATTCTGAATTTCAACCGCGCCGGCTGCGTGTTCCGGGCTGGTGGGCCGAGGCCTGTCCACTCGTGGAGCGCTGTACGGCGTCATGGGGGAGGCCTGCTCGTCCACACCGGGAGCCCTGTCGCCGGTCGGCGATTGAGTCATCATGGGGCTCTGATTGGTCATGGGGAGCTGCGCCTGGGGTTGCGACGCCCCTGGGGCATTCCGGATGTTCAAACGCTGCTCGATGACGCCGACCCGCTCCTGAAGATCCCTTACAGCCTTGTTGTCCCCGCCGCTCATCTGCAGCTGCTCAATCCTGGCGCGTAAGCGCTGTAATTCCGCCTCCATGTCCTCGATACGCGCCGCAATGTGGACCGACGACGGGTCAGGCATCTGAGTGGATACCGCGGGCTTGATATACGGCAATGACGGCCCCACTTGACGGCTCAAACAGCCGCCGCACAAGAGCGCTGCTAGGCTCACCGGGAGAATTACGCCGGAGACCCGTAGTCTCGTGTATAGCGAGTGAAAGTGATGAAGAAAGCTCATTCCAGGGTCCCTTTCCTGCCGTTTTCGGACACAGCCGCAGGATCTGCGAGTCATATCGGCTTAGGCTGAGCGGCGGTAACGTTCACAAGAAACGTTCAACCGCCGGCAATCGCGTAGGGGAGGTTTACGCGGCGGATGAGTCTCCACTCCGAGCCTAATCCGGTCCGGAGCCGTCTCGATCCCGCTCAGCGGTTTACCCGGAAGTAAACTCGTCGGTTTTTCGCCCAAGCGGCTTCATTATGCCCCGGATCCACCGGCAGCTCGCACCCATAGGAAACAATGGAGAATTGCGACGGTGGAAGCCCCATGCTGATGAGAAAGTCCGCAGCGGCCCGCGCCCTTCTGTCACCCAAGGCCAAGTTGTACTCGGCTGTGCCTCGCTCGTCGCAGTGACCTTCAACGATCAACATCGTATTGGGGGTTCGTCTCAAAATCTCGGCGTTGTATTGGAGAGCCGATTGCGCTTCAGGGCTCAGGGAGTAATTATCAAAATCAAAGTAGACCGTTTTCAGCTGGGCTTGCAGGACTTCGGCATCCTGCTCGCTGATGTTTCCCCCCGTGGCCATGCCGGGGTGTGGAAAACCGCCGACTCCGCCTCCGTCCGCGCCCGGACCTTGGGGTTTAACGATGGGCCGCGAACAACCGAAAGCGCCTATTAGAGCCGCCAGTGTGAGCATTACCATAAAGAGTCGAGCGGCCATTATGTGTACTCCTAGCATCTAGTTAAAGTTCCTGGACCATGTGGGCGACTTGCCCGGTATCCTGGACACCTG
The DNA here is from genome assembly GCA_038205805.1 of Desulfomonilales bacterium. Lineage (GTDB taxonomy): Bacteria > Desulfobacterota > Desulfomonilia > Desulfomonilales > Desulfomonilaceae > JBBSBY01. The sequence goes on from JBBRBO010000044.1 coordinate 12,495, forward strand.
CGTTTGGACAAGTCCTTTTGCGTCCATGACGTATATGTGCTTGGCGCCGTTTCTGGTCGAGACGAATGCAATCATGCGTCCGTCCGGCGACCAGGCAGGGTCTTCATTGGAGCCGACACTCGTGAGCGTCCGGTAGTCCGAGCCGTCCGTTTTGACCGTGCATACTTGAAAGCGCCCGTTTACTCGAGTCGTGTATGCAATCAAATCGCCCTTGGGTGACCAGTCCGGGTCCGTGTTGTAGGACCCTTGCAGAGATACCCGCACACCGGGTCCACCGGCTGTGGGTCGGGTGTAAATCTGAGGCGATCCGGTTTGGTCCGAAACGTAGGCTAATTGGGCGCCGTCCGGCGACCACGCAGGTGAAATATCATTTCCTCTACCGCTAGTCAACTGTTTTATGATGGAACCCTCGGGACTTATGATGAATATATTAGGCACTGAATTAATACTTAGCGATAACGCAATACGTGAACCATCGGGAGAATATCTCGCAGAGGCGTTAATACCAGGTCTCGAGGAGATCGGCAGTTGCTTGAGCGTATCTAAATCCAGGCGCCATAGATCCGGGTTTCTCCGCAGGTACGAGGTAAAGATCAGCCCTGAGTTATTCGGCGCCCAATCGGGCGACATGTTGATAGACTTATTTTGCGTAAGCTGAGCCAGGTTAAATCCATCATAATCCATCATGAAAAGCTCACGGGAACGGCCGGCGCCCACAAAGGCTATCTTCGATGAGAAGCATCCTAAAGCCCCGGTGAGTCTTTCCAGGATACGATCCGAGAACACGTGGAGAATCTTGCGATAGGACTGCGCCTCGCCCGAGTAGCGCTTGCCCAGCTCCATTTTTTTGAGGGCCAAGTCGTAGAGCCGCAGATCCATGGAGATTTCCGAGCCGTTGATAGTGTATTTGCCCGTGACGAGGGCTTGTGCGCCGCCGGCCTTCCACGCTTCGGATGTGGGATCAAGGAACTCCATTCCCTGCGGTGGTTCCACTATCTCGAAGAGTCCTGTGGCGTTCAGGTTGTTACGTATCACCGCAGCCATGTCTTTCCCATTGATGACGCCTCCAGGGTCGGAGGGGAAATCGGGGATGACGATGGGCATCTTCATCTGACTCGGTTGGTCTACGTCTATGATGAGCTTCTCTTTCTCGGCCGAACACAGGAGCGGTGAGAATATGACAAGCGCAATTGCAAGGTAGAGATATATGTGTGTCATGGGAGAACTCGCGATGCGTGCAGCCGGCGCCGTGCAATCACTGAAGCCCTTTGGGGGTGAACCGCAGCGCAAGACCACCCGATTTTTGGACTCGGTCTTTGACCTCAACGGGCATCGGCGGAAAAGGGGACGCCTGCATAACGGCGCGCATGGCCGAAAGATCGAAGCTTTTGTCACCGGACGGCGCGTCCACCACCGCCTTTGTGAGGGCGCCGGAGTCGGTGAGCTGAATACTGATGAGCGTAAAGATAGAATCACCGGATTCACCCATAATTGACCAATGGGCGTTGATACGATCCTTCACTTCTTTGAACCATCGGTTGAGTTCACGATCAGCGGCTCCGCGGCCTGCGCCGGAACCGGATGAATTCGCCGCTTGGTTTTTGGGGGATTCAGCTTTTCGTTTTTCCACGCTTTCACGCAGCCCCGCCAGCCGTTTTTCTAAAAACGCAGAGGGATCTTCCTTCTTCTTTTCGGATTCTTTGGGTTTTTTGGCTGTTTCCTTTGGTTTCGGCGTTTCCATGCTCTTGGCTGTTCGTTTTTTCTTCGTCGGCTTTATGGAATCCGTGACATGGAATTTCTTTGCCTCTATGGTGTTCCTGGACGTTTTCGCCTCTTTCGGATTGACGGGAGCCGCTTCGAGCAAGGTTTCGACCTCGGGCTGCCGTCCGGTGGCGTGATCGGTCTGAGCAGTCTCAAGTGACGGCGCCGCGGGGGCTGGGTCAACTAGGGTGACCTTTGTTACCGTCCTTTCGGTAGGGTTCACCCGCACGTAGCTGTTCCCTAGCGCGACGGTAAACGCTACGATAAGCGCAACGTGCAACGCCGTTGAGATCAGCAACATGGGCCAAGCCGCGGCCTTTGCGGTCCTTACGCGGATCATTCCGTCATTTGCCCTTTTCTTCCGTAGGAGATGTTATCATCCCCAGACTGGCGATACCTGCGCTCTTGAGAGCGCCCATGACACGCACCACCGCTCCATAAGGTACGGATTTGTCCGCACGCAAGTAAACCTCTCGTTGGGGTGAATCCTTTACGGCGGCGAGCACGGTATCGGTGAGTTGATCTTCAGGAACGGCTTTGTCGTTGATGAAAATGTCTCCCTTGCCTGAAAGGGAGATAATGATGTCCTCCACCTTTTGTTGCTTGTCGATGGGCGCTCCCTTTGCCTGAGGAAGCTCGACGGATACGCCTTCCTGCATCATGGGGGCGGTGACCATAAAGATGATGAGCAAAACCAACATGACGTCAACAAGTGGAGTGACGTTGATGTCCGACATGGCCGCTCGTCTGTTTGTGTTCATGCTGAAAGCCACGGGTCACCTCGCCTATTTTCTCTTCCAGTAAATTCTCTCGATGATGTTGATAAGCTCTGAGGAGAAGTTATCCATCTCATCGGAAACCATGTTGATGCGTCCGAGAAAGTAGTTGTAGGAGATAACGGCCGGGATAGCGGCCGCCAAACCTGCGGCGGTGGCGATGAGGGCCTCGGCTATACCGGGCGCGACAACGGCGAGGGATGCGCTTTTCATGACGCCGATTCGCCGAAACGCCTCCATAATGCCCCAAACGGTGCCGAACAGACCGATGAACGGCGCGGATGAGCCCGTGGTAGCGAGAAAGTTGACGCCCTTTTCCAGACGTGACCGCTCTGCGGTAACGGCCTGCTGAAGTGATCTGATGACATTATCCATGCCGCTGCGTTCGTATTCCGGTTCCGCGTTTTGATCTACGCTTGTGGAGGACCCCTGCTGCAACCGAGAAATTCGGTTCAGTTCCGCATATCCTGCTTTGAACACGTGTGCGAGCGGACTAAACGTAAATTGCTTGGCTTCGGAATAGAGCGTGGAAAACTTACGCGATTCGCGAAAAGCGTCGAAGAAGAGCTGCGTGTGCTTCTTTGCTCGTGAAAGTTGTATGGCTTTCGTAAGGATTATTCCCCAACAGATGACGGAAAACATGAGCAAAAGGAGCATCACCCCTTTTACGACATATCCCGCGCCGGTGATGATCGCCCAGACGCTGTGTTCCATCATTGCGGGGGTAGCCACCTGTGCGACGAGCGCTTCAGGCATGGTAAACTCCTGTTTCTATTCAAGTACTAACGGTTTGTGGACACCTGCCGCCGTCACCGAAGGACGATGAGGAGGCGCGGAGAAGTAGCCGATTCCGCCTCAGCGATTCGGTGGTCGAAGAGCCGCGGAGAACCCGCTGAATCATACATACGCAAGCGTTTTTATGCCATTGCCGGCTTGATGTCAAGAAATACCTACCTTTCGGCATGTTGTAGTTATTTGCTAAAGTTAACCCAGCGATCCGTTGGGAGGTGTGGTTGTCGTCCCCCGGAGCGCGGAAGCCGCATGGAACGACGGCGGCTGTTGTTCGGACGCCTACCAGGATAGGCTCCGCTTGAAAAGAGCGTCGGACCTGTTGAATATGTCGTACAACCCCTGAACGGAGTAGCGAGGCCATACATGGTTTGTCTTGCTCCTAGAGCCGAGTCACGTTAGGCGAATGAAAGCGAATGGTGCGCATTCGAGACCCGAGACTACACAGGAGTTTATTGCTTTATCTAGGCAAATCTTCTATAATGATTAACGATGTCCGTAAGGATAACCTATTCAATCGACTCTTTTACCTCCTTGATTACGGATTCCGTATGACGGTAAGATTTGTAACATTACATGATTAACGGAATAGGGCGGGCTCCTGCTTGAATAAGCTTGACTTTATGTTGAATTTTGTTGTATTTTCAGCAAATCCGAAAGAACCGCGAGGTAGACATGTCCTACCGAATAGTTGTGGCCGATAAAGATCCGAACAGCCATGCGACAATCAAGAGCTTTCTGCCGCAAAGCAATGAAATCGTGAATATTTCAAGCGCTGCGGAACTCAAACAAGTAATAACGCAAGCCAGACCCGACCTGATTATACTCAACAGCGTCTTGGCGGATTCGCCGGGATGGAACGCGGTTCAACAAGTTGTCAAAGGGATCAAGAATTCCGCCAAGTACGGTGACATTCCTGTGGTTCTCGTCACCGGTGACCCGGGTGGTCCACCGCCGGCTGAGGCGCGAGGAGCCGGAGCGGACGGTTACCTGGTAAAACCGCTTAGAGGCGACACCGTGAAACAAACGGTTGATTCGTTGCTGAGCGGCGGCGCTCTTGACGAGCCCACGGATGATGAGATTGCCATAGACTTCACCGACGACGACTCGGGTGACATGACCGAGGAGTTGCTGGCAATGTCGAATATTGCGCTGGATGATGAACCCTCCACGGACGTCGGGGACACGGTTGAGATCGACACCGGCACGTTGGTCGCCGAATTGGACCACGGCATGGAGATTCCCGGTGAAGATACGTACGAGGACACGGTTCGGCTGAATCTCGAAGATATGGGCCTGGACGACGATCTGGACGATACCGCTAATTTCGAGCCTACCATTGAACTGGTAGCGGACATTCCATCAGATGTCGGTGATGCCCAGACCGAGGGCGCCTTCGACATAGAACTAGACTCCGATGATGACGACATGCCGGATTTTTCCCTCACGGACGAAGTGCCCGCGAACGCCGCAGCGCCTAAAGATTCCATTACCGTCGATATGGATATCGACGACATGGGCCTGGAATTAGATACGGATTCTCCACCCGAAGGCTTTTCAACCGAGCGGGTGAGCCAATTTGATGTTGACGACACGGAAATTGGACAACTCCTTGATGTGCAGGAACCTTCAAATGTGGTTATGTCCAACGACGTCATGGTGGAAGATGAGTCTCTCAGCGGTGACGCCACCGAAGACGTGGCCATTATCGATCTGGAGGACGACACCGAAATCAGCGACGCCGGTATGGATGAGCTTGAACCCATTCATGCAGGCGCGACCACCATCATCGACCTTGATGAATCCGATATTGACGACCAGGATTACGGCGAGACGGCTCTCTTCACCGAAGAAGATCGGCTCACCGACGACATGTTCGACGAATCCGAACTCAGTCTCGATGAAGACATCGAGGCGGCTTCCACTGAAGGAGGAGAGGTAATCCTCGATGCGTCGGCCGATGATGTTTCCACCCAGGAGTGGTTCGGAGAAGAACTCCCCACGGAAGAATTCCCCACGGAAAAGCTGCCCGACGACAAAACCGTTGAACACGTCACAACCGCTGAAATAACTCTCGATGAGACGCCTCAACCCGGCGAAGTTACCGATGAAATCAGCTATAACGACATTACCATCGACACCGAAATGGTGGATAAAGCCCTGCTGGATGAGCCCGCGATCGAGATTACGGAAGACATAGCTTTCGAAGAAATAACCATAGACAATGTGTCTCCCCATGCGGCGTCTGCGCAACAATCCGCGGCTTCAGTGGATAACGCCGGAGCGGAAGTCACTAAGGCCATCGAGGGCATAGCCGAAGACATTGCCGCCGTGACTCAGCCTCAAGCTCCACCCGCAGGGGCGGCCACGAACTTTGCTCCGCCGCTGGAACACACGCCCGCTCCCGCCGCAAGCACGGCTGCTCAACCTCCGAATAGCGGAGCGTCTCAGGCGCCGCCGCAAACAGGAAACCTTGGAGTGGCCGGCGCAGCCATGGGCGGACTGGATATGTCGCAACTTCTAACTGAACTCAAGTCGTTCATCCAGAAGGAGATGCCGTCTGTCGCGCCTCCAATGCAGGCCGGTTTTCACGCCGCGGAGCTTTCCGGCCCATCTGTGGGTCAAAGTGGCCCGCACGCTCACGATCCTGCATTTACCAAAGAAGAAATCCTCGATGCCCTGGTGAGCCGGCTTGCGGACAAACTACCCGGTACAGATCAGATAGCCGAACGCCTGGACAATATGCTTATGGAGCGTCTACCCGCCGGCGACGTGCTTGCCGATAAGATTACTCAAGCGCTCGAGAAACGGCTTGACGATGCGGGCCTCCATACCCGTTTTGAAGCCGGCATAGACAAAATGGGCCTCCCGGAGAAGCTCACTGCCGTCATGAAGAAGGCTCTACCTGTGTTCCCCACTGCTGAGTCCATCCAGGAGGCGGTTGAAAACGCGCTCAAGGCTATACCCTCCCAGGAGCGCATGGATGAGCGAATCCAAACCGCGTTGGAAGCCATCCCAAAGCAGGACACAATACTCGAGCGTATTGATCGCGCCTTGGGCGGCATCCCCACCAAAGAAGACTTCGACACTCGATTGAACGCGGCCTTCAGCAAGTTTTCCGAGGCGGATCAAATGCTTCAGCGAATCGAGGGCGTGCTGAATTCACTGCCTTCACGCGAGCAGATCGACGAAAAACTCGGCGCCCTCTCACCCGAGCATCTGGATCGCCGATTGGACGAGATTTCTCAGGGCTTCCCGTCGCCGGACGTCATTTTGAAACGAGTGGATGACGCGTTCACCGGCTGGCCCACTGGTGAGACAATCTCCACAACCATAGACCAGCGTCTGCAATCCGCTCTGGCGGAGCTTCCTACGTCCGAGGATATTTCCGCTCGCTTGGACAAGGCTTTAGCCGACTTGCCCACCTCAGAAGATATTTCGGAGCGCGTAGACAAGGCGCTGTCCGGCATACCTTCGGGTGAGGAGATTTCCAATCGGGTGGACCGGGCCTTTCAATCCTTCCCGGATAAAGAGCACATCGAAAGTCACCTGGAGCGATCACTTGACCCGGAATTCTTCAAGAGTGTCGTAGCCGAGAAGGTCACCCAAGCCCTCAGTGATCTCCCCACGTTGGAAGATATTTCGGAGCGCGTAGACAAGGCGCTGTCCGGTATACCTTCGGGCGAGGAGATTTCCAATCGAGTGGACCGGGCCTTTGAGTCCTTCCCGGATAAAGAGCACATCGAAAGTCGCATCGAACGGTCGCTGGACCCGGAATTGTTCAAGGGCATCGTAGCCGAGAAGGTGACCCAAGCCCTCAGTGATCTTCCTACGGGCAGTCATATCCACGCACGACTGGACGGCATATTCGAGAACTTCCCGAGCGCCGAAGACGTCAACCGGCGCATGGAAGACTTGATGAACACACTCCCGTCGCAGGAGCGCATCGAGCAGCTACTGGCCCAGTCTCTTGGATCATATCCTTCAGGTGAAGAGATAATGGTTCGGTTCGACGAGCGCTTACGTGAACTGCCCGACCGCGACGCTTTTGAACAGCGTGTGGACCGCGCTCTGGAATCTTTGCACTCGGGTGCGGACATCCAGCAGAGAATAGAGAAGGCGTTGGCATCGCTTCCCGACGGCTCCCGACTCCATGATCGGTTCGACACCATCATCGGCGCGTTCCCTGATCCCAATGAACTAAACGCTAAGGTTCAGGCGCTTCTGTCGGATATGCCGAACGGAGCGGAGCTGGGCCACAACATACAGGCCAGGATAGAAGCCGTTGTCGTCGATATTCCGTCACGAGAAGAAATCCTTGAGAGAATTGACGCGGCGCTCGGGGCCATACCGGATCGTGAGCAGATTCAGCATCGACTGGACACGGCCTTTACCGTGTTCCCGGACCCGGGGGCGATCTTCGACCGCATAGACGCCGCGTTGGGCGACTATCCCAAGCCGCATGAGATCCAAGAACGGTTCAACACCATTGTTCATGCGCTCCCCACGGCTGCCGGCTTGGAAAGCAAGCTTGACGACGCGCTTTCCGCAATCCCGACGAGAGAAGACGTCATGACCCGTGTGGAAGCAGCGCTGGCGGGTTTACCCGCACACTCGGACATCGAGCGCAGATTCAGCGAGGCCCTGGATAATCTGCCCCAAAGCAGCGCTCTCTTCGAGCGATTTGAGGCGGCCCTGAGCGGCCTGCCGAACCCCGAAGAGATTCGGGCCAAATTTGAAGAAGCCATCATGGCCCTGCCGAACCGAGCCGCCGTACGTGAGCAGATGGATGCGGCTATCCGCAGCGCCATGCCGCTTGAGCTTTTCTCGGAGAAGCTGGATGCCGCTCTTCATGGAATTCCCTCGCCGGGGTATATTCAACTGCGCTTGAACCAGGTGTTTGACGCATTCCCCTCACGAGATGTTGTGGATGAGCGCATTCGCATCGCCTTGAAGGCCATTCCATCGGAGTCGGACATCACGGCTACCTTTGAGCGGGCATTCGCATCTTTCCCTTCGGAAACGGATGTTCTCGAGCGCATAGATCGTTCGTTGAACAAGATTCCCGACACGGACACGGTCATGGAGCGCGTTGAAAGCTCACTGAGCGACTGGCCCGTAGCGGACGACTTCTTGAGCCGCTTCACTTCCTTGATGGGAGAGACCCTGCCCACGGACGCTCAAATCCGCCAAGATTTTAATCAGGCGATACAAGTAAAGGTGGATGAGGTCATGGCTGAGGTGGATCTGCGTGCGGCCATGGACAACCTGCTGCCCACCAGCGACCATATACTCCATACCTTCAGGGACGCCCTGCCGCCGAGAGACGTGCTCCAGGAATCCCTTACCTATGGATTGACGGATGCCATAAAGAATTCGCTTCCCGAGCGGGCATGGCTGGAGAGCGTGTCCAGAGGGCTCTTTGACGAGAGAACCAAAGGCCTCTTGCCCGGTAAAGACGAAGTTGTGGACATCCTGCGCCAAGAAATCCGGTCCCGTGTGATGGAGGTGCTCAAGAGCACCATCCAAGCGGAAATCGAGAAGATCATGGCGGACTTGTCGAAGTAAAATGGTATCGCTGGTGTTTACGACGACGCCAACATTGGGGAAAGCCTCTTTGTGAAGAGGTTTTCTCCCCAAGACCCCGAACGCGCTTCCTTGATGTCATTTCCATACTCGCCCTAATATCAACGCACAATCAGAGCAGTAATATCGGGGAGAACCTTCGTGGAAGAAGGCTTCTCCCCGAACCCCTCTCCAAGACCTTCTAAAATTGCCGCAACCGGCTTTCCTCAAGGAGAAAACGCCGTTTTCAGCCAATCTTCAACATTCTCAGATAGACTTCAAAAAAACCTAATCTTGCAAAAATGACCTTCACCAATAGTACTGCGTTGGAAGCGTATCGCTATAAATCATGCGTTGGAAGGTATCCCTAGACGGGCGGCGAGAGAATCGTCCGGCCGCGTTTGGGATTACGCGTCCCCCATTGGAATCTGCAAACGTGACCTGGGTTGAGACACCTCTTTTGACAGGCGTCGGCGAATGGCGGCAATAATCGCGGTGAACGGTGGCCTGGAACTTTTTTGGGCAGACAACCGCCTTGAGCTTAGATAATCTTTCAGCTAAGTTTGTTTACTTTTTCTGAAAACGTAGATTGCTTTAGCCTTATAATTCAGGATATAATATTTAGTTGCCTTGTCAAGCCAAAAAAGGAAAATCCCTACTGGAGCGGTCCGGCGACGTTTTGCCTGCTTTTCACGACGAGACGCGCAAGGCCAATGCCGAATCAAAGAAGTAATATTGGGGAGAACCTTCTTGAAAGAAGTTTCTCCCCAAATCCCCATAGGCGCTAACTTAAGGGTTGTAACTACCTGAAATGATTAAAACCGGTAATCAAAAGCCGTAATGATTTCCATTTAAAGTTAGCGCTTATGCCCCAAACCCCTCTTCAACAATTTTACAATCACAAATTTCGTAGAAAGAGTTGAAAAAAGCTGTTTTACAACAAAAGTTCCGCCAATCTCACATGTTTAAAAGCATATCGGCATTATGCCCACACGGTAGTTTTCTCATAGTGCGGTGAGTCCGGTTTGTTGAACGCAAAAGAGCGCTCCACGTGAAGCGCTCTTGTTGGTGATGAGTCGCCGAATAACGGGTGTTCGCCCGTCTGAACGCAAGTCTCACCCTAAATGATCCCCAGCCGCTTGAGCATACTATTGATAGTTTGGTAACTGGCCGCTGAAGTGGGTATTTCCAGGAGGGGTTTCCCCGCCAAATCAAGGTTCACCAATTCGTCGTCGAAGGGGATCAGGGCTTCGGGTTTGAAAGGCAGCTTGGCTATTTCCTTTTGCGTGGTCTCGGACATGCTTTCAATGGGGCCTTGCACGCGGCTCAGAATCAGGTGTTTATGGGCCACGCGATCGCCCAGTTCCTCGATAAGCTCGCCGATGCGGCCGATAGTCCTCAAGCTGCGCGGTGAGGGGTCTGAAACGATGAAGAGGTGATCCACTTGCTCTTCCGTGCGCCGCGAGAGGTGTTCCATGCCCGCTTCATTATCTATAATGATGTAGGCGTAGTTGGATGTGAGTTTGGCGATTACGTCCCTGAGAATGTTGTTCGCCATGCAATAACACCCCGGGCCTTCGGGACGCCCCATAGAAAGGAAGTCGAAGTGCTTGGTCTCTTCAAGAGAGGCCTGAATCTGGTATTCCATGTAGCGGTCCTTGGTCATACCGCCGGGAACATCTTCGCCGATCTTGCGGGTTTCTTCGCGAATGCACCCCACACTGTGCGGTTCCCGCACGCCCAGCACCTCATGGAGGTTTGAGTTCGAGTCGGCGTCTATAGCCAAGATCGGTTTCTTGCCGGATGCGATGATAGACTTAATGGCCAATGCCGAGAAGGATGTTTTCCCTACGCCGCCCTTTCCTGCAACTGCAAGAGTAATTCCCATAACGTATTCCTTTCCGTAAGCGTTTCATGAACGTCAATGCCGGCGATTGCCGCGCAGAACCGGCTCCGTGGTCGCAATTTCGGTGACCGGTCGCTGAAGAACCCCGCGCGTTAGCCGAAGATCTGTTTCGCGGACATGGAATCAAGGGCGGCCAAGAGCGAGTAAGCATCCCGGCAACCCTGTTCGGATAACCCCGCGCAGCCGCACGCAGGTGTGATAATGGTTCTTTTCTCGAGGAGGTCCTTGTCCACTCCCGCCTCAGTCAAGATCTTGACTCCGTACCGCATTCCTGAGAGCACTCGTTCCGGGGTGAATCCCGGTAAGAGGTCATCATTAGGGACACTGCCCCAAGCGGGAATCCCGCCCCGTTCGAGGAAGCGGTTCAGCTCCCGCGCGTAGATGGGCATTGTGTCCAAGTAGTTGATCGCATCAAAGTTGATAATGTCCGCGATAGACTCCATCATCAATCCCCAATCGGTATTTCCGCAACAATGCACGCCGATGATCGCGCCCCTGTCCGATGCGGCGGAAAACACTTCGTCGAGTGTTTCAACAACATCCGACTTGGATACGCCCAAAAAAGCCGAGGACCCATACGCGCTGAGAGACGGTTCATCGTAAAACAAAATAACGTGATCGGCGAGATCCTTGAACTGATCGATCAGCCATATTGCCTTGAGCGCCATCCCCTTGACCGCCACATCGCGAAACACGTCGTGGTAAAAGATGGGTTTCCCCGCTTCGTCCGGGATGGTCAAGGCGAAGCTCAACGGCCCGGTCACCTGTAACTTGATAATGGGCGCTTTGCGACCTTGGAGCCTCCGTAAGAGCGTGTGAATCCCCTTGCCGTAGTCTTCGCTGACGGCGAAGTAATCAGCGGGGCCGCCCTCCATGACTTCCAGGTAGTGGGAGTAAAATCTTTCCAACTCCGCAGTGTAATCACCGGATGTGTCGAAATGATACTTGGAGTCTTGCAAATCTACGCGAAATCGCGGTAAATTTTCCGTGCACTGCACCCACATTTGTTCTTTGGGGTAAGCGCGTGACAACTGAGGAATATGAGGGGCCGTGAGCAGCGTTTCGAGAACCAAGTTCACCGCAGCGTCGGGGTCCTTGTGAGGCATGCTTCCAACGGCGGTGACGATTACATCGGGCAAGGTATCGGGGACAGGGTTAGTCATAGCCTTCCATAACGTGGGAGTCGAGTTTGTTCTTCTAACTTAGATAAGGAACAGGTAAGTGTCAAGGCCGACTTCACGTGTGAGGGTCTGTGGGACGGCCGATACGTTCCCGCCCGGATACTCATCGGTAAGCGCAGCGAGCGCCGAGCTTTCACACGTACGGCCCACTGGAGAAGCGCATGAAGCAATCCCAACAAGTTTGGATACATCGAGCGTCGTACACCTATCGGAGAGATTACCCCGAGTCTCTCATGGAAACCCTTTGGGTGGAACGCCCAGGCTGGGGGTTTTTGTTACGCCGGGATCTTTGGACAGCATCCACGAAGTCCGTCGATGAACTCCTGAGCGAAGGTTTCGCGGAACGCCGAGGGCCGGCCGGCGCAGGCGTACAGACCTGTTCCGGTTGCGGCATGCACATATGTGATATTCCGGGCTACCTGGTCGAAAAACATGCCGCAATCTGCAAAGGGAAGGGTGAGAACTGGCCGGCTATGGAAGAGTCCATGCTCGATAACATTCGCATGAGGCGGCATCAGGCCGCTATTCTGGCGGCCAAGCTCCGAGAGCAGGCCGAGTTGGAAGAGCAGGAAAAACGCGAGCGCCACGATCGAATCCGGGAAGAGTATTTCAGTCGTCAAACAGGTAAAGACCGCAAGAAACGACTGAAAGAGGAGACAAGAAGTACGCTCCGCAAGCGGTAAAACTCGTACGAACCGTGTTCAGCGAGGGGTGATTGTCAGGCTTTGAGATCTTCGCACATTGCCTTTGCGTCGGCTATGGGGCAGGGTTTTGCCCCTTCACGATGAATCAGCTTCAGAAAACGCTTCACGAGCTGTTGCACCAAGTCATCCACTTGCTTTGGGTCCATACCTTCGATGATGATCTGTCCACCTGCCATTTCCCGGTGTCCGCCCGCAGCGCCTTTTTTGCCGATAAGCTTCTTGACTATATTACCGGCGCTGTACAACTTGGAGGTGGCTCGCATGGAAATACCCAATAAATCGTCGGTTCTGCCCATACTTAGAGACCAACGCATTCCGTGGATTCTGAGCAGGAGATCAGCGAGTTCGGGGACAATATCTTCCGACTCAATTTTCCCAATGTAGGTAACTGCCGCGTCTCTGTACAGCACGGTGCGAGACAAACCCCGATGATACTCACGAAAATACCGCAGCGGGAGTCGAGGTCGTTCTATGGCCCCCAGAATTTTGGGGTTAGTCAACGGGGAAAGATACGTGAAGGCCATGTAGTCGGCCTTGTGAGAGGATCGCATAAGTGCGTTGGTGTCGGTCTTTATGCCGTACAGTAGGGCGTTAGCCACGGACCGAGTAGGGGTTAGACCTGCGGCCAGCAAATATTCCGTGATAATGGTTGAAGTGGCCCCGTAGTCGGGTCGTATGTCGGCAAACACCGGTTTAGCGGCCTTCCTGTACACGGGATGATGATCTATCACTATCAGGGCGCGTTCAGCGCGACCTTCCACGAGGTTGTTGCCGCATCCGGGTTGCGCGTCAATTAGGGCTACACCGTAATATTTTGAGGGGTCAAACGTTTTCAGTTGCGTCATTTTGATCCCGAGCCGGCAAATCATTGTGCGATTCTCCGAGCGGGTGACTACCCCGCCGTATCCAAGAACCGAGCGGACGCCGAATTTTTTTTGGAGGAGGAAAGCGAATGCGTACGCACCGGCTATGCTGTCGGGATCAGGGTTGTTATGGCAGAGACACAAGAGCGGACGCGTCCCGGCGCCGGATACGACGGCAGCGAGTTTCTCGAGCATGGCGGAGCTTTGGGCGAGATCCCAGCGATTGACGCCTGAACACCGCGTAGAGTCTTTTTCCGTTTTCGGCACTGCGCCCTCGTTCACGCCGCGGCATGCGGCAGGCTATCGGCAGGGAATTAATACCGATGCGCAATAAAAGAAGTAATATTGGAGAGAACTTTCTTGAAAGAAGTTTCTCCCACCCCCCAAAAAAACCTCTCCAAGAACTTTCAAAATAACCGCATGCGCCTTTTCTCAAAGAGAAAAAGCCGCTTTCGGTGAATTAAACATTCTTTCATAGCAGATAAGGAAACCTGCTCTTACAAAAACGTCCTTCGCCTATATTTCTCTTTGAAAGCACACTTATAAGGTACTACAGCGAGCTGAGGAATATTCTTCCGAACGCCTGTATTCCCAGGTTATACCACAATCCGGGTACGGTCGCATGGCGCTACCCATGATAGCAAATTACGGCGCTTGACGAAAGTTTCTTGCGATTATTTAGGGGAATGTCGGCTCTGCGGCGTGTGGGGTGCTAGATAACCGGAAGGACCCGGCAACTACGGTGGAGGGATCGGTGTCGGTCCGAGGAACGCTACCTAGGGTCCGTTTGAGCTAATCTTCTGAAGGCGCGTCGGAGCTTTCTCTGTCCGTCTCAAAGGAAGATAGCATCTTCTTGAGGACGCGAGGACTCAACAGCATGCCTTGGACCTTGCCGCTCGAACGTGTGTAGCGGTTCTCAATAAGCGCCTCAAAGGTCAATTTGCGGCGGTCCACTAAGCGAATCGTAGCCATCATGGTGAGGGTTTCACCCGGCGGGGCCATGGTGTTCAATTCCGGAAATTCCGTCCCTGTGAGCGTAGGCAACAGCTTGTTGTCCTTCAGCAGCTTAAGAATGAGAAACACTCCGAACTGAGCGACCGCTTCCATTTGCAGGTGTCCGGGAAACAACGGCATGTTCACG
>JBBRBO010000045.1:0-25429 GCA_038205805.1 Desulfomonilales bacterium
GCAGTGACGTGGCACCATGCGGCAAACAGCAAAAACCGTCCGGATAAATGATTTCAATTACATAGCCTGTGGATAACTCCAAAAATCGACATCAACTGTAGAAGATTAGCCTCGCGTTTTTACGCCGGCCCACGCAACCTCGACCAATCGTGTTCTGACGTGACTGCCTATTATACCAATGTGCTTTCAAACGAGGAATATAGGTGAAGGACATTTTTATAAGAGCAGGTTTCCCTAACTACTATGAAAGAATATTTTAAATGCACCGCAAGTGGCTTTTTTTCCAGGAGAAAAGGCACTTGCGGCTATTTTGAAAGTAATTGGAGAGCGGTTTGGGGAGAAGCGTCTTTCAAGAAGGTTCTCTCCAATAGTCTTTCTTTGCTTGCGCATAGGTGTTAGGGCTCATCCGAGATAAACTCATAGGTCACATGGCCGTTATCCAGGCGCACAACGCTGATCCGCACCTTCATGCCGATATGCGCCGTATCGTCGGTTATGGATTGGCTCAGGGTCCCGAAAATCTTCACCCCCAGCGGAAACTCGGCGACCGCCAATGTATAGGGCGGAATCCCCTCGAAGCCGGTGGGCGCAAAATAGGTCGTGCTGTAGGTAAGAAGCTCACCCGCGCCTTCGATCTCGAACCACCGCATTTTATCGTCCAAACATGACCCACAGTGCGCACACGGTGGGAAAAAGCGACGCCCGCAGGAGGAGCATTCCACTCCCTGAACCCGGCCGGCATCCAGGGAGTCCACAAAAGCGTCCACTTTGCAGGCTTGCACGTGACTTACACGACCGAAGCGATCAAATCCCATAACGAGTTCCTCCTGCGGGTGACGTTTCGAGAAAATACGGATGGTATACCGATGTGCTTTCAAAAAAGTAAGATCGGTGGAGCTTTTGTTGCAAAGCAGGTTTTTCCAACCTCTTTCTAAAAATGTGTGATAATCGCCGAAAGCGGCATTTTCTCCCCGAAAAAAGCCGGTTTCTGCAATATTAGAAGTTCGCATGAAAGTCTCACGTCTCGGGTGCGACGTACAACGACCACATTGAAGGATTTTCAGTATGGGAGTTGCCCCCTCCCCCCCAACCCCCTTGTCAGGGGTAAGCGTCGGCTCCGCGTTAAAGGGTCGTCTGGCAGTATCCGTACGTCCCTCTGACAAGAGGGATACAGCGGGTTTTTATCCCAAAGTATTTCAAATGATGGGATCCTTTTATACTTTGTTGTGACGATAAGTCATGGTCATTCTTGGAGAGGGTTCGGGACCCATCCTTTCTTTCAAGAAAGTTCTCCCCAATATTACTTCTTTGATTCGGCATTGGTATTAGCCGCATCACGACGTCCCAAAAATCGTGACCGCGCCGTACACACCTGCGCCGCCGACGTTGTGGACCAGCCCGACTTCGGCGTTCTCCACCTGCACGGAGCCGCCTTCACCACGGAGCTGCAATACGATGGTTCGGATTTGCGACAAGCCGCTCGCGCCTATGGGATGTCCCTTGGCGAGCAGGCCGCCATCCAAGTTGGTTGGGACTTTGCCGCCGTGGTAGGTTTCGCCGCTCCGCAGCAACGAATCCGCCTGTCCGGGCTCGGCGAAGCCTAGGTCCTCGTACGCCATCAACTCGGCTATTGTGAAACAATCGTGGACCTCAGCCACCTGAATGTCACGTGGTCCGACGCCGGCCATGTCGTAGGCTCTGCGGGCTGCGGTTCGGGCGCAATCCAAGTTGGTGAAGCCGGCTCGGCCGCTCATGTTCACTGAGGCCGTGGCCATGCCCAATCCGAGTATCCAAACAGGCCGTTCGCAGAGGTCTCGCGCCTTTTCCTCAGAGGCAAGAAGCGCGCAGGCGGCGCCGTCCGCGTTAGCGCAGCAATCCATCATCCGCAAGGGCGTGGACACATACTTGGAAGCAAGGACCGCCTCAGAGCTGATGGGTTTACGGAAAAGCGCATGGGGATTGTTCCCACCGTAGAGCGACGCTTTGACCCGCACGAGCGCAAGGTCGTCTTCGGTTGTGCCGAATTCATGGAACCGGCGTTGGGCGTGCATGGCGTAGTATCCCGGCATCATAGCGCCAAATGGGGCCTCCCACTGGATGTCGGCGCCCCGACCCATGCGCTCTTGAGTTTCCGCTGACGTGAGGTCCGACATCTTCTGGTATCCGATCACGAGGACCACATCGTGGAGCCCGCCGGCGATAAGGCCGTACGCCGTGCGAAGGCCCGCGGACCCCGAGGCGCATGCGCTTTCCACGGTGAACGCCGGCTGCGGGTTGAGGCCGAGATACTCCATTAGGACGCCGGCAGGGGTTCGCTGGCGATCGTACTCAGGGGCCGAGCAGATCACGGCGGCGTCTATGTCTCCGGGGCGCAGGCATGTATGTAACAACGCGTCCCGATAGGCGTCAAAGGCTAATTCCTTGATTGTGCCGGGGTATCGCTTGACGAAAGGGGTTTGACCTACCCCGATTACGGCTGTTCTACGCATGTTTCACCCTCACAGTGGATTCAAAGAAGTCATAGTGGAGAACCCGCTTGAAGAACGATTCTCCCCTATGTTACGCGCGTAAAATCAAGACCCCGTGAAAGTCCCGGGAACTGCGTTGTTGACTTCGGCGGTTGACCCCACAAAATTTCGACATACGGGTCATGCAGCCTGATACCCATGTTATTGCACAAAAGTAAGATTGCCGAAGCTTTATTTGCAAAGTAGGTTTTCCAACCTCTTCCTAAGAAAGAGATGTTTGGGACCCATCCTTTCTTTCAAGAAGGTTCTCCCCAATATTACTTCTTTGATTGTGTATTGGCCTTAGCCGGCGCATCAGGAGCCGACCCTCACGGCGCTCCACAAGGATTGAATCCCACAGCCTGCCGTTTTATATTCAGAACCATGACTCGAACGCAATCATCACACCTTTTGGTAGAACTCAGAAATGTCGGCGTAACCCTCGGATCTCGGCCAATCTTGACGGACATCATGTGGTCTCTTGCAAGGGGCCGAAGTTGGCTTATTCAGGGCGCCAACGGAGCGGGTAAGTCTACCTTCGTGAAGCTGGTCCGCGGAGATATATGGCCGATTCCCGGTTGCGGCGAACGACTGTACCACCTAAACGGCTCCGCCGAGAGCAGCCCAAGCGGTTTCCGGGAACAAACGGGCGTAGTTACCCCGGAAATGCTCGATGAATACAAGAGAAGCGACTTCCCGCTCTCGGTATTCAATGTGGTCCTATCGGGGCTGACGGACACGCTCTTCTTCCAGGGCTTTGCGGACGCCGAAGAAAGCCGTCTCGCTGACGATGCCCTGCGTCGCACGGCGGCGCTGGATCTCGCATCACGTGACTTCCGCACGCTGTCCTTGGGGCAGGCCAAACGCGTCCTCATAAGTCGCGCAATCATCAAGCCGAGGCTGCTGCTGATATTCGATGAGGTGTGCTCGGGCCTGGACCGCTCCTCACGCACGGCCTTGCAGGGCGAAGTGCGAGCGCTTATCGAGTCCGGAGCGCAGATCCTCTACACCACGCATGTGCAGGATTCCCTTGCGGAGGCGTTCTCTCACAGCCTGCTCCTGGACGGCGGCCGAATCATCTCCCAAGGCCCGATCACTCGCAAGCCCATCATTGAGCGCCGGCGGCCCGCGGCCACAGAGCCCGCAATCGCCACGCTATCCCGCAAACCGGACACTCGCCGAACCCTCATCCGGCTCGATGACGCTTCACTGCGGCTGGGCGGCGTTACCATCCTGGATCACATCAACTGGCGCATCCAAGCGAGAGAGCACTGGGCGCTCATGGGTGAAAACGGCGCGGGCAAGAGTTCCCTTTTGCGGCTCATCGCAGGGGATCACTACCCCGTTTGGGGCGGCGTGATCTCACGTTTCGGGCAATCCAACGGGAGCACGCTCCGGGACCACAGGAGGAAGATCGGGCTTGTGTCCGCGGATCTCCACACCGAGCACTCTCAGTCGCAATCCTGTGTGGATCTCGTGGTGTCCGGTCTGTACGGCAGTGTCGGCATGCACGAGCGACCGCTTCCCGCCCAAGTCGCAAAGGCCCGGGCTCTCATGGAGCGCTACGGCCTCGGGAGCCCGGCCGAACAGGAGACGCTTACCGTGTCATACGGTCAAATGCGAAAACTCCTTATCCTCAGAGCCATCGTGCACGAGCCGCAGCTCCTGCTCCTCGATGAACCGTTGTCCGGCCTGGACGCCCCGAGCCGCACTGAGATCCTTAGCCTCCTGGACGAACTCGCTCAGCAATCCGTCACCGTAGTCTACGCTACACACCGCGCAGACGAAATCCCGCCTTGGATAACCCAAGTCCTGCGCCTCCGCAACGGCGCCCGTGAGGTTGCGCTTTGACCGGTTTATCTATCCTCCAGCTCTATAACCCAACGCCCTTAAAGGGCTCATACAGCTCCAAGACACACTGCACACTGAGTCTTATCTCGAAATTCGTTCATTTCCAAGCTTTGGGGACGGTAACCCAAGTTCGCGACAGCTCAGCCGAGGCGTTCCTCGACTACCGGTGCGCTTTCAAAAAGTAATATCGGCGGAGCTTTTATTGCAAAGTAGGTTTTCCAATCTCTTTCCTAAGAAATTTGTGATAATCGCCGCAACTAAGTATTTCTCGCAGAGAAATGAGTGGTTGCGACAAATATTGGAAGTTTTTGGAAAGGGGTTTGGGGAGAATCCTTTTTTCAAGAAGGTTCTCCCCAATCTTACTCTTAACGAAAGCGAACCGGTGTCAGGCTAGTTCGGGGATGCCCTCGAACTGGTTGAGGGCTTCGGGATTGGCCAAGGCGTCCTTGTTCGTGACGGGTTTGCCCTCGAGCACGTTTCGTACGGCGATTTCCACCTTCTTGCCGTTAAGTGTGCAGGGGATGTCCGACACGGGTAGGATCACCGCCGGGACGTGCCGTGGTGACGTATTGTCACGAATGGTCTTCTTGATCTTCTTCACCAGAGCTTCGTCGAAGGTCACATTGGGAGCGGGTTTCACAAAGAGCACCACTCGCACGTCGTTGTCGTAGTTCTGGCCGACGACGATGCTGTCGCTGATCTCTTCCATAGCCTCAACCTGACGATAGATCTCCGCCGTGCCGATACGAACTCCGCCCGGGTTGAGCGTGGCGTCCGACCGGCCGTAGATCTTCACGCCGCCGTGCTCATTTATCTCGATGAAATCCCCATGATGCCACACATCAGGGAAGACGCTGAAATAGGCGCTCTTATACTTCTCCCACTCAGGGTCATTCCAAAAATAAATGGGCATGGAAGGGAAGCTCGATGCGCACACCAGCTCACCCTGTTGGTTCATTACGGGCTTGCCGTGCAAATCAAAGGCCTTGACGTCCATGCCGAGCCCGCGGCACTGGAGTTCGCCTTCGTAGACGGGCAGCGTGGGGCAGCCCAAGGCGAAGCACGACACGATGTCCGTGCCGCCGGAGATCGAGGAGAGGCATATATCCTCCTTGATGTCCCGGTAAACGAACCGGAAGCTCTCTTCAGCCAAAGGTGAACCCGTGGAAAGCATCGCCTTAAGGCTGGAGAGATCGTACTTGTAGATAGGCTTGAGGCCCGTTTTTTCCACCGAGGCGATATACCTGGCGCTCGTGCCGAAGATAGTCATCTTCTCGTCCTCGGCGAACTGAAAGATCGCGCCTGGGTCGGGATAAAACGGCGACCCGTCATACAGGAGGACCGTGGCGCCGGTCGCCAGGGCGGTGACGAGCCAATTCCACATCATCCAACCGCAGGTGGTGAAGTAGTAGATGTTATCCTCGCGACTCAGATCGCAGTGGAGAAGATGTTCTTTGAGATGCTGCAGGAGCGTGCCGCCGGCGCCGTGCACCATGCACTTAGGGAGCCCGGTCGTACCCGAGGAATACATGATGTAGAGCGGGTGAGCAAAGGGCAATTGCTCGAACTCGATGGTCAGGCCGCCCTCTTTCGCTTTGAAATCCGAGTAATGGACGGCCCTGTCGATTGCGGAAATATCCGCACGCTCATTCACATACGGCAGCACGATAACCTTTTCAATGCTGGGCAGATCCTGAAGAATACCGCCGATTCGCTCGAGCGAATCATGGGTCTTGCCGTTGTAGTAGTATCCATCCGCGGTGAAGAGGATCTTGGGCTCTATTTGCCCGAAGCGATCCAGCACGCCTTTGATACCAAAATCCGGGCTGCACGATGACCAAATCGCGCCGATGCTGACCGTAGCCAACATACCGATGATTGCGCCGGGAATATTGGGCACATACGCTGCAACGCGATCACCCGTAACTATCCCCGCCTCTCGCATGGACTTGGCCAAACGCGCCACCTCGTCATACAGTTCGGCGTAGGTCAGGCGCTTGGTAGGTTGTCCCTCGCCCTTGAACACGATTGCTGTTTTGTCGTCTCGAAAGCGGAGCAGGTTTTCGGCAAAGTTGAGTCGCGCTCCCTCGAACCACTTTGCTCCTATCATCCCCGGCGCATCCTCGAGCACGGTGTCCCACGGCTTTGACGCTATCACGCCGCCCAACTTCCATATAGCTACCCAGAAATCTTCACGATGGGTCACCGACCACTCGTAAAGCGACGCATAATCAGTGAGATTAAGGTTGTACTCCTCATTTACGGCCTTAATGAATTTCGTAACGTTTGCATTCTGCACTCGTTCGTCCGAGGGTGTCCAAAGTGGATCCATAGAGTTCTCCTGAATAGCGGCGGCGCGTTCGTAGAGGCGCCGTGCCTAGCGTATATACGTGTGGGATTGAAGCCGACGAGCGCTAATAACCGTCCCGCCGAGTAAACCTGCTTGCAATGGAGCGACTTAATACCGATGCGTAATCAAAGAAGTAATAGTGGGGAGAACCTTCTTGAAAGAAGTTTCTCCCCAAACCCCTCTTCAAGAACTTTGCAATTGCCGTAATCGGCTTTTCTCAAGGAGAAAATGCCGCTTCCGGCGATTATCACAAAATCTTAGAAAGAGATTGGAAACCTACTTTGCAAAAAAGCTCCGCCGATCTTACTTTTGTGAAAGCGCCTCGGTATAAGCCGTTAGGCGCGAGCGGCCGCGGAATACACCGCTGTCTCCGCCCAACCTGCGGGTAGTTTTTGACCGGGCGCTTCCCCTAGCTTTTGCTTCAGTTCGGTCAGACCTTTGCGTTTGTATTCAAGGCGCGGCTCTTTGGGAATACGTCCGTTCAAGATGGCTTCGGAACGAAGGCGGCGGCCTACGGTCTTCTCCATCATGTTCCCGATGGACAGCAGACGATCCACATCAATTCCCGTCTCGATCCCCATTTCGTCCATCATGACCACCATGTCTTCCATGGTTTGCAGGCCCACCACGTTGGGGTCACGGTAGTAATAGGCGCCTGTGCCGGCTACGGGGATACGATCCATGAAGTTCGCCGGCTGCCCGCCCATGCCGCCGACGGTCCCTTCAAAGAGCTGAATTCCCGCCTGAAGCGCCGCGAGCACATTGGCGGCTCCCCAGCCTCGGGTAACATGGAAATGCGCAATATGCAGCTTTGGATCAGGCATTTGGTCCATCACCATACTAAAATACTTGTATACCTGGTTCGGCGGAGCGCTTCCGTCGTGATCAGCGTGTTCTATATCCGCAGCGCCGATTTCCAGCCAGCGCTTGGCGAAATCAACGGCGTCTTGCAGCTTGGTGGGACCGGAAATCGGCGAGCCCCAAATTGTGGACACGGTGCCGTTCATCTTTATGCTGGCCGCAGAGCACTTCTCGATGCAGCGCTTGGCCTCATCCCAGTAATTTGGGAGGGTAGTCCCGGAGTTGGCGAAATGGTGTTCCTCATCCGTGGACACCATCATGAGCACGCGGTCGGGTCCCCAACCTTCCTGTTTCGCGAGGATTGCGCGATCAACGGCCCGTTCGCGTATGGTGATAGCGGTTAGGGTCACATCATCCCAATTTATGCCCGCCCGAGAGATCTTCTTCGAGCTACGTAGCCGTTTGAAGAGTTCGTCCGCATCCTTAAACTGAGGCATGGCCGCGGGATTGCCCAGGTTTGTGACTTCCAGGTGTCGGAAGCCTGCGAGTATGAGTTCTTCGAGGTAGAAGAGCTTGGCGTCCGTGGGGATCCATATCTCTTCGTGCTGAAAGCCGTCGCGTATAGTAATATCGCCCAGTTGCACTTTGCGGGGATACTTGAGTTCAAATGTATCGCTCATTGGGGGTTCCTCCTGCTATTCACCTGTATAGATAGGTTTGCGTTTTTCTTTGAAAGCGGTCAGGCCTTCGGTTCGGTCTTTGGTAGGTATGGTGACGGCATACGCGGTCGATTCTATGTCGAGCGCCACGGGCAGACTCACCTGCATGCCTTGGTTGATTGCGTATTTGGCTTGCGCCACCGCGATGGGGCCGTTCTTGGCGATTTGCGCCGCCAGAGCCTCAGCGGCCTGAAGTAGCTCTTCCGGTTCCACGACATCCGTAAACAGCCCGTAAGAGAGGCCTTCCTGGGCCGATATTCTCCTGGCCGTGAATATTAATTCCTTTGCGCGGGCCACGCCCACAATCCGTGGGAGACGCTGAGTGCCGCCGGCGCCGGGTATAATGGCGAGACTTGTTTCCGTGAGGCCCACCGTGGCCGTGCTCGATGCGATACGAATATCGCAGGCGAGCGCCAGTTCAAGACCGCCCCCGAAGGCGTATCCGTTCACAGCGGCGATAACCGGCTGAGGAAGATTTTCTATGGATGTGAATAGATTGCGGATTGTGCGGACGAACACCCGCACTTGATCGGGGTTCATGCCGGCCCGTTCCCGGAGATCGGCGCCGGTGCTGAAGGAGTTTTTCCCCTCGGTCGTACCGGTGATGATTACCACCTTGATCTCACGATTCCCGACAAGTTCCGTAACGACTTCCGTGAGGCTGCTCAGTAATTCCGTGTTGAAACAGTTGAGGGCCGCAGGACGATTCAGGGTTAAGGTGAGAACACCGTCCTTGAGGTCCCGTTTAAGATTGCCTTCTCCTTCCATAGTCCATGTCTCCTTAGGTTTATCCCGTTGGCGCTTGCATAGGGGCGTCTGCGCAATCTGTGGATTGAAACAAACATGTCAATTCGCAGATCTCGCAGATGCGCGTTTGAATACGGCAGCGTAACCGAAGTAAAGAAGCGCACCCTGGGAAAATTTTCTTACGAGAAGCCCCCTCCTCTTGGCCGAACTTTCCAACAATGCAGACACAAGCGTTTCGCGATAACGATGCACGTATGGCGGTCGATCTTGAAAAAGCTTGTAAACAACCCGCTTCACGAAGGGGACGGTTGCCGTCACGAAGCAATCAAAAGTGGTAAGCGTTCCTCCGGCGCAGGGCCGTTTAAATCCACGTGAACTATGAATTCGATCTATTAAAGTGAAACCGTAGAAGGGAGGTAATTACCAATATGACAAAGGTCGTTCAACGTGTCAACCCAAAACCAAAAAAGCCCCTTAAACTCTTTTATAGAGCCAAAAACATGACCATCCACCCCGCTAAAACGCGCGATGCCGTCACAGATTCTCATAATCATTCACAATGCTTGACGCTGCTACACGGCCGGTGAAAATCACAAAGGGAGACTCAGTCCCTTTTCGGACCACTCGATACGTCGTTCCAAGTGGTGGAATGGTTGTTGGTGAACGAAAGCGTTTACGGTTACGATAAGGGGACTTCATTCCTCACCGCGCCTTGTTTTTCCCACCGTCTGAGATACTGTATTGCAGCGCGGGCCGCTTCCACGGGCGCGTCTTCGTATGTGTAGAGTTCCACGGTCACGAATCCGTTGTAGTCGCTCGCCGCAATGACCTCAAGTGTCTCCGCTATTGGGACGGCGCCCTCACCCAACATGAGGTGATGGTGACATCTATCGCCGGCGATGTCCTCGAGATGGAAATGGTGTGTCGCCTCACGCAAGGCGGAAACCAGAGCAACCGGGTCCTCACCCACGCAAAAGAAATGCCCTATGTCGAAGTTAAGGCCGAACACCGCCGAATCCAAATTTCGATAAATGTCGAGGAATTGCCCGCTCTTCTCGATGAGCAAGCCCGGTTCAGGCTCGATGAGCACCCGTACCCCGCGCTCTCGCGCACGGGGAGCCACGGCTTCCAAGCCCGCAAGAAAGCGGTCCATGCAGTCCTGGGCGTCCATTCCGTCCAATGGGCCGCCCGGTTCCGTCGAGATGGTTACCGCGCCCAAGTCTGCGGCCAAGTCAATGGCCCTCAAGGTGTAATCCACTCTGCGCGCGCGTTCCGCCGGGTCCTCTTCGATCCATGTGGGGTGATACGTGTCTCCACCGGCGTGGTGCATAAAGGCGTTCACATTCGCGACGGCTAAACCGCGCTCATCGAGCGCTCTTTTGATCTCCGCCACGTGCGCAGGGGTCGTATGGAGCGGAAAAGCGTGGGGCGTATCCGCCATGATCTCGATGCCGTCGTACCCAAGCTCGGCCAGTATACGGATCGTCTCCAGGAGAGAATACTTGCGAAAACCATTCGAACTAAACGCGAAATTCATGGTGTCTTCCAGTAATTGAGTATAGGACTGCCGGCGAATTATGCCGCATCAATAACCGACTTGCCGGACGCTAAGACCTTTCGGTACCGGTTAATCCATCCCAGATTACAGATATTTCTCCAGGAACGCCAGGGATTCCGCAGCCGCCGCATCGGGATCGCGGGTGTGGGTATAGAGTTCCACGGTTAGGCGCCCCGTGTACCCCACGGATCGTACCTCATTGAAGAGGACGTCGAAGTCCATGTCGCCCCGGCCCGGTATGAGATGATAGTGTTTACCGCCGCGTATATCTTCAATATGTATGTGGAAAATCCTCCCGCCGAACGCCGAGATTACCTCGTGAGGCGCTTCCCCGAGAACATGGCTGTGGCCCAGGTCCAGGTTCACACCGAATCGGTTCGAATCCAAGCTTGCGATCAAGCTGAGTAATTCGTCGGCTCGCTCCACAAGCAGTCCGGGTTCGTATTCCATACCGATGTTTACGTTGCGGGCCTCAGCATAGGCCAGGAGTTCCTCCAGTGATTCGGTCAGGTAACGCAGTGACTCGGCCGGCGAGGTATCGGCGACGCATCTCCCCGAGGTCACGCTGATGTTCTTCGCTCCTAAAGCGGCGGCGAAATCCACGCACTTCTTGGAGTAGTTCAGGCGCCATTGCCGCAACTCCGGATCCGGATGCGCTAACGAGGGCTCGAAAAGCGGCTCCCAGAATCCGCGTCCGTAATACCCCACGGCTGTGTTGGCGTTGATATTCGCAACGGATAGGCCCGTCTTACTCAGGACCGCTTCCAAGCGCCCCACATCCTCGGACGTAAAGGTGTCCGCATACATATGTGGAGCGTCCGCAAGTAATTCCACGCCTTTGTACCCGAGTGCGGCAATGCGCTCCACCGCCTCAAAAATCGTGAAGCGAGTAAACGCGTTGGAACTGAACGAGAGTTTCATACGCTCTTCCGTGACTCCATCACGTGGGCGCAATATTTTCTTAGATGAGCGTATTGCTCGTGGAACCCGTGCTCCGTCACTCCCAGGGGATTTTTGAAATAGCAGCCCAAGTGGGTCATCAATCCGGCCTCCCCACGAGACTTGGCTAAGACGGCCCAGCGCACCAGGTCAAGAACCAAAGGCGCCGCCAAGATGGAGTCAATCCCCTGCCATGTGAACTGAAGCGACATCTCAGCGCCGAGGAAGCCCCTAAAGTGCACGAAATCCCATGCGATCTTCTTGTCCTTGAGTGAAGGGACATAATTGATGTGCACCCCGGAATGAGGCGAGTACCCCAATATCTTTGGGAGAACCGCGTCCTTGGTGCGGATCTTGGCCTCTTTGTTCTCGGGATTGGCCAGCACCTTGCCGTCAAGGTTCCCCAGGATGTTGAAGCCTTCCCAGCTCAACACCTCGAGGTTGCGCATTGCGAACATCGGGGCAAGCACCGATTTGACCAGGGTTTCACCCGTTTTGCCGTCGTTTCCCATGATGGGAACGCCTCTTTGTTCGGCGAGTTCGATCACCGCCGGTAACAGTGCGCCGTTGGACGGCGTGAAGTTGATGTACGGACATCCTGCGCTGATAGCCGCGTATGCGTAGATAGACCCGGCGCTCACTACATTGTTGTCGTTCGCATCCAAGCACCGCTCGAACTCTTCGAGGGAGTCATGGCACGGCGCCTGCGCAAGCGCTGGTTCCGTTGAGGCAAGATTTACCACAACCACTTCATCCGCGCCGATCTCCCGCTTGAATGCCTGCATATCCGCAACAAGAGCGGCAATATCGTCACGGATGGGGCGGTCGCAGTGATCCACGGGTTCTGCAAGGGCGCTGATTGCGCTTCCGCAGTTTCGGCGCGTCCCTTGGGTCAAATGCCTCTGGATCGCCTCAATCTGGAGCGTGGATGATGCCAGGGTTTGGGCCGCAACTTCGGGGACATCCCCAGCCGCCGCAGCGAGCGAATCGGTCAGGCGCGACGAACGGATGTCGCAGCCGCCGAACCGGAGCGCATCCACAGGAGTGAGGTGCAGTTCACGAAAGGGCCGGCTTTCCGTCACCAGGCCGACGGCGCCGGCTGCGCCCTTCCCTATCGCCAATGCTCCTAAGATCACCGTAGCGGATATGGACCCCAGGGCTCCGATGAGCCACACCCCGATCGTACCGTTCTCCATGACGTCTCCTTGTGGTGTATCCATAGCAGAACCGGCTTCAGGCTTCCAGAGGCAAATGATGGGGGTGGGGATTGTGAAGCCGCTGAGGCGTTGAACCGAAAGGTATCGCAGATATAATAGGCTTGCAAAGCAGTAGACGGCTGATGTGCGGCAATTGAATACAGCCGGGATAGCTGGGACGTATTTTGTGCTGAAAGTGTCTCCGGACCGCTCCAGAGGACATTTTACTTTTTTGACTTGACAACGTAATAGAGTAGTATATCATAGAAAATAAAGCTTAAGCAATCTTATATTTCAGAAAACTACATGAAAATTTTGGAAGGATGCGGGAAGCCCAAGGGTATTCTGCGGCCGCTTATACATAACTGAGAAAACGGCTCCTGATGCGACTTATTAGTGACCGATACACGGCTCAGTGGTAAATCACGTGCAAACGATTACGAAACTTGAGGGAAGTCGCCACTAATACCAAAGTGCTTCCCAACGAGTAACATTGGTGAAGACTCTTTTGGGGAAGGTAGGTTTTTTCGACGTCTATCTGAGAATGTTTACTATGCCGAAGGCGCCCTTTTCTCCTTGAGAAAAGCCGGTTTCGGTCATTTAAAAGTTCTTGGAGCGGGGTTTGGGGAGAAGCCTTCTTTCAAGAAGGTTCTCCCCGATATTACTTCTTTGGCTGCGCATTGGTATAAATCGAGCCCGAAGACTGGACTCGTTTCGGATTCCAACCGTCCAATACGGGGGTTTTACCTCCGTCCAGGCATCGAGTGGTTGGTTATTACACCTATGTGAAGCACGTCTTCCGATCACTTCTTTGACAAGGCAACTATGCGCCGAACCAAGGCGTGGTTAAAGAAATGCGTGTTCAGACCACGGTACAGCACGTAGAGAGGGGTTTGGGTTGCGGCCGCCCGCGATCACTGATATACTGTTCCCAAATTTGTGATGAAGTTCGGAGGCTTGGTGAAAAGATCACAACATTCGGTTAAGGCTCTCTTGGTTGTGGCGGCCACGATCATCCTTGGTTCAAGTATTCCGTCTTTCGGGGACCAGTTGTACGCTCCACCCTTTCTCTGGGAGCGAGGGATTTCCTCAAAGACCGACCCCGTCGATATAGCGAATCTCCATGTGGGAATCCCCTATCGTGACGACGGCGCATTGGACGACAAGGGCCATTTCACCACCTTCGCCGACCCCAAAGTGTTTTTCGACACACCGGGTCTCAACTGTAGCGGCCTGGTGCTCTCGGTTTCGCGATATATCTTCAATAAGAACTGGTCCATGGCCGACGCCGTTCACGACAGGCTCGGGGACAGCGGCGCCGGCAGCCAATACGGGAAGGATTGGGATTTCGGGTGGGACTTGGCCCTGAATCTCACCGAAGGGAGAAACCCGCGCGTGATCATGCCCGACGGCGGCGATCACCCGATCGAGGGACAAAACGGGATGACGCTCCGCGGTTTCGAACTTGCGGACGCGGCCGCATGGGCGAAGGTTTTGCCCCAACTGACCCCCGGTCACGTTTACATCGGGAGTATCAGCAAACCCGGCACAGCCCGCGGCTACAAGGTCATGCACTACCATGTGGTCTTGATTCTATCCGACACCAAGGGCGGAATATGGCTCTATCACGCCACCCACAGAAGCAATGTCCACAAGATCAATATCAATACGCCCCAGGGCATGAGCAAGTTTATGGGGCAGTTCAGAAACGCTCGCGGAGAGACGAAGAAAATCCTCCTTGTGGAAGCGACGCTCCCTACGGCCATGACGACCGCAGGCGACTCCGCGGCCGAACGAAAGGATGTGCGCTCAAAGGAAACTGCACCCCCGCCGGAGGCCGGTCCCGAGCAATCCCCGACAATGGGCTCGAATCCTCCGGGGCCGGCCCCGCAAGTCGAGGCTGAACCTCAGATAACGGTGACGCACGTGTCCGGGAAAGTCTACACCGCCGAACCGGAATTGGTGACATCGCTCCCGAAGGTTATAGGAGCGGACCAGCCCAAGATCCGCTTCCTCTATACGAATACCGGCAACATCGGCAGGAAGCTCGACATCAAGGTGAAGGAACCCGGCGGTCAAGCCCAGTTCAAGGGAGTGGTCCCGGAAGGAAAGGGCCTCAGCCTCGTATTCCCCGACGATTTCAGTGTGGGGGATAAACCCCTGGCAAGGGGTCAATACATTGTAGATGTCAGCGTAGACGGCCAACGCTGGTTGACGGATGTCCTTGATGTGGACAAACCCAAAGAGGCGCAACCGAAGATCCTCAAGATGGCGGCGCCCGACACGGTTCAGGCGGGCCGCTCCTTTCAGATGCGTATTGAGGCGCAAAATCATGGAGCGGAATCGGATTACGGGGGCATTACCGTGTCAAGCGGCGATCCCTCGGGTCTGCGAATCGTGGGCGCCAAGCCTGGAAAGGTGTTCGGGGTAGGCAGCACGGTGCTGTCTATAACCACGGATCGTATGCGCACGAAGACACCGATGGCCGAACGGTGGATAGAGATCTGGCCCGAAGATAAGACCTACGATATGACAGTGCAGGTGCAGGCGCTTAAGCCGGGGGTGTATTCCCTCTATATCCGGGCCGCCCTGCGCGGCGTGAATGTAAAGAGCAGCGTGGTGCTCATGGACCCCGCAAAAAGCGACGTGGTTGACCAGCAGGGTTTCCCTGTCTACGTAAAGGAAATCACCGTGAAGTAGCGGATAGGGATTGGAAACCCCGGCTTACCGGTAAGGGCTCTCGCACTTGATCTTTTCAAGCGACACGGCTCGAACTACGCGAGGCTACGGGAGAGAGCGACCTGAGCGCAAGACGTTTCTTTTCGACAACTGATACTGATGTGCTTACAAAAAGTAAGATCGACGGAGCTTTTTTGCGAAGCAGGTTATTCCAATCTCTTTCTAAGAGATTTGTGATAATCGCCAAAGTTCTTGAGAGGGGTTTGGGAAGAAACTCCTTTCAAGAAGGTTCTTCCCGATATTGCTTCTTTGATTGCGCCTCGGTATGAGACGCCATTTGCGCCTTTCACATACGCGGCTTATACTAACGAGGAGACCCCAAGCCATACTCAACGGTTCATCCCAAGGAGATATTGATGAAGAGATACTATCCGCGTTTCACGGCCCTGTTTGTGACGGCGGCGCTGCTCCTGGCGGCCACTGCGGTGTGGGCGGCTCCCAAAGAGGAGCCCTGGTCCGAGATCGAGGCGCGCACAAAGTTTCTCCGCACGAAACATTATATCGAGACGGTGCGCGTCCATTCGGACGTTTATTCCAGCGCAAGGGCGAAGGGCGGCAAAGAGGTGCGCAGTCCCTTCCCTGTTCACATTATTCTGCCCGAGAATTACGAGACCAACACTGGTCGCAGATACGGCGTGCTGTATCTCCTGGGCGGGAAGAGCGGATGGGACAACGGCCCGGAGCTTGGCGGCGCCACGTATTGGTCCGTATGGTGCAAGGCGCCTCTGATCCTGGACAATCTCAAATCCGGCAAACTCACCAATTCGAGTTTTCAGGACAATATCAGTCCCGAGGAATTGGGTGTTTTCAACCAGTGGCTTCAGGACGAGCCCTTTGACGAACTCATCCTTGTGTCATTGTGGAACCCCGGCGGCGGTAATACAGGCAAGTATGAGGAATACCTCATTAACGAGGTAATCCCGTACATCGATGCGCACTATCGCACCATTCCTGATCGTAAGTTCCGCGGCATAGATGGAGCATGCGCCGGCGCGGCTCAGGCGATTATGATCTCCGGCAGACGGCCGGATGTGTTCGCCTACTGCGGCGGCCAGCAAACCGACCTGGGAAGCTATCCCATGACCCATAACGTGTGGCGCCCAAATATTGCACGGATCAAAAAGGCGGGCGGCATAGCCTACAATATCAACACCAATGTGAAGGACGGATGTAACTCCTACAGCAACCGTGGTCGCTTATTCGAGCTGGTGGAAGATATGCGTCACTCGGGCTTCCCCGTGGATGTGAACGTGTTCCAGAGTTGCGGACATGGGTACTGCGCATATCGTTACCCGAACGGCCATCAGGCGCTCTATTGGTTTTCCAAGCAATTCAAGCGAAACGCCCTCGCCATGGGGCTCCTGGATAAACCATCCATCGAGACTGTGAACGCCTCGGGCCGAAGCGCCGGTTCCGCAACACCGGGAGCCTTGGCCTCGGACACTTCGGGATCGCGAGCTGCCGACTCAGGCGTGTTGCCGGGGCTGTGGTAGAGCCACGGTGGCCTCTACGGAGCGTATAGTTTTTTGTTTGCGGATTGCGTGGATCACTTTGGCGGCCCTGGCTCTTTGTTGCGCGTGCACCGAAACGGAAGAGGCGAAGAAGAGTTCTCCACCGAAGCGGCCGTCCACGCATACCGACAAGCTGGGGCCACGCAAAGAGGTTCCGTCTACGGCAAAGGCGCCTGAGCCCTCGATACCGGATAAACGGCTGGCCGCCCTTGCGGTGAAACGCCCCTCAACCGCGGCGGGGCCGGGCGATAAGCCCACCACGCCGCACCGACCCTCCACCGCGCCGTTACGTGAACCCATCGCAGGCTATCAAACGCCCGCGGAGTACTTCACCATTCACTCGACGAATTCTCCACAAGGGACGGTGGCGGTCACCTTGCCCTCGGATTACTACGCGAACCCGGCGAAGAAGTACCCGCTGGTGATCGCCTTCGGCGGCGCGGGTGAGTGCGCGAAGGCCTCTCGCCAGGGGGCATTGGCTTGGCTTGGGTACTACAAGATGGACGAGGCGATTACCGCTCTGAAACGAGGGAAATTGGCGCCCTCGGATTTCAGGGACTTAATCCTGCCCGACCAGCTACAGCGCTTTAATGAGCGCATCAAGGAGCGACCCTATCAGGGCATGATCATCGCGTGTCCGTCTTCGCCTCTCGTGTGGGCCGCGGGGGGGCCGGAATTCCCCGAATACGAAGAATACATCATGAACGAGCTTATCCCGGCGCTCACGGCGACCTATCGTGTGGCCGACGGGCGCGTGGGAGTGGACGGCGTTTCCATGGGCGGCGCTCGTGCGATGTATTACGGCCTGAAGTATCCCGAAGTGTTTGCGTCCATCGGTTCGAGCCAGGGAGCCTTTACGCCGTACATGGACTTGTACGCCTATCTCGCCGATACGAACAAAGCGGATTTGCTCAAGCGACCCATACAGCTCGTGACCAGCGACAAAGACGTCTTGAGGCCGGCCGTGGAGAAGATGCACGCCATGCTCAAGGAAAAAGGCATTCCTCACGAGTATTTTGTGCTCAAGGGACCTCATGACTACATCTTCAACCAGGGTCCGGGCGTCATTTCGCTTCTGGTGTTTCATGACGAGTCCCTGCATGCCCGTGCTCGCCTTCAATGAAGCTGAACGCCGTTCATGCTCTGATGAAAAAAGCCCTCCAGGAGGAGCTGTTCACCGGAGCGCACGTGGTAATTTCCGCCGGTGAAGAGATCCTTGTGGATTGCGCGTACGGCCGCTTGGGATTGGATGATACTTGCGACGGTGACGAGGCGGTCACCCACGACACGCTCTTTGACCTCGCGTCCGTGACCAAGGTCCTGGCGGTGACGCCTGCGTGGTTACTCAGCTTTCAAGAGAAGCCGGAGCTGCTTGATATTCCCATTGGGGATACGCTTCCGGAGGCGCCGGCGGACAAGGCGGCTATCACGCCGAGGCTCCTGCTGTCCCACAGCAGCGGTCTTCCCCATTGGCGACCCTATTATCTGACATACCTTGGGCGGCCCGTTCCCCCAAGGCTTGGGGAGGTGGTCTCACGCATTCTCGATGAGCCCCTGGTTTCCACACCTGGGAGTCGTTATTTATATTCGGATTTGGGGTTTATACTCCTACACGCCCTCTGGGAGACCAATGGGAAGGAGCCTCTGGTGGATTTCCTGCGGCGCAGGCTGTATGAGCCTCTGAGCATAGTCGACGCTCTGACATATTCCCCGCCTGAAAAGCGGCGGATCGTCGTAACCCGATGCGGGGACAAACCCGCTCTGGTAAACGATTTGAACTCCAGGAGCATGGGCGGTGTTTGCGGACACGCGGGGCTGTTCGGGACCGGCAGAGCGTGTCGGGGTCTCGTTTTGGAATTCTTGCGGGGCTACAAGGGACGGAGCGCCGTCTTCGACACTGCGGCATGCCGCCTGTTCCTCACAAGACGGCATTTACCGCCGGGGAGTTCACGAGCCCTCGGATTCGACACCGCTGCGCAACCGGAGCCCTCGTGCGGGAAGGCGTTTTCCCCGGAATCCTTCGGCCATACGGGATTTACGGGAACATCCGTATGGGTGGACCCCCACAACGAGCTGATCGTGATTCTTCTGACGAACCGCGTCATCAAGGGCGAATCGGACCTGCGGATACGAGCGTTTCGACCCGCGTTACACGACGTGGCGGCGAGCTGCGTTCAGTAGCAATTGAAGTGGGAAGACAGAGGTAAATCTCCATACAAGATTACCTCACCCTTTTTTTTGCGTGAAGCGAATGGCTACAACAGGCTCCCAGCCTGCAACGGCAGGCATTCTTTGCTAACCCGAATTCGCTGCCGGTCCTTTCACGGCCTTAATAACGGCTGCCGCGGCTCGTTCGATTTCCGCCTTGGTGGTCATTTTGCCGACGCTGAAGCGCACTGTGCCTTTGGCCCACTCGATAGGTACTCGCATAGCTTCCAAGACGTGAGAGAGCGTCACGGTGTCCGAATGACACGCGGCCCCTGCGGAAGCCGCCACATCTGAGGCGATTTCTTCCAGGATACGATTGGCTTCCATATTTTTAAAGGAGATATTTAAGGTATTGGGTAACCGCTTCTCTTTGTGACCGTTCAGGCGCACGTCAGAGAGTTCTTGTTCCAAGAGCCCGTGAAGCACGTCCCGCATGGACGCCATGTGTCGGGCGTTCCGCTCGAGATCTTGGGCTGCTATGGTCGCGGCGGCGCCCAGCCCGACGATCCCGATCACGTTCTCCGTGCCGGCGCGACGACCGCTCTCCTGGCCTGCGCCCAACATGAACCTGTCGAGCCGCACGCCGTCTCGGACGTAGAGGGCGCCGACTCCCTTTGGGGCGTAGACCTTGTGCCCCGCCACGGAGAGCAAATCCACCTTTAGCTCCCGGACCTCGGCGGGAATCTTGCCGATGGATTGCGCCGCGTCGGTATGGAAGAGAATGCCGTTTCTGCGAGCAACCTCCCCGAGCGCCTCGATCGGCTGAATTGAACCTACTTCGTTATTGGCGTGCATGATGGATATGAGAATGGTTTCATCACGGATCGCGTCTTCTAGGTCGGCGACGTTTACAAGGCCGTAGTCGTCCACGGGTAAGTAGGTGACTAAGCAGCCCCGAGTTTCTAGGTAGCGACAGACTTCCAGTATGGCGGGGTGCTCGATTTGGCTCGTGATGATGTGGTTGCCTTGGTCGCGCAGACTGCGAACCACACCGAAAATGGCGTGGCTGTTGGACTCCGTGCCGCCGCTGGTGAAGATTATTTCCGTGGGATAGCAATGGAGCAGATCCGCCAACCGGATCTTGGCCTCGATCACGGCTTGCTTTGGGGCGGCGCCGTACCAATGACTGCTGGAGGGGTTACCGAAATGCGTCTCCATAAAGGGCTGCATTGCGGCTATTACCTGCGGGTCCAGTGGAGTCGTGCCGTTGTAATCCAAGTAAATGGGTTGCATGGAACCTCTTACCATGAGAGTGAGGGGCTGACGCCCGAGATAATGGATACTTTGAAGTTAAACCATTCACTCGACCTCGCAGTCAACATGTTGTGGATGAACCGCCGTCGTTATCGAGAAAACCTTGTCATCACGCAACCGGATCTACCGGGGACGGCGCCGACAAGATGGAAAGAGAGGGTAAACGTCACTAGAAGCCCGCAACCAGAGGGAAATACGTACAGGCGGTCCGGAGGATACATGAGCGTCTTCTACGGCCCTGGACGGCGCAGAACCCGCTTGAGCGCAGTGTATGTTTGGAACGGGTGATTCTCGTATCCTCGGTATTACCGGCGTCGGTATGGGCGGTCGAATCAAGAGCCTTGGCTATCCTGAGGTATTCCTGCCCAAAACGAGACGGCTGTAATCTGAATAACCCATTGTTTTTTGGTACCCCCGGCAAGGATCGAACTTGCGACCTGCGGATTAGGAATCCGTCGCTCTATCCACTGAGCTACGGGGGCGTACCGTAAGGGTAAGGTTTCACCAGGCGGGAGGCGGCTCTACGTCAGTAAAACTTCGGCAGAATTCTCGTCTTTCCTCCGACTCACCTTGTAGTCGTCCCGAAAGATCGGCGATACCCGGTGAAGGACCACCTTTTTTCTTTGCGTCTAAGACAAAAAGGAGTGTAATTTACCGACCGAGCGTTCGTCAACCTCTTTCCTCGGCAAATGAACATAGGGGCATATCGCATGGTGCTTATCGAAGCAATAATCAAGCCGTTCAAGATGGATGATCTTAAAGACGCCATGGAGGAGCTGGGTGTGGGCGGAATGACGCTCTCGGAGATCTTGCAAACCGTTCCCCCGAGACCCAGAGGCCGATCCTTCGGCGCGCCGGTCACTGCCACCGATTTAGCGCCCAAAATCAAAGTCGAAATAGCCGCTCCCATGCACATGCTCGAACGAGTGATCGAGGCTATTTGCCTCCATGCGTCATCAGGTAAAATGGAAGACGGCAAGATCTGGGCGATTCCACTTTCGGCGGGCTACAGGATCCGCACAGGCGAAAGTGACCGTGACGCGATTTCCTCGTGACATAAGGTCGGCGGCTCAGCGCATGCAGCATGCTTCAACAGCACGCGGAAATGCTATCCCGGGATATATTACCGTCCCGTGCATCGCCGCTCACCGCTGCTTTAACGAACCTCGGTGGTGTTCCGGACATGCGCAAGACTCAAGAATATGCAGAATGACTCCACCACAGCACTAGCGCCGTCCGGCTACAATTTTGACCTTTCGTTCATCATCGGGACATTTTCGCGATAGCGCTAGGCCTCTCTAGCGGCTTTGATGCCGGCTCCACGATACAGGCGATCCGTAGAAGGACCGCCCGTGTCCAAAGTTAGGCCCTATGATGGTAAATATGACTCCTCAGTGAGTGTGATCGTGAGCCTCTTTATCGTGGTCGGCATGATCGTGGCCATGGGCGCCGTGATCCCCGGTGTGCTCGTGGTCGTGAACGTTCGGGTCCGTATGCTCGTGTCCGTGGGTGTGTAGATGCTGATGGTCGTGTCCATGAGCATGGGAATGCTCGTGGGCGTGGGTTGTATCGCCGTGTTTGTGCTCATGAGCATGTTTGTGCTCGTGATCATGCGCATGCTGATGGTCGTGTTGATGTTCGCCTTGCATATGTGACTCCTTTCGTGAATAGCAGGAATAGTTTCCCAAGCGTAAAACGTCTCTCACGCGGCGGTTGTCTAGATTGACCCTTACGCTGCGTTCTCTCTAACTAAGGTAGGTCGTCGAATATGAAATATCAACAGCGTGGTATACTTAGTTTCGGCATGATACCCACAGGATACGTTTCGCCGCTGCCGATGTAAAACATGCGTTTGATCTCACAAAACATTGCACGAATCACATAAGGAGCGCGTACGATATTCACCTGGGGAATAGATCCGCCCAGTGAGCGCGCCGAGGGAATGACGGCTTCTTCGCACGGAAGTGGTAAAGGAGAAAAACCAAGAGCAATTGCGTGGTGCGCCCGATACGATTCGAACGTACGGCCTCAACATCCGGAGTGTTGCGCTCTATCCAACTGAGCTACGGGCGCGTGCAATCAATCTAAGTCATAAGCATATCCGTGTCAATCCGTTTGCCGCTGAGCGCTCAAGGGGAGCTTCACCGTAAAGACGGCGCCGGCGCCGGGTTCAGAGACGACCGTGATCTCGCCCTGGTGGTTCTTTACGATACCGTAGCTTACCGCCAATCCCAGGCCCATCCCTGAACCGCCGCTGCTGCTTTTGGTGGTGAAGAACGGATCGAACAATTTTTCCTGTATAGCGACAGGGATGCCCTCCCCCGTATCGGCAAATTGGATTTCGAACCACTTACCGAGACCGCCGGTGCGGATTGTCAAGGCTCCGGCCCCGCGCAGAGCGTCCAGGGCATTGACGATCAGGTTCGTGAAGACCTGCTCCATTAGCTGCTCGTCGCATTGAAGGGCTGGAGAATTCGGGTCGTACTCCTTGGTTAGGGTAACGCCAAAAAACCGTTCCTGATGAGAAAGAAGCTCTACCGTGCGGTCAAGAATGTCCTCGACACGAACATTCGTGAAACGCAAAGGGGTTTCTCGGGCGAAGTCCAGGACCCCGCGGACTATGCGCTTGATTCGATTAGTCTCCCGAATAATGACATCGAGGTCCTTACAAGCTGCGGAGTCTTCCCCCATTCGCTTTCGGAGGAGGTGCGCAAAAGTGAGGATTCCCGTGAGCGGCTGATTGATCTCATGGGCGATACCGGCGGACATTTCACCCAGAGACGACAGCTTCTCAGCGTGGAGGAGCCGTCGCTCGAAGGCCTTGCGTTCACGTAGGTCCGTAAAAACACCCACGGAGCCGGTTTCAACTCCATCCTTGTACAAAATCGCCGCCGATATGTAGACGGGTATGCGAACGCCGTCCCGGTCTAAAAGATCCACTTCTCTCTTTTTCAGAATGCCTTTTCCGCCAAAGTCATCGGCTCGAAGATCCCTCATGATGCGCTGTGCGACAGTGGGGGGATAAAGTTGAAGAATATTCATCTTTCCCTCCACGTCGCTTTTGCTGTGCTTCAACAGACTTTCCGCAGCCGAGTTGAACAGCGTAATGAGACCGCCTTTTTCTATGGACACCATAGCGTCCGGGAAATGCTCCAGAATGTCATCACAGAATTGCAAGGCCTGGGCATTTTCGCCTGCGGCGCCTTCGCATTCCATGCGCAATGGCCTAGTAAACTCGAATTCATTGGCTCTGAGGTGAAAAACTCGGGCCGCTTTCTCCACCCAAAGCGCGAGCTGATCGGACAAGAACGGCTTAAAGAGAACATTGAAGGCGCCCTTGCGCAGATACTCGCCGGCATAGGGGTCGTCATGATCCGTGAACACAAGATATTCAGGCCTCGGAGTTGAGCCACGCTCGAGGAGAGCCATTGCATCGGCCTGAAAGGACGCGGCGTCCAGGAGCGCCACGGCCGGTCGCTCATCGTCCGTGAATCCCTGAGTAGCCGCGGGATTCGATATGGTGACCACCTTGTGACCATGCGATCTCAATATAGCGCTCAGTTCTCTATGCAAAAACTCGTCCGAACTAATGATTACCGCTGTGGTCATCGCCCCGCCCATTCACTTCAATACACGATCAATGCAGTAGTAATGAGAAAAACATGCTTTGCAACAAAAGCTCCGCCGATCCGCCTTTTGTGCAAGCACACCGGTGTTGGTAAATATTTACTAAACTCGAGACGGATCTGCGCCCCGCGGGCCGTACCGTGATTGTTCCGAGTGGTGGGCTCACCTCACTCCGACGAGCGGTAACCCCATGCGTCGGTAATCTCAAGAAGGCTCCGCATGTATGCCGAGCCTACTCCCATCCTACTTTATCGAAGACATCCCAGAGTTCATCACGCAATGAGTCGTATTGCTCTTTCACGTCATTGTATGTCTTTGCGTTCCGAATACACAGCGCCACAAGATCCGCCAGCCGTCGAGCGTACTCCAGTTGGAGATCGGAGTACGGTGTCGAAGTATGGGAATAGGCGCGTAGACTGCCGATACTCTCATTTTCGAGAACAAGGGGAATGCTGAGAATGCTCCTGATGCCCTCTCGAAGGGCCTCCGCGGGGTATTGGATGCTCGAGTCCGTCTCGACATCGGGCACAAAGACTACCTCCTTCTTGGATATAGCCAAGGGGATGCTTTGCGCCGCATCCAACGAACCTTTGCCCAAATAAACGCGGCCGAGCCCAAAAGAGGAAACCGTCTGTAAAGTTGTCTTCGACTTGCTCAAGAGGCTAAGAGAAGCCGCTTTACTCTTCAAGAGCGTGGTCAGGCCCTTGGTAGCCGCATCCAGCACCTCTTTAAGGCTCAGTGTGGATGTGATTTTCGCCGCTATATCCTGAGATTGTTTTTCAAGATAGGCCCTATTCGTTGATCCGGTGTGTTTATTCACGACCTTGTTCACGGCAGCGACGAGTTCGTCGGGAGTAAAGGGTTTGCGTATATAGTCGGAAGCCGCCAATTGCATTGATTCAATCGCATTGTCGATACTCCCGTAGGCCGTCATGACGATAATCTTTAGATTCGGGTGTCGGTCCGCTAGTTCACGCATGACGGCAAGGCCATCCATGTCGGGCATCTTGACGTCCGTAAGCAGGATCTCGAACGGCTCTTTGTTCAACAGAGCCAATGCGTCGGAACCGGAGCCGACTGTTTTGACCTGAAAATGTTCGTCCTTCAGAATACGCGAAACACTTTCGAGGACAACATCTTCGTCATCGAGCACAAGGATCTTCACGCGTTCATTTTCCATTGTAGTCTCCTCGTTCCTGAGAACAACCGGATCTCAGTTGCGGCGCGCTATGAGTATTTCGTTTCGTATGGCTCATCGGGTCTAATACCAATGCGCAGCCAAAAAAGTAATATCGGGGAGAACCTTCTTGAAAGAAGGCTTCTCCCCGAACCCCTCTCCAAGAACTTTTAAATGACCGAAACCGGCTTTTCTCAAGGAGAAAAGGCCGCTTTCGGCATAGTAAACATTCTCAGATAGACGTC
>JBBRBO010000046.1:0-24887 GCA_038205805.1 Desulfomonilales bacterium
GGAAGCTCTCCACCGTAATCTCAATATAGGTCTCCATTTGGCCACTGATCTCCCGCGCATCTATTCGGATCGGGGGCAGCTCCAGCAGGTTTTTCTCAACATCTTGAACAATGCGTTTGCAGTTGTGCCCGACGGCGGCGATATATCCATAACCACATGGGAAAAAGATATGGATACCGTGGGCGTTTCCATTCAAGACTCGGGACCGGGTATGTCCGAAGCCGTCCTTAAACATATTTTCGAGCCCTTTTTCACTACGAAGAAAAGCGGCGAAGGCACGGGCTTAGGCCTTGCCATTACGTATGGTATCGTGAAAAAGTTGGGCGGCGAAATTGAAGTCCAAAGCAAACAAGGCCACGGCGCCAGATTCACCATTTTCCTCCCGAAGAAATCGGATAAAGGCGGGAAATAGATGTCCCAATGCAAACTGTTACTGGTGGATGACGAAGTGGAATTCGTCAATACTTTGGGAGAAAGACTCTCCATGCGAGGCATAGATGTTTTGATTGCGCATAACGGCGCCGAAGCCTTGAAAATAGTGGAGGAGCAGCGGCCCCAAATCATCATCCTGGATCTTATGATGCCGGGAATGAGCGGACTCGAAACCCTTAAGGGCATTAAGGCCATTTCTTCCGATATTCAAGTGATCCTCTTGACCGGAATAGGATCATCCACCGAAAGCGTACAAGGTCTCAATGACGGCGCTTTTGCTTACTTGGTGAAACCACTGCAGATCGAAGAGCTTATGAAAAAGATAGAAGAAGCGGCGGTCCTTTGCCCAGGAAAGTTCACAAAAGATGAATAACGATGTAACCACGTTTATCGGAAAAATCACGGCCGGGGCCACACATGAGATGAACAACGTCCTGGCTATTATTAAGGAATCCTCCGGTCTTATGGAGGACTTCATCTCGATGGCTAAACCCGAGCAACTGCCTCAGCGAGAACGCATGCTCAATGTTCTGGCAAAGATCAGCGCCCAAATTGAACGAGGTGTCGATCTGTCCAAACGGCTTAATTCGTTCGCACACGGGGTAAGAGACCGCTCGGCCTCCCATGAACTGAACAAATCCGTAACGGACATCGTGGCGCTCAACCAACGGTTCGCTCGATCCAAAAAGGCTACGCTCACGGCTCTCCCGTCGGATAGACATATCTATGTAGCCATGAGCCCGCTCCAGTTGCAGATTGCGGTGTTCACCTGCTTGGAATACCTGCTGAACCTCGTGGGTCCCGGCGCAATCATCACGTTGAAAACCGTAGAGAGAAGAGCCACGGAAGCGGTTGTGGATTTTGTGGTGGAAGGAATCGAACGACACCCCAAGGAAATCCTCAGCGATCCCAACGCCACGGAAATGTTAACGACGCTCCGGGAAACCGCAGAGCAAACAGGATGCAGGATCGAAACAAATGAAGCGCCGGTGTGGTTTACGCTCCTGTTGGAAAAGTCTGCCGCTTAAAGCTGAGACGAAGGGTATTCACAAACCGCAGCGACGGTATTTCTTTTCGTTTAAAACCCAAGAAGCCGTTACTTTTTGTAGATTGTCGCCTCTATTAAGCGTAGAACATACATACACCGACCGGACGCGTAGCATGGGAGCGAATGGTTCACCCGGAGCGACCCACACGTTTGTATTCATCATGAGTAATCCGGAGAGAAGACAACTCTCTCCTTCGGTCCTTACCGGGCGTCGGACGTCTCCGAGGCCGGAACAACGACAAGAAGCGTTTTCTTCAAAAGGAGTTTCAACATGAGCGCCTTAAAAGACACATTGGAGAAATGGTTTTCAGCGGTTGCCTTTGCGGAAGCAAACGAACACCAAACCGCCATGCGTATAGCGGAAATCCCCACGGAGGCGCCTGCTTTTCAAGGGAGCTTTGCCTTCACCTTCAAGAAAATCTTCGCGGCTGCGGCCCTTGCGGAAGAAGGTTTACACGAAGCGGCTATCGACATGGCCGACAAACGCCCCAGCTTCGCAGAGACGGTTGGACTTAAAGGAGTGCGCCTCTGGAAAGCACATGCGCATGTGGGCGGAGAGTCGTTCCTGGAGAATTTGGGCCTTGGAAAAGCAAAAACAAAGCTTGTAGTTGTTTCAATCTGAAACACAATAAAACAAAAACGGCCTATAAAGTATTTGACGTGTTCCGCAGGGCTCTGTTAAGCTGCTTCGATAAAAAAAGGCCGGGAGTTTGGAGGATAAATGAAGGAGTTTAAAGTTCTTATGGTTGACGACGAGGAGGATTTTGTAACTACCCTCGCCGAACGAATGAAGATGCGTGATCTTGACTCCGAGGTCGCTCTCGATGGAGAGCAAGCCCTCCAGATAGTTGACGAAGACGTCCCCGACGTCATGGTTTTGGACCTCAAGATGCCGGGAATCGACGGAATGGAAGTCCTTAGACGGGTCAGGAAGGGCTATCCCAACGTCCAGGTCGTTATACTAACCGGCCACGGCTCGGAAAAGGATGAAGCCGAAGCCAAACGACTGGGCGCTTTCGCTTACCTCCAGAAGCCCGTGGACATCGAAAAGCTCATTCAAACACTCAAGAACGCCTACAAAAAGAAACTCGAAGACACGATGGCGGCGGCTGCATTCGCTGAAGAAGGTGAATTCACAACCGCTAAAGAGATCAGAGACGATTCGAAAAGAAAGTAGGACGTCCGTCTTCTTGACGGTAGGATAACCGTTCACCCGAATGAGGTAATAGTCTCGAATCACAAAAGGGGTGGTCCGGAGGGGAAATGAGTGTCCCCTCCGGCTTTCACCGGGCTCAGATCCGTCTGAGGCGCGGTGAACCAATACATGGAACGCAATAAACAAGCAACGGTACACCGGGACGTTTGCTACAAGGAGGGAGAGCTGATCTCCTTTCAGCCTTACCGCGTCGTGCGCTCCGTAGACGTATGCTCCCGCTGAATCGTTCTTACAACAAGGCCAAGCTTTCCGTGACGAGAGGGTTTCCCCATACCACATCCCCAACCTTAGGTGGATCTTAGTTTAAAAAAAGTGGGAGTGAAACGCCCAGAGCACGGTTCTTAAACGCATGGCTTGTGTATGGAAGATTACGGAACAATACGGTTTTCATGTTGGCTAATGGGCCGCCCGCTCGATTAGCTCGGCATACTTCTTATGTCCACCGGCCGTTCTGCCGCGGCCTGCGTGACAGGGGCATATATGAGGGCGTAACCGCTCACCGGCCGTTTGGAACGGTGATGGGGCGCTCCGGTAGGAGATCAGTTTCCCTCAGGAATTCACCGGACACAGAGCCCCTCAAGCCGGTGAACATTACGAGAGAGCTTTATATA
Source organism: Desulfomonilales bacterium (assembly GCA_038205805.1). GTDB lineage: Bacteria > Desulfobacterota > Desulfomonilia > Desulfomonilales > Desulfomonilaceae > JBBSBY01. Next base: position 3,308 of record JBBRBO010000046.1, read on the forward strand.
CCGGGTCGATCCCCCTTACCGTAAATCGACCCGCTGGAATAATCAAGATTGTAGTTACAGGAGCTGGAGATGGCGAAATTCGTGAAACCGGGGTTACTCGGCTGTTTACTTCTTGTTTTCGCACTGGTGTCGGTTCAGCCGCTGTTCGCTGCGCCGGCTGCGGATGCGGCCGCCCCGGTGGTTACTCAGAGCGCAGGTTACCCATGGTGGATGTGGCCTTTGCTGCTGCTCGTCGTGACATTCGTCATGGGCGTAGCCGCGGTTTTGGGCGGGGTCGGCGGCGGAGTGCTCTTCGTTCCCATTATCAGCGGGTTCTTCCCCTTTCATCTGGACTTCGTGAGGGGCGCGGGACTCCTTGTGGCGCTCGCAGGGGCATTGGCCGCCGGTCCAGGTTTGCTGAAAATGAACTTGGCCAGCTTACGCCTTGCCATACCCGTCGCATTGATCGCCTCGTCGTTCTCCATCGTCGGCGCCATGATCGGTCTGGCGCTCCCCACCAATATTGTCCAGATTTCGCTCGGCGTCACCATATTGGGTATTTGCATCCTCATGTTCACCGCCAAGAAGTCGGAGTTTCCCGAGGTGCCCGAAGCGGACCGCCTATCCTCGATGTTGAGGATTTACGGCGTGTACCAAGAAGCGAGCACAGGACAAGTCGTTGACTGGAAGGTGCATCGCACGCCGATGGGTCTGGTGCTCTTCATCGTAATCGGTATCATGGCGGGTATGTTCGGTTTGGGCGCGGGCTGGGCCAACGTGCCCGTGCTCAATCTTCTCATGGGCGCCCCCCTCAAGATCAGCGTCGCCACGAGCAAGTTTCTCCTCTCCATAACGGATACGTCAGCGGCGTGGATATATGTGAACAACGGCTGCGTCATACCCATGATAGTGGTGCCTTCTCTCATAGGAATCATGCTGGGTTCCTTCGTAGGCGTCCGATTACTCAAGGTGGCGAAGCCCGGACTCGTTCGCTGGATCGTTATCGTCATGTTGGGTTTTGCGGGATTGCGGGCCTTGTTAAAAGGTCTCGGGGTCTAAGCGTATTATCAGGAGCGATATACAATGCCTCACAGAAAATCATTGCAAGCCGGCCCGGAACAAATCGCTTATGCCAAAATTCTGGAAAAGGGAATGTTCTTCGGCCTGGTGTCTATTATAATCACGTATTTGATTTATGTTCTCGGTGTGGTCAAACCCTTTATTCCCCTCAAGACGGTCCCCACGCTATGGGCAAACAACATCCATGACTATTTGCAGATCACAAATATTCAACCCGGATGGGCGTGGGTTCCCCTCGTCGGGTACTCGGATTTTCTGAATTTTATACCCATTGCTATTTTGGCCGGCGTTACGATTATATGCTTTCTCAGCATCGTACCTATCTTGTGGAAACAGGATGATAAAGTGTTCGCAGTGCTCGCTTTGCTGGAAGTGCTTATCCTTAGTTTTGCCGCAAGCGGGATACTCGGTACAGGCGGACACTAATTCAGCACTGTTTAGCGCTCGGAAGCCCTTGAATTTGAAGAAGGTGATGTTTTATGCCCATTTCAAAGAAAGTTCGTGACCTGGTTGTGCCGCTGAGCGATTATGCGGTAACCAATGTCGATAGCACCTTGAGCGATGCGGCCATGGCCTTAATGAAGGTGTACTGCCAAATAGAAACCGGCAAGTGCACGGAAGCCGGACACCGCAATATCCTTATCCTGAATAAATCCGGGGAGCTTGTGGGCATCCTGGATTTTAAATCCATTCTCAAGATCCTCATTCCTGAAATTACCGGCGGATTCGCCACCAAACTCGAGGCTATGGGCGTCAGCATAGCCTTTGCTCAGGCGGACGCCCCCGAGTTGGATGAAAGTCGTATCAGCTTCCGAGCGCGGGTCCTCAAGAACGCGGAATGCCGAGTAGGCGACATCATGCGGCCTCTCCGCGGCCGCATCGACGCCGACGCGGATCTCTTGGACGCTTTGAAAATGATCTGCAATACAAGAATAACCGTCTTACCGGTGTTCGAGAACAAAAAGCTCATCGGAGTCCTTCGTGACTCGGATGTCTTTCTCTCCGTGGTGGATATTCTCCGAGAAGACTACGTACTCGATTAAAAGAGGTTCCTAAAGAGAGGAATGCTGGGAAGGGTCTTTTTTCAACAAAATCCTTCCACCAATACTATTCCTGTCCCGACGGCGGCGCTGATACGTTCGTGCCGTACCAGAAGCCTAAACGTGGGGTCAACAAATCCGGGGCAATAACTCTCCGGAGGGTTCCGGGATTACTCTCGATCCGCCCACAGATGTCCGCATCACCACTTTGCCGACATGTTCCGTGGTGATGCGACCTATAACCGCGGCCCCGCGGGCCAAATCGCAATCCTTGAGGAGGTCCAAGGCATCTTCCTCACTGCCCTTTTCCACGACAATCACCAGCTTGCCTTCATTTGCCGTGGGTAAAGGATCAATCCCGAGTATCTCAGAGGCCGCTACAACGGAAGCATCCACAGGAACGGCGTTTTCTTCCACTGTGACGCCCACGTTCACTGCTGAGGCTATTTCGTTCAAAACCGCAGAAAGCCCCCCGCGGGTGGGGTCACGCAAGAACCGAAGTCTCGATCCCAAGGGAAGGAGTCTTTCCACCAGGGGCCAAATGCAGGCGGAGTCGGACTTAAGATCAAACTCGAAAGAAAACTCCGCTCGACTGAGCATCACCGCCATGCCGTGATTTCCGATGGGACCGCTCACGATCACCACATCATCAGGCCGAATACGGTCCAGGGTCGGCGGAGGGACCGCTTCAACGCGCCCGATCCCTGAGGTGTTGATGAAGATCTTGTCCACACTTCCTTTGGGAGCCACTTTGGTATCGCCGGTCACCACCTGCACGCCCGCTTCGTCGGCGGCTGCGGCCAATGAAGAGATTATCCTGTCGAGATCATCCATGGTAAGGCCCTCTTCAAGGATTAATCCCAAGGAGAGAAACAGCGGCCGCGCGCCGGAGCACGCCAAGTCGTTGCATGTGCCGTGAACAGCCAACGAGCCGATGTCGCCACCCGGAAAGAAAATGGGTGATACGATATAGGAATCCGTCGTGTATGCGATGGCGTCCCCAAGCCCGGTAAGGATCACGGAATCGGGCATTGCAGCCAGTTTGCCCCGGTCGAGCTTGGGTAGAATGGCGTCACGGAGCAACCGGTTCGTCAGCTTGCCGCCTCCACCGTGACCTAATGTTACCGTCTTGCTATTGCCGGCCACTATAAGGCTCCGTATTTGTAGTATGCGGCGCATGTGCCTTCAGACGACACCATGCACGGCCCTACCGGCTCTTCAGGTGTGCATTCTTTGCCGAAGAGCGCGCACGTGTCCGGGGTTTTGCTCCCTGTGATGATCGCCGCGCACCGACACCTTGGGTCGTCTTTGCTCTCAGGAGGCGTCACCGGGAAACGCTCACGAGCGTCAAAGGCCCTGTACAGCTCGGTAAAACCTAAGCCGCTCTTGGGGATCACACCCAAGCCGCGCCAAGCCGCATCCGTGGGTCGGAAGACCTCATCCACCAAGGCTCGAGCGGTGGGGTTGCCCTCTTCCCTCACGACCGTTTTGTATCCGTTGATGATTCGCGGATCGTCGCTAACGACCATGTCGGAAAGATTCTTCACCGCCAGCAGGATGTCCAAGGCCTCGAACCCGACAACGACTCCGGGTTTATGGAAGTCCGTGACCAGGTAATCGTAACACGTGACACCGAGGATAGCCGAAACATGACCGGGTAAGAGAAATCCGTGGAGATCGGACTTGCCGGCAAGGGCCTTCAGCGCGGGATGAATGGTCTTAAACGCCGTAAGCACGAAGAAGTTGTTGATGGACTGCTCTTTGGCGATCTTCACGGTGGCCGCAATGGTGGGGGTTGTGGTTTCAAACCCTACCCCGAGGAAAATCAGCGGCTTGGGAGCAATCTGCGCCGCTATTGCAAGGGAATCCGCGGGTGAGTATATGACCCGCACGTCACCCCCTTCGGCTCTGTGGGAAGCTAATGATCCCATAGCGCCGGGTACGCGGATGAGGTCCCCAAAGGTCGCCAAGGCTGCATCGTACCCGCGGGCCATGAGTACGGCTTCGTCGATGAAGGACTTCTCCGTGACGCAAACAGGGCACCCCGGCCCTGAAACCAGCGCTATATTCTCGGGCAACAGGCTCCTGATGCCGGATGAATGAATGGCCATGGTGTGAGTGCCGCATACTTCCATGAAGCGCCGCACTCCATCGAACTTCTCCGCGGATTCGCGTATGTCGTGGGCGAGTTTGGCCGCCGCGGATTGTTCGTACGTCGGCTTCAAATGTCCTCCAGGTCGGCGGTTACCGCTGCGATTTCGCGAAACAAATCCAGGCGGATGTTGGCCTCATCCAGGTTGAGGACCTCTATGGAGAAACCCGCATGAATGATGAGATAGTCTCCCACTTCCGCGTGAGGGGTCATCATGAGATTCACATCCGAGTGAATACCGCCGGTGTCTACTCTACCGTATCCTTCTCGAACGATTTCCGTTAGTTGCATTGGAACTGCCAAACACATTTCTATTCCTCTATGAAAGAAAATTTCCTACGCCATCGCATAGTGCGATGAAAATGCGGGGAGACCCGCCAATAAAGCCGCGGCCCTTAAAGCTAAAGGCCGTCGGGGGACGCCGATTGCGACGTCGTAGTCTTGAGCGTGAAACGCTCCACCGGGTAGATGAGCTATGTCCCGGCTGAACCATTTTCCATGGCCTGAGCGGCCACAGCTTGTCCCAAAGCTATTCCTCCGTCATTGGGAGGGACGAGTTTGTGAAAACGAGCCTTGAGCCCCGATTCGCAGAACCGCTTCAGGACTCCCTCGGTCAGAAGCTTGTTCTGAAAGCAACCGCCGCTTAGACCCAATTCGTGAATATTCAATTGATGGGATAAGCTTGTAAGCGCCCTCACCGTCGCATCCGCGATGGAGTTATGGAATCGTGCAGCGACAATGCCCTGGGGCGTTCCCAAGAGAATATCCTCAACGAGCTTACGAATCAAGGGTCGCGGATTCAACACCAGGGGACAAGCGCCTGAAGTCTCCATGGAATAGCCCTGAGCCTCGCTTTTGTCGGCTATGCCCTCCAGCCACATGGCCGCCTGTCCCTCGAAGTTCACGGGACGCCGAAAACCCACTGCCGCAGCCGCTGCGTCAAAGAGCCGTCCCATGGATGAGGTAATCGGTGAATTGATGCCCTTAGCCAAGGCCTCAAGCCAGAGCTTGGCCTTTGGGAATTCACCGCCGAAGATCGGCGAATACCGCTCGGGTAAACGCCCGTCTTGTTCGAGCAGGCCGGCGAGGATCCGCAAGGGATTCTTTATGGCCGCTTCACCGCCGGGAAGGGGAAAATATGCCAAGCGGCCCACACGCTCAAACCCTGCCGCATGGGTCAAGAGGAACTCCCCACCCCAAATAGCGGCGTCGTCTCCGTAACCTGTGCCGTCGAACACTGCGCAGAGCATGGGTTCGGTAAGCCCGTGCTCCGCCATTAAACTCACGGCATGGGCATGATGATGGTAGACGTAATGTACCTTCGGCGACACGCGGCCTGCGAGTCGGCTTGAGTAGTATTCCGGATGCGGGTCCACGGCGTGGATATCGGGTTCGATATTTAGATACTCAGTGAGCACCGTGAGACATTGCTCAAAGTAGGCTTGGCTCGCCGGGGAAGCGAGATCGCCTACATGGGGTCCAAAGGCGGCGTAATCGCCCTTGACGATCACCTGTGCATTCTTCAGATCACCACCGGCACCAAGCGCTGAGGACGCAGAGCCCGCGCCCGTCTTGAGACGTAGAGCGGACGGGGCAATCCCTCTCGAGCGCCGCAATACCACGGGTTCGCCGCCCATTACGCGGAAGACCGAATCATCTGCGGCCAGGGCAATGTCACGATTGTGGATGAGAAATCCATCCACCAGGTCTTGGAGGCGCTCGAACGCGTCCTGGTTATCGTGTGCGATGGGTTCTTCAGAGCGGTTCCCGGACGTCATGACGAGGGCTTGCGGCAAGTCCGCAGCAGGCGCAGAGGGATGTTTGAACAGCAAGTGATGGAGCGGAGTATATGGCAGCATCACCCCAAGCGTCCCCACACCCGGCCCTATGTACTTCGAGAGCGGCTTTTCTCCGAGTTCCGTGAGTACGATGGGCGCCGCGGCGGACACGAGCAGCTCGGCCTCAACTGCGCCTATCGAGCAATAGCGTCGGGCGGTCTGTAAATCCCCAATCATCACGGCAAAGGGTTTCTCCCCGCGCCCCTTTCTCCAGCGTAGGAGTTGAACGGCGTCGTCATTGAGGGCGTCACAAGCCAGATGAAAGCCGCCTATTCCCTTTACGGCAAGGATTTTGCCCTCAGCCAACATGGCAATAGCCGCGGGAATGGAGTCGTGGTCCAGAGGGGCGCCGGCCGTATCCGTAAGCGTCAATGTAGGTCCGCACACCGGGCACGAGTTCGTCTGCGAATGGAAACGTCGGTCCTCCGGGCGTGAGTACTCCGCAAAGCACTCCGGGCACATGTGGAAATCCGCCATGCTGGTGCGTTCCCTGTCGTACGGGAAACCGCGAACCACCGTGAACCGGGGACCACATAGTGTGCACGTGATGAACGGATGAAGATACCTGCGGTTCTCCGGCGTAAACAGCTCCGTAACGCATTCCTCACACGTGGCCACGTCGGGCGGGATCGGTGTGATGTCACTCGCTGAGTTGACGCTGGCCTCTATGCGAAAGCCGTTCTCGGCCTGAACGGGAAGATTACTGGAATGGTAGCGTTCAATCTTGCCCGGAGCCGGAATGGCGCCGGGGAGGTCCGACTCGAAACGGCGGCATACCTCAGGGGGTCCTTCGATCTCGATGATGACCCCGGCCGTGCTGTTCGTAACCCAACCGGCAAGCCCTAAGCTGTTCGCTAAACGAAAGACCGTAGGACGTAAGCCTATACCTTGCAACACCCCGGTCATTGCAATGCGTATGCGCGCTTTGCCGTTTGCTTGTTCATAGTCGAGAGGGATCAAAGAAATCGACCTTTCCACTGAAATCCTTTTCCAAATTAACTACTTTCTGAGAGAAATGGAAGGGGGTGGGTATTTCGTGACGACGTTTCCTTCGCATAATGCGTTGATAATCTCGGCAATAAACTGGTTTTCGCTTGGTTTTCAACTATGTCATGCAGAACCGGCGGAATAAAGTGAACAAAGCACTCACAGGGCATGAATACGGAAAGCCATTGCGGAACAGAAAAAAACTATGTTTTAATTGAAGAGGTAAACGCTCCGGACAACCCCCAGATTCCTCATCCGGGAGCGCTTCCTCAATTCGTTGTTTAGTTAGCGGCTAAAATTCAACACATTACGCTAGTGTCTTACACAGTGTGTCACAGGTTCTACCTCGGTGAGGATCCCCTGAAAACTTATACATACAATCGTTAATACATGGATTTACGTCTCTTTTCTGCACAAAGGAATTCGGTTGATTATCGCGATCAGTCTTTTCCGTTACTCGTAAGAGAACCGATGCCAAGAAAACGAAACCCGCAATCGCGCCTATCAACGTCACTATCGCCAGCAAAATATTATAGTCCATGAGAATCTCCAAGTCTGTGGTTAATAATCAATACGTATTGAATTAGATGAGCGTCCCAAGAAAAGGATTCGCAAAAAAACCGGAAGACAAGAAAATGGTTCCAACAGAACACGATCGGCATGGGCTACGTGCAATCAACTCGTGCGGAAGCGAGACAGTTAAGACACTGCGCAACTAAAGCATTGATATCGGGGAGAATCTTCGTGAAAGAAGGCTCTCCCCTGTGTTCATAACGGAATTCCAAGTGTTTCAGTGATTCCTGGTGACCGCTATCTTAAAGATCCTAAAGCGCTTCAGCCTTACAGCGCCTCACCGTAAATTGCCGTAAACGGGCCGACAGCTCCGGATGCAAAGCGCCTCGTTCTGTCGAAATTGAGGTAAGCGAACCCGCTCACCGCGCCGGTAACTGCGCCTCCTATGATGCGAGCCACAGACCGAAAGGTTATAGGGAAGACGTCATCGCAATTGTTTCCGAGGCGGCGATAGTACTCCGCCAGGATGTGATCACCGGGGGCGAAGGCGCCGTACCACAACATGACTTGACCATGTTCGGTGACGATCACCGGCTGTATGACGGAGACGTCCGCTTCGCGATTCACGTGCGGGGTAAGATACCCCGTTCTCTGTGTGCCGTCCGCAAGCATGAATTCCGTTTTGACTGCGTACGAGCCTTTTAAAGGATTAACAGGCCCGGAACCTTTGTACGGCCTCACGGTATACTCGTCTTGGCCTTCCGCCGCCTGCTCGTCCAGAGCGTAAGCCCAGACCGGATACCGTGAAAGATCAGCCAAATCCAATTCATAAATCTGCTTTCTCATGTCGTTACACTCATTGCGCTCGTAATAATTCGCTTACCGACGAGGCTAGGTTCGATGGAGACCCCGCCGTAGGCTCGTTGACCTTCGTCGCGCCCAACAATTGATTGCTTCGGGCGTCTACCTTTTCCAACTGTGCGCTCTTCACGTCCCCTTTGGATGCAAACAGGCGAACAAAGAGCACGGTTTCCACGCTAAGGCGCTCGGCCAAATCTTTGAGCGCCGCCGTCCGCGAGGCTAAATCCACTTTGCCCTCAGTGGAGGCCTCTTTGATTCGAGCGGGAGCTACCATATCGTATCGTTCCGCTACATCCATGTTTGGTTCCAAGGACTTGTAGAGAGCGTCGATCTCTTTTTGCGAAACAGGCTCATCGGGATCATTCACGATCAATACGGTCGCTTTAGGACGGATTGCCTTGGGTTTGAATGCGTCCGGCCACGCCTCGGAGCTGAGGGCCGCGATTTGAGTCGGCTTGGGTAATCCAGGCCCGCGTATTATATTCAGGCGTTCGGGGATGAATACGACGGCGAATGTCACGATGGCCGCTATCGCCACAGCCGCAATGGACAAACGGTGGCCGCGCAATCGCGGGAAACCGCCGGTCCCAGAGCGCCGTGCTTCCAGGGTTCGGGGCAAATGGGCTCTCATATCCAGCCAAAGGCTTGCGGGTAGAGGCTCGTTCAAGGCCGCGGGTTCATACTCTTCCGCCTCCCGGAGGCATTCGGGGCAATCCCGAACATGCTCGGCGAGAGCGCCGTGGGGACGACCGCCGGCAACCCATTCGTAGATCTGCCACGGGGCGGGACCACATGTTCTCTGTATTCGTAAAGCGCTGATAATGCCCTTGAATGAAGCGGCGTCTTCCGAGCACTCAGGACATTCCTTCAGGTGCTCCTCGACTAACGCCCTTTGCTCCGGGGACAATATCCCTTCGCAATACGGGACCATAAGTTCATCCAAGTGCGGCGCCGGCTGTGTTTTATCCGAGTTCAAGATCCGGTTCCCTTTTCCGACAAGGCATACTTTTCTTTCAGTTTGCCGAGACAACGCCTCGTTTGCACATTCAACGTGTTTTCGTTCACCTTTAGGAGTTGTGCGATTTCGGTAAAAGACAACTCCTGATAATACCGGAGGCGAATAAGTTCCCTACAACGGGCGTCCATTTCTTCCAAACAGGCTCGCAGCTTTACTGCGAGTTGCGCTTGCTCCAGGCTTACATCTTGACCGCGAGCCTCGGACTTGATGCTTACGGCGTTCTCGTCGGCGCCGTCGTGTGTGTCTATGGATTGGGTCTCGCCCGACCGTTTGGCCGCCTTTGACTTGCGAATATCGTCAATGAGCGCCCGTTCGGTAATCATACACACGAAATGCGCCAGTGAGTTTTGAGGATCGAAACTCCGCAGCGCCGACGTAAGCGTGAGAAAGGACGTCTGCACAATATCCTGCACGTCCTCATTCGAGAGGATTCCGTATTTTCGCACCACATTTCGCATGAGTCCCACATACTTACTGTAGAACGCCTGCCATGCGGCTTCCGAGCCTTCCAAACACTTTTGGACCAACAGGTAGTCTTGGTCGCGATCTATTTGTCCCATAATACAGCAGAATCCGGTAGCGCTCTCTTAGTGATGTTTCTGATCTTATCACTCCCAGGTTGCTTGTCCAAGCAAACTTGTTTTTGAGGTCTCGGATTCCCTATATGGATATGGGCCATATTGGGTGCTGTAGTAGTGGATGGACCGCAATGGGAGAGCGGCGCATCCACCGGTATATTCCATGGCGCGAAACCCCTCGAACATCGTGGGGTTCGGCCGAAAGAGCCGTGGACCCAAAGGAGCGGGCCGACGGCCGGTTTACGTCGGTATATGTGAGCGCTGGTCGAACTCGGAGCCGACTCAAGCGCGGTAGATCGCTCCAAATAATCCCCATCTCATCCTTGCCCTGAAAAAGAGTGGGCGTCGGACGGGGAATATCGTTTATTTTCGCTTGAGATCCTGGGGAACTATGTTACTATAGTTCCCAGGACACTATGAGCGCTTTCGGGGTGGAACCGGATCGCACAATCCGGCCACACCACCGAGTAGTCAACTACTTGCAATCCTTGCAGTCTTTGACAACCTTTCCGTTGATTTTGGCGCAGTCGAGTTCACTGCCCACTTGCTTGCATTGACCCTTCACACAGCAGTTAACGGTCTTGGATTTGTCTACGGAGAGCTTGGCGCCTGTGGTGTCCGTCTGATTTATCTTGGCGCCGCCGGTCACATCGCTCTTTTTGTCTTTCATGTCCGTGGTGGTGGGGGCTGCCTTGTCCATCTTGACGCCTGTGCTTGTGGTCGCGGAATCGGAATGACCGGCCTTGGCGCCTGAGCCTATATCAGCCTTGTCTGCCGCCATGGCCAACGGGGCCGAAATCATAAATACCGCCAAAGTCAGCATTAAGAAAAAGCGTTTCATGTAAAGCCTCCAAAATTCTTTGCAATAGTGGACGGGGTATCGCTTTCCGCCCTTTTCCCGACTATGCCGGGTTGCTTGATAGATTATTCGGACATCCACGGGAAAGGTGACAACATCGCCCCAAAATCGTATGACTCGCACGTAACCCGCTTTTCCTGAGCCTGCGGGCGTAGTTCGCCCTTTGAGCGCCGTCAGCAATCGCAATAACCTCATAACGGAATAGCTCGTGATGAATACTTTTTAGCTGCACGAGCCGCTCGACGGGCTGAGTATGCGCGTTTTCTCAAGCCCGCTTTGCAATAAGGATTGCGTCTATTCGCCGCTGAGACGCGCTCCGTTCATCTCCGGGCTCGCTTCCATCCAATAGCTGCTCGGATAGAGATAAGGTAACCGTTCACCAGGAACCTGTGTTCATTTGAAATGCCGTATGGGTGGTCCGGAGGGGAGATGAGTCTCTTCTCCGGCTTTTGCCCGGCCCAGAGCCGTCTCAAGCCCGGTGAACGATTACGAGAACGGCTCCCTTTTACCAGCTAGTGTGATCGCTGATACGGCTTTTTCTCCGGGCCGCTCCGCTGTCGTTACGGATGGGGGTTTGGGGAGAAGCCTTCTTTCAAGAAAGTTCTCCCCGATATTACTTCTTTGGCTGCGCATTGGTATAAAATCTTGACGCGCTCGACGCCGCTTGCCACTACGAAAATTCCGGTGTGGCGCCGCAAAGGGATCGCCCCTTGAGTTTTAATGTAGGCGCACCGCCGAAAGTTCTTCTCTCCCATAAGTAAAACACGCTACAAGATTGAGCTTGTGGCGGACAGAGGCGCGTGTCTCCGAATAGATGAATCTTCATGAAATATCTTTCATGTTTCATGAAATTTTCTTGACGGCTTCGGCTCGAATCCTATATCATCAGAACGAGGGGAGTAACCGAATGACCCTTATACCGAGAGAAAAACTCGCAGGTAAAGTTTACAACATCCTCAAAGAAATGATCGCCAACTACCGTTTCCAACCCGGCACGCGCCTGAATATCGAACAGTTGTCTCGGGAAATGGGTGTCAGCCGAACGCCCGTATGGGAAGCGGTGGGCAGATTGCAGCAAGAAGGGCTTCTGGTGACCGTTCCCAATAAGGGCGTGTATTTGGCAGCGCTCACCCCGGAAACGGCCCTGGATCTCTATGCGGTCCGAGAGGTACTGGAAGGCATGGCCGGTCGCCTCGCAGCAGAAAAGATCACAATAGCAACCTTGGCCAAGCTGGAAGAGAGCCTCGCGGCTCAAAAGATCGTGGTCCTGAAGAAGGACCTGGTAGAATATTCCCGGCTGGACTTCGAGTTTCACGCCACCATATATGAATCGGGCGGAAACGTTGTACTCCAGGAGCTGCTCGAAACCATCAAGACCAAGATGCGCCCCCTGAGTCTGGAACTGGCGCCGGTCCTGGGTAGTTTGTACATTGATCACAAGAACCTCGTGAAAGCATTAGAGACACGCAATCCCCAACGCGCGGAAAGGGCCTTTAAGGAACACAACCGTAAGATGATAGCCCTCATTCAGGAGAAACTGGAAGGCGGCGCATGGCGCAGCCAAACCGCAATATAATGGTGTAACCGTTCACACAAGTCGCATAGGTTTAGAATCACCATAGAACGCGATCCGGAGAGCAAGGAATCTCACCTGCGGTTATCTCTCGGCGCAGAGTCCCGTTTTAAGCTCGCTAAACCGCGGATACATATCCGAAGCCGAACCGAAAACGTTATCAAAGGAGAAAGGGACACCATGAACATCCCCAAGGACAAGACCGCAATTGTGCTCATCGAGCCCCAAAATGACTTCCTCACCCCAGGTGGGACCATGTATCAGTACATCGCCGATCAACTGAAGGAACGCAACGTGATTGCGAACCTGCAGAAGCTCCTGAACGGAGCCAGAGGCAAGGTCAAGATCTTCTACGTGCCGTTTCAAGCCTTTAAACCCGGTTTCCCTGAACTCAAGAAGGGCGGCCCCGGCACTGAGGGCCTGCGCGGCATTGAAATGGATATGAAGGCCGATTGGGGTACCGGCGCATGGCTCGAAGGCACCCCCGGACCTGAAATCATTGACGCTATCCCACCCCAGGAAGGCGATATCGTGGTCAAGGGCAAATTGACACTGGACGCGTTCCATTCCACTGCCATCAATTACTTGCTTCGAGCCAACGAGATCGAGTACGTCGCCTTCTGCGGCTTCCACACCAATTGGTGTGTGGAATCCTCAGCGAGATCAGCGTACGACAATGGATATCGCGTGCTCGTAATCAGCGATTGCACCGCCACCGACACTCAGCGTGAGCAAGACTACGCCGAGCAGGTAATTTTCCCCAGAATCGGCAAGGTCCTGACTTCGGATGAATTTCTGAATGCCCTAGCATAATAGGCGTAAGATCCCCAGGACGGACGTCGGCTGAATACCTGTATCCATGCTGCAACCGTTCACGATGGATAGGATCATACTTGCGATCACAACGGGTTGATTCGGATTGGAGACGCGTCTTCCCTCCGATCTTCACCAGGCTCATAAATCACGAGTGATTGTACCCGCGTTCGTCCTTTCTCGAAAGCTTCGATAGAGCCTGAGTTCGTGTCTCGATGAATGCCGTAAATGCCTGCGGTATACCAATGAAATAAGCTGCTGCGTGAGATCGTACCCCCTAAATCCTTGTAAGCGCGGCAGAGAAACAGGGTCTTTTCGGGCGACGTCTTTCTCCGGAGCGTCGCCCGATATTTCGCGTAACCGTTCACCGGGACCCGTCCAACCGCCTACAATCAAGTTAGGCGGGTGCGGAGGAGAACTAGATTCCCTTCGATAGTGATAGGGCGATGAGTCAGCTCAGTCCCGGTGAACCATTACGTTTACTCCGCCACGGATCAGAACGCCTTCCGAGGAAGGCTGTTCCGATCCTCTACTGGAGCGCATGAGGTTCACTATGAGATACGCCTTAGTCTTCCTGCTTTCATTGATTCTTCTGCTTCCTACTGCGGCTCAGGCCACTGATGATCCTAAAGAAATCAAACTCGGCCTGATGTTCGGTCTCACGGGCGCAGCCTCGCCGGTGGGACCCGTTCAACTGGACGGCGCCAAACTTGCCGTACAGGAAATCAATGAGGCCGGCGGCGTCCCCTGGGGTGACAAAAAGCTTCCCCTGAAGGTCGTCATCAAAGACGACGAAACCAAACCGGACGTAGCCATTCGCCGATTTAGGGAACTACAGTCCGAAGATAAGGTAGACATCATATTGGGCCAGACCTTCGCCCCCATATCGGGCGCCCTGAACAAACAAGTCCAAAAAAACCTTATCCCTTACTTCCCCGTCAATGTTGTCGCTCTCAAGATGTTCGAGAAGGACGAGATGGCGCCTACCACCTTTGCGGTGCACGGATGCGCTTATTCAGCGGGGTACGCCGGCGCCTCGTATATCGTGAACAAACTCAACAAAAAGAAGGTGGTGTTCTTCGGACCGGCCTATGCTTTCGGCCAAGATCAATGGGCGGGCGCCAAGGACGCCTTTAAGAAGCTTGGCGTCACCGCCGAATACCTCGAGTCTCCGGTCGGCACAAGCGACTTCACATCATACTTGCTGAAGATCGGCGAAATGAAACCCGACGTGGTTATGCTCGCCCATTGGGGCACGGATGCCATTAATGTGCTCAAGCAAGCCTATGAAACAGGACTCAAAGACAAAACGACAATTTGGTTTAACTGGATGACCAACGTGTTCGGCAGCGGCGTTCCACCCGAAGCGCTGGACGGCGTATATTCGCTTATGAGCTGGTACTATAACCTCGCGGGTTTCCCCGATGAAGCCATCGTCAAACAAGGAGCAGCCTTTTCCGAGCGCTTCAAGAAGGTATACGGCTATCCGCCCGACCCCTATTCAGCTATGGCGTACATGGGTGTCAAAGAAGCCGTGCGAGGCGTCTCCGGGGCAAAGAGCACGGATCCCAAGACCGTGGCAAAATACATCATGGACAATCCCACTTTCGACTCCATGAAGGGTAAGGCTACATGGCGAGCGGACCATCAGCCCATCTTCAAGTACAACGCCTTTGTGGTGGTGGGCAAAGGTCCTAAGGACCGAACCGACCCCAAATGGGATCTGGTGAAGGTCATCGACGCTTACACCGGTGAGGACTATTTACCGCCTCTCAAAGAGTTGGGTTACTAGTTGTTGTCGGCGGGGAGGTTCGCCTCCCCATCTTACCAATTCGCAATCAAAGAAATACTATTGGGAAGAACCTTCTTTGCAATAACGACCTTTACCGATGGTACCCGTTTCATGGTCTTTTGATATTAACCTCCGATTCCCGAATTACATGGATAGCCTGTGACAAACCCGTTCATCATAGAAACTCAGCATGTCACGAAACAATTCGGTGAATTCACGGCGGTGCAGGATGTGACCTACAGCCTAGCCGTTGGTGAAGCCGCCGGTGTGATCGGACCCAATGGCGCGGGCAAGTCCACGTTCTTTAATCTCCTTACGGGATTACATCGCCCATCATCAGGCGCCGTGCATTTCATGGACAAGGATGTTACGAACCTGCGAGCTGCACGACGAGTCGGGCTTGGAATGGTCCGCACATTTCAGTTGGTGTCCGTATTCGATTCGTTGACGGTATTGGATAACCTTACTCTCGCTGTGGTCCGCTCAGGGCCGGATTTTCGGCGGACGTTTCACCTAATGATGGGAACGGCCCATCCCAAGCATGTAATGGCGGCCTGCGAGGAGGCTCTCGATACGGTGGGCCTGGGCGCCAAGGTCGATACGGTGACCGCAGAGCTGTCCTACGGCGACAAAAGAATGCTCGAGATCGCCATGGCCCTAGCCTTGAAACCGAAACTCCTACTCCTAGATGAGCCCTTAGCGGGCCTCAGCGACGTGGAAATCGTTGAGGTCGTCAAGCTTATTCGCAAGGTGAAGACAAGTCTCTCCCTCATCATCATCGAGCACAAAATCTCAAGGATTGTGGATTTAGTCTCACGGCTCTCGGTCATGCACGAAGGAGCGCTCATAGCGGAAGGCGATCCCTCAGATATACTCTGTGACCCACTTGTGCGTCGGGTCTACTGGGGAGAACCCGAACCAGTCTGTGAAGTCCCACAGGCGTTGGGAGATTAATACGGAAATTTGGGAGCCTTCTTGAAAGGCTGAGTCTCGAATTGCTCTCCATGAACCTTTACGTGGTCTAAATGAGCATTTCTCAGGAGAAATGCTTTGTTTCGGCGAAGGTTAACGATTCTCGGATAGAGATTGGAAAACCTGCTTACAAGAACGGCCTTCACCAATCTTACTCATAGAGACCTTCACGGGTCCTGGTGAACGGTTACGAACTCTTACTCGTATGAAACCGAACCGGTAGGAATAATGTTGCTCACGGTCGAAAATGTTGATGTCGCGTATGGTCGGGCTCAGGTGATTCATAGCGTATCGCTCCATGTCGCAGCCGGAGAAATGGTTTGCATCGTGGGCCGAAACGGCGCGGGTAAAACCACCCTGCTTCGCACTATTGCGGGATTCCTTAAGCCCACGAGCGGCTGTATTACGTTTGAGGGCAAGCCCATTCAAGGATCACAGCCGGAGGATTTGGCCCTGCAAGGGCTGCGATATGTCTACCAAGATAAACGGGTGTTCACCAAGCTCACGGTGCGGGAGAATATACAGCTCGCCGCATATCCGTTATCCGCGGATGTGGCCGGCGCAATCGAGCACGTGGTCTCGATTTACCCCAAGATCACGCAGTTCCTGGACAAGAAAGCCGGCGGTCTCTCGGGCGGACAACGCCAGCTGCTGTTACTCGGCAGAGCGCTCATCGGCGACCCCAAGCTCTTGCTCATCGACGAGCCCACTGAAGGCATAGCGGCCGGCGTCATCGAAGAGATCTGTCGCGTGCTTGATGGCATGAAGGGGCGACTCGCCACCATCATCGTCGAGCAAAACCTGGCCGTGGTTTCCAGGCTTGCGGACAGGGTCTACGCGATGAAAGAAGGCCGAATCCCCACGGAATTAAAGGAACCCAACGACATGCAAAATCATCAACTCCTCGAGACGTATCTGTAGCCGCCGGAACATAGAATGATACCTCAACGCTTTCAAGAACGCTTACGGAAATTTGATCTCCCTATAATTGCGGCGATTTTTCTACTGCTGACTCCAATTCTCTCGGTGCAGCGAACCACGGACTTTATGATCTTTTGTGTCTTCGTCATAGCTTATGATTTCCTTTATGGATACATGGGGCGGTTGTCCTTCGGCCACATGCTGTACTTGGGAACCGGGGCCTATGCGGCCGCCTTGTCCGCTCAATATATATCCGAGAATCCATTTGTGGTTCTGTTCGCCTCCCTTGGAGCAGGCGCTCTCATAGGCGTGATCTTAGGCCCCATCATCGTGCGGACCACGGGCGCCTGCTTCGCCCTCATCAACTTGGCCTTCAACCAGATGGGGTATTTTCTCGTCCTGATCGCTTTTTCCAAATACACGGGCGGTGAGGACGGCATGTCAGCGTTTTTCAAGAAGGTCGGACCGCTCAACTTCGGCGATCACACCACGATCTTCGGGTTTTCGCTTATCTCGCTGCTGGTTGTTGTGTTCCTGGCGCGACGATTTACCGACTCCACCTTCGGCGTGATCCTGCGATCAATCAAAGAAAATGAGCTGCGCACGGAATTCCTTGGCTACAACACCTTTCGTTACAAATGGGCCGCCTTCATTATCTCTACCACGCTGTCGGCGTTTGCGGGCTTTCTTTCCATCCTGAATTACACGTATGTCACACCCAGCTTCATGGACCCCACCCGCAATGTGGAAGTGATCTTCGCAGGCCTCATAGGCGGCGCCGGCAATGTTTACGGCGCAGTTGTAGGAGGAGTCACCTACATGATTATCAGCAACTATCTCCCTAAATACATCCAGCGATGGGAGATGTTCCTGGGATTCGCCTTGCTGCTGCTCGTGTTTCGCTTCCGAGAAGGAATCTGGGGCTACGTGACAGCGCGCCTGAACAAGACCGGTTCGGGGGTGTGACACCATGATAAACACGCTTGCATACGGATTGACCATCGGCGGCATTCTCTACATTATTTCCATCGGGTTGTCTCTGACCTTCGGGACAATGCGCATCGTGAACTTCGCCCATGCCCTTGTTTACACCTTGGCCGCATACGTGCTCATATCCGTTCTTCCGTTCCTTGGGGACCGATTCATCCCCGGACTTCTCGTTGCGGTGGTGTCGGTTATACCCCTCGCCTACGTCATTGAGCGCTTCGTGATTCGGCGGCTCTACGGCGCTTCCATAGATTACGCGATCATAGCGACGTACGCGGTGCTGCTCATCGGCGTGGACGCTATCAAGTGGATTTGGGGCGCCACCCCCATACCGTTGTCCGATCCCGTGAACACTGCGGTGAGTGTGGGGAGCGTGTCACTACCGCTGTATCGGTTGATTATCATCGGTCTGGCGCTCGCTGTGTTTGTGGGCCTGGAGTTCTTCTTCCGTCGCACCATGATCGGCAAGGTCGTGGTCGCCGGATTAGAAGATGAGGAGGCCGTGCGAAGTCTGGGTATCAAGGTGGATCGCTATTTCTCCTTTGTGTTCATCTTAGGGAGCTGCCTTGCGGCCTTAGGTGGCGTGCTCTATGCGCCCATCACCACCATTCACCCGTACATGGGGTTTCACGTGCTGCTGCTGTGCTTCGCCGTGGTCCTGGTGGGAGGACTGGGTAGCCTGCGCGGGACATTCGTCGCCGCCTTCGGTCTGGGTATGGTAATCGCTCTCACCGGCCGCTATTGGGGACCCGCGGCCGAGACAATGGTTTTTGTAGTTATGGCCATCGTGCTCATGATCAAGCCCGTGGAGGTGTGAACCTCGTGGCCGGCGCTACAGAGCTAAGCAAGAATAGCGGGCTGAGCCTTCCGGCTGGAAGGTCCAGCTTCGAACCCTGTAAGGGCTTCGAGACGAGGTGAAGCGCAGCCTCCCCTACCCCGTTACATCGAAAAGCTCGTCAGACCTGCTTCGAGTATCATTGCCGCCAACAGCTCACCGTCGATCAAGTCTATTTTCAGCCCTTCTGTCTCCGCAAGTTCATCTTTCTTGTCGTAGGCGCCATCAGAAAATGACCCGGTTGTCGCCACCCACCCGAAATCGGCGCTTTCCGCTTGCATCCCTTCCGCCAGGTTTTCGACGACATCGGCGGGGACAAGAGGTGTGGGTCCATAATGCTTCGCCTGGACCGCCAACCTCATGGAGAGGGTTCCCGCAACCTTGAAATCTCCTACGACATCGGCCCCCTTGTCTACGCGAGTGGGAATTTGCCTCACATTTTCTGCGCCTAGGGCGGTGAGCAGCTTCATGATGAGGCGTTCAAGTTCAGGTCCGTTCATACGACCGGAACGCAGCTCACCCAACGTGAGTGTCACAAGGAGTCTTCTGAGGTCGCTCTGGAAATTGGCTCCCGGAGTCGCTGACGCACCAGCTAAGACGGCCTCGATCTCTTTCACGAGATCACCGGCGTACACGCAGGCTTGACGTGCTTTCATTCGTGATTGGAGGGCGGCACGGGCAAGAAGACGCGGAATTCCTTCACCTTTGTTGAGCCATTCCACTGAGCGCCGGTAAGCCGTGTCATCGGCTGCGAATGCAGGTTCGTATCGTGCGGGGCCGTCTATTCGGCCCAGGTAGAAGACAGGACCATCAGGAACCACAACATAATCACCCTCAGTCATGTCTCGAATGAAACGCCACATATTCCCGGCGGCGGATCCGGCTCTCCTCATGTTGGGCTCGTGGTACGCATGACTAATTATCTTCCGAAACTGCTCCATGTTTGATGGGGTTCGAGCAAACCCACGGCTTCGCTGAAACCGATGGCGATGAAGTCCCCCTTCAGCGCTTGCTGGACTAGATTGGGCGCGTGGCTCATTCTCAGCACCCAGGCCTCGGGTTGTCTGGGTTGCTCGATTGCAGATTCCGTGGTCTCGCCTATGTTCAGTTCGTTGTCGGCCATACCTGACACTCTCCTTTTCGGGAATGGTTCACCGGGCTTGAGATGGGCTCTCGGTCCGGTGAACGGTTATCACACGTCGCTGAAAATCTCAGCTCACCTTGTCCACTTCGCCGTTGTGGATATGCACGTGGGCTGTTTTGTGGCACTTGGGGCATTGTCCCGTGGTCGAACCGCTCCCGGTTGTATGCCCGTGGCTGATGGTGTACGAAGTCCCGCAATGGGGGCAGGTGATGAGGGCTTTCTTGGACATGGCGTTGCTCCTTAGCGCTTGAGGTCGGGAAATTCCCGGGACGCTATTTTGCGCATCCACATTGAATATGTGAGAGGCGCGTTCCATACGGGAATAGGTGTCGGAGAACTTTGGAGAGCGGACCACGCCGCAGGCGACGCATCTTACGGGTAGCGGTGACTCACAGGTCGCGCAGGCTTACGGATGTACATAATTGTAGTCCGAATCTTCTTCCCTGCGGCAGAATTTAGCTAAGAATCGATGATCAATAGGTTTTTTTACCGTTTTCCGGTAAGAACAATATGGGCGAACGTTTCCCGAGAAAGTTTACAACCGTCGAATTTTTTTGTCGGAGTGGGCCAATTTCGGCTGGAGTAAACTTATTTTTTAAGAGACAACCAACAAAACGCTTTCCGCGAGCGCCTATAAGCACAAGCTAAGCCAAACCCCTCTCTTAAACGATGCTAAAGAATCGTCGCACCGGAGCATGAAAGTATCCAATCTCGTGGGAAGCTGTCGGATTAAACCCTGTGTCCCCATTGTTAGGAGAGGTACGGATAGTGCCCGGCGACTCTTTGAAGCAGATACGACGTCTACCCTGCGAACTTTGAAGCAACGAAATGGGTTTTTAGGACGAAAGCGTTGCATTCGATCAAAGCAAGCGTTCCTAGATAGATATGACGGAATCCGTCTAACAACAAGGCTTTCACCACAGATACGTACTACGGCGAATGGGTCAACGTAAGACGTTTTTTCACCCAGTTTAGAAGGCGATCGTCAATCTTCCCACCATAAGGCGATCGCCCTGACCATTGCTAGAGACGCGTCCGCCTCACATGATGACATGGAGAGTGGTGGAATAGACCCCGAGTAAATATACGCCGAACAAGTATTGGTGGAAGAGATGGATTAGCGTCTAATACTTTAAGATACCATAGCTATTTTGTTTGTCAAGCGATAAATGAAAAAGCCCTTCACATTGGTATATAGAGCGGCGTAGCAACGTTTTCGAAGGGACTGTTTTGGGCAATTTTGGGTCAAAACAACCCTTTTCGACCGGTGAAAAGGCGCGTATCCGGAGTGTTGAGACTCGCAACAGCGGAGGTACGCGTACGAGCGCGTACGCGGCCCCGAAAGCGCTTTAAGTTTTTGTAATCGCTAAAGGCTGGGGTACCCGTACGCGGCGTCATGGTTCCGCGATTGAGAAGCCTCACCCTGATACCAAAGTGCTTTCCAACGAGTAACATTGGTGAAGACTCTTTTTGGGAAGGTAGGTTTTTTCGACTTCTATCTGAGAATGTTTAATATGCCGAAAGCGGCCTTTTCTCCTTGAGAAAAGCCGGTTTCGGCCATTTAAAAGTTCTTGGAAAGGGGTTCGGGGAGAAGCCTTCTTTCAAGAAGGTTCTCCCCGATATTACTTCTTTGGCTGC
>JBBRBO010000047.1:0-24883 GCA_038205805.1 Desulfomonilales bacterium
TAAAAATAGCCGCAAGTGCCTTTTCTCAAGGAGAAAAAGCCACTTGCGGTGCATTTAAACATTCTTTCATAGTAGTTAGGGAAACCTGCTCTTACAAAAATGTCCTTCACCTATATTCCTCGTTCGACAGCACATTGGTATAAAACCTTCTTTCAAGACAATTCTCCCGGATAGTGCTTCTTTTATTGCGCTTTGCTGTTCAATCCCCATGCGATATTCTTTGGAAAAGCGTTTCCGGATATAGTATAAGGGCTTATCTCCGAAAGAGAGAGGAGTTTATCAGGTGCCTGATCCGGTTACGGCATATCTCAAGAACGTGGAAAAAGAGCTGCAAGCGGGAAATACAACCGAACACAGCCACCGTCCTCATCTCAAAAACCTCATAGAATCATGTAACAAAGACATCCTAGCCATAAACGAACCCAAAAGGGTGAAATGCGGCGCTCCGGATTACATCGTCGTGAAAGAGCAAACACCGCTGGGATACATAGAATGCAAGGATGTAGGGATTTCGTTGGACCATGAGGAAAAGAGCGAACAGATGGGCCGCTATCGCTCAGGCTTATTGAACCTCATCCTCACCGACTATCTGGAATTTCGGTGGTACGTAAACGGGGAGTTTCGCTGCGCCGTACGACTCGGGAAAATAGCGCTGAACAAGATCCAGGTTGATGAAGAGGGCGTCAAGAAATTCTTGGAGATGATGAACTCGTTTCTCACCACGCAGATCCCGACCGTCGATACTTCAAGCGATCTAGCTCAACGAATGGCCGCTCTCGCTCGACTAGTGCGCGACGCAATCAACAAGGCGTTAAGCGACGCCGACAAAGGCGGAACCCTTGGGGAACAAATGCAGGGGTTCCGAGAAGCGCTGCTCCATGACCTGACGGAAGCCGAATTTGCGGATATGTACGCTCAAACCATCTCCTATGGCCTTTTTGCGGCCCGGTGTAACAGCGACCCCGCAGTAAAATTTAGCCGTGAGCACGCGGCATACGACCTGCCCAAGACGAACCCCTTTTTGAGAAAGATGTTCTCGCATATAGCCGGACCGGATCTCGATGATCGAGTGGTCTGGATTGTGGATAACCTTGCCGACCTTCTGCAGCATTGCGACATGAGCGCGATTCTTCAGGATTTCGGGAAGAAGATGGGCCGCGAGGACCCGGTTGTCCATTTCTACGAGACGTTCTTGACTGCGTATGATCCGAACCTGCGGGAGTTGAGGGGCGTTTATTACACCCCCGAACCGGTGGTCTCGTATATCGTGAGGAGCATCGATCTTCTTCTCAAGAGAGATTTTGGTCTAGCGGGAGGACTTGCAGACGCGTCAAAGGTTGACGTAAAGGCTCCTTCGGAGAACAAGAGCGTCCACAAAGTTCAGATACTCGACCCGGCCTGCGGAACAGGGACTTTCCTGTATGGCGTTGTTGATCGGATTCATGACTCCTTTCGGGGAAATGAGGGAATGTGGTCGGGGTATGTCTCGGAACATTTGCTGCCCCGATTATGGGGTTTCGAGCTATTGCCGGCGCCTTATGCCGTGGCCCATATGAAACTTGGCCTGCAACTCAAGGAGAGTGGCTACGATTTCCAGGCCGATGAGCGGCTCAAGGTTTACCTGACCAATACCCTTGAAGAGGCCAAAGATACGGCATTCAAACTGCCCTTTGCCCAATGGATCGCAGATGAGGCCAATGCGGCCGGGAAGGTGAAATCGGAAGGCCCGGTAATGGTTGTTCTGGGGAATCCCCCGTATTCAGGGCATTCCGCCAACAAAGGGGAATGGATCAAGAATTTATTGAGGGGAAACATCGCGGAATCTCCTGCGAATTATTTCAAGGTAGATGGAAAGGTGTTGAGTGAGAGGAATCCCAAGTGGTTGAACGATGATTACGTGAAATTCATCAGGTTTGGGCAATGGCGCATCGAAAAAACAGGTTCAGGGATTCTGGCGTTTATCACGAACCACAGCTACCTGGATAATCCGACGTTTCGAGGTATGCGCCACTCACTGATGAATACCTTCAGTGAAATTTACATATTGAACTTGCATGGGAGCGCCAGGAAAAAAGAGGTTTCACCGAAGACGTCTGAAAATGAGAATATTTTTGAAATCCAGCAAGGCACGGCCATAGGTATTTTTGTAAAGAAGGTCAACACGAAGGCGCCGGCGAAGGTCCACCACGGTGATTTATGGGGTACGCGGCCCCAAAAACATCGCAAATTATCTGAGGAAGATGCTTTGCATCCTCCTTTGACCGCCCTTACGCCCGTGGCGCCATTCTATTTTTTTGTACCGTTAAGAACCGAATGGCAGGAAGAGTATAACACCGGTTGGAGAATCGCTGACGCCATGCCGGTTCATTCGGTGGGCGTGGTTTCGGGGCGAGATGATCTTACCATAAAATTTTCTCCCCAAGAGATCATCAATACTGTGAAACAGTTTTCCAACCTGCCGGAAGACGAGGCTAGACGCCGGTTTAAACTAAGAAAAGATGCACAAGATTGGAAAGTAGCCCTAGCTCAAAAAGACATTCTTGAGAACGGAGTCACCAATGAGACAATTGTGGAGGTTCTATATCGTCCTTTCGATGTCCGCTCGACCTTTTATACGGGAAGAAGCGCTGGTTTTCTTTGTAGGTCCAGGTACGAGGTAATGCGACATATATTAGCCGGAGAGAATCTCGGGTTAAGCACAACAAAATCAGTTGAAATCGGTAGAGGTTGGGAACACGTATTTTGCTCGTCCCGTCTCATCCAGCACCATACCGTTTCATTAAAAGAGGTGAATTATCTCTTTCCATTGTATCTGTACCCGCGGACCAGTGACTCCGGTAAATACGCCCGCTTAACGCTAATCCAAGATACCCAAAAACGAATCAAAGAATCGGGTAGAACCACAGCCAGAGACGTGCAATCCGAACAGGATCGGATGGATCAGCTCATTCGGTCGCTTTTCTCGGAAGAACACTACACAAGAATACCCAATTTTAACCCCGATTTCATCGAGGATATTCGATCAAGGCTGAATTTGCGTTTTCTCCCAGAGAAACCCGGAGATCTGCTGGTCGATTTCGGCCCGGAAGATATATTCGGGTATGTTTACGCTCTACTACATTCCCCGATCTATAGAGAGCGATACTCCGAATTCCTCAAGAGTGACTTTCCCAGAATACAACTAACCTCTAATCCGGATCTCTTTCGCTCCCTGTGTTCTCTCGGGAAGGAGCTTGTGGAACTGCATCTACTGAAGAAATACTCGGCGCCTTCAGCCAAGTATCCGGTCAAAGGAGATGATGTGGTTGAAAAGGTGAAATACACCGAACCGGGTCAAGGAGACGACGACGGACGGGTTTGGATAAACGAAAAGCAGTACTTCAAGGGCATCCCGCGAGAGGTGTGGGAGTTTCACGTTGGGGGCTACCGGATATGCGAAAAATGGCTCAAGGATCGAAAGGGTCGCGTTCTTTCGTACGACGATCTCACCCACTATCAACGGATTGTGTCCGCCCTCGCTGAAACCATCCGGATAATGGGAGAAATTGACGCGGTGATCGAAGACCACGGGGGTTTTCCCATTCATACCAATGCGCAGCCAAAGAAGTAATATCGGGGAGAACCTTCTTGAAAGAAGGCTTCTCCCCGAACCCCTCTCCAAGAACTTTTAAACGGCCGAAACCGGCTTTTCTCAAGGAGAAAAGGCCGCTTTCGGCATATTAAACATTCTCAGAGAGACGTCGAAAAAACCTACCTTCCCAAAAAGAGTCTTCACCAATGTTACTCGTTGGAAAGCACTTTGGTATCAGTAGGCGCATGGATGAAGCGCAACCGCTACCCAGAGCCGCGGACCGCTTGAAACGGTTGCATGAGTCCTGATGAACCGTTACCTCATCTTTCCTGCAGCTCCCTTCGTGAAACGTAAGCGCAATGAACCGAAAGCATGCCTTTCGCATCTTTAAGAACGGGGGCATGGAGCCTACCGATCCTCACTCTCTCGTTCGCCGAATGCAATCCCATCGGAACTTCACATCTATACCAGTGTCGTTAGTACAGATATAGGCCGGGAGTGTTTGTTGTAAACGTTCACCGCAATCGGCCGCCGGTTAGGTTTCACGGGGAACGCAGAGCCGCCCCAAGCCGGTGAACCATTGAATTGGGTGGATTGATTTTACCGTGGCGCCGGTCACCGGAAATTAGTACATCGAAGGAGTTTGCATTATGAACAAAGGTTTAAGAGAGACGGCGTTGGCCTTAGGGCTCGCCCTGGTTCTTGTGAGCGGCGTTTCCTACGCTCAGAGCGACAACCAGCCCTCAGGTAGCGCCTCGACAAGCGGGCAAGTGGGAGTAAACTCCAGTTCGAGCCCAGCCTCGAGAGATTTTGCCGGTCCATCGGACCAAGGTTCCGGGCAGAGTTCCTCCACCACGCAATCCAACGTGAATCGTTCGGACTCGAAGTCTTCGGGAAGCTCGGCAAGTTCGGGAAACAGCACGGCGAACACCGTAACCAATCCTAATCCATCGGGCAATAGATCCGTGCAATCGAACCAAAACAACCCGTCAGGTCAATCCAACCAATTCAATACCAATCGGGCGGCGGATCAGGGGAACCGCAACTACCAATCAAATCAGAATAATCCGTCTGTTAATCGCAATAACGCGAACCAATCCAACCAGGGGTATCAATCGAACCAAAACCAAAATCAGAATCAAAACCAGAGCCAAAACGATCAGCAGCAAGGGTCTTTCGCGATCGTAACGGGTGTTGATAATCCCGAAAACTGTTTGAGGATTCGCCAGGGTGCGTCCGCTTCCTCGCAGCAGACCGGTTGCGCCGCTATGGGCGAAAAATTACCCCTGAGCGGCACATGGAGCCAAGACGGCCGCTGGGTCCAGCTAACGAACAACCAGGGCTGGGTGTTCGGCGACCAGATCCGGACGGATCTCCCTCGACCCCAGGTGGTGCGTTCAAGCTCACGTTCGAGTTCAGGATCGAGCGGGCGTAGCTATCGTTCGCAGCCGAGCGACTCGGATGAATCCGACTATGGTGACGTCTACGAGAGTTCCACTGAAGGTCCCAGCACATACACCGATACCGGCGTGGTGTACGGACCCGGCGCAGCGGCGTATCTGGGGTACGGCGGCGGTTATGGTCGTGGATGGCGTCACGGAGGCCGACATCAAGGCGGCGGCGTATACTTCAGAGGCGGCGGTGGAGGCGGCGGTGGAGGCGGCGGAATCTATTTTGGAGGCGGCGGTGGCGGCCGCGGACGTGGGCGCGGGCGTTAAATCCACGCTGAACAGAGACGTGCGGTTCACCGGGCGTAGAGCCGTCTCAGGCCCGGTGAGCTGTTACAAGGAGGCTTTTCACAGCTTCTTCGTAAGAAAATATAAGGCTTGTTACATCCGTTTTTTCGCGCAGAGGAATGCTAAGTTCTGAAAAGATAACAGGTCGTGACGAAGAGCGGGGATAACCCTTCCGGCAAAAAGGTTCTCCCCAGCTCTTTCTTCTTCTCCCGTTCTCTTTTATTCCGACAGGGAGAGCCGTCTCAGGCGATCTGAAGCGTTGGGGGCCTCAAGCTGAGGAGCGCCCTGACCTGACACGAGCTTTAGGGCCGCATCAATGTTGTCGTCTTGCTTTTGTTGCGTCGGCGCCAGCAGTTTCGCTTTGAGGTCCGATGCCTGCGCTTGAGTGCGCGCCTCTTCAGCCTGTTTGTTCATGGCCTGGAGAGCGACACCCATGCTTGAGGTGTCCTTCCTCAGACCTGCAAGGCGTTCGGATCTCTCAGCTCTTTCAGAGGCTCGTTGTTGGTCTACGTTGGCGCGTTTCATGTCACGCTTGGCTTGTTCCAATTGCGTTCGGGCCTGTTTGACCTTTTCCGCCGCAGTTTGGGCGAGGCCGTGCATTTCCTCGTAGTATTCCTTGGCTTCTTCGGCTTCCCGCACTTCGCGATCCACTTCGGGTTTCATTTTCTCCATGTCGTCAAGAAGCCTGTTGAGGCTGGTTTCCAGGCCCGCGGCTTTCCCCATGTCACCTGAGGCCTTCGTCTGCTCGGTCTGTGAATTCAAGAGCTGAGCGGCCGCCAAATAGCGATCATAACTGGCGTGGATTGTGTCGGCTTCCTTTTGTTCACGCTGATAGATGGTGAGGGCCTGACCCGCCTCTTGGGTGATCTTGTCCAGTTCTTTTATCATTTCCGAGATTTCGGCTTCCGTAGCCGTCTCCGGATCCCACGAGACGATGCGCTGCGTGATGCTTTGCCCCACCTGCTCGAACTTGACCTTGCCGAATTCAGAGAAAAAACTCAAAAGACCCATGTGGTTACCTCCTGATGCCGTAGCGTTGTTTCTTTTGTGGATTGGATCACATCGTCATCCAAACAGTTGGCTCACCCGTAATGAATGGTGATTGTAACACTTGGTTTGCAGTACGAAATTTCCGTCCTCCATCTTGCTCCCCAATGTCCATAGATCGGGTCGGAAAGCCCCCTCTCCACACTGGAAGAGCATGTCGCAGGTAAAAGTCGTCGTTCCGATTATCTCACATGTTTGTTGTTTTTCAAAAATTTGCGTGCATTTACTGCGGCAAATTTCTTCTTCCCTGCACAGAATACGCTGACGAGGCAGATAAGAGCAGAATATTATCCAAAGATTACGCAGATGGCCACAGATAAGAGCAAAAGAGCGGAAGATTCTTGGTAGCGGAATCGCTGAAGGATCGGGCTGTGGGTATGTTTCTGTCGATACGATTCGCCGCCTGGGTATTATGTCATCATGTTTTTTTATTCTTACATCTGCGGATGAATTCCTGTTTTTGATGCACAGAATACGCTGACGGAGGCAGATAAGAGCAGAATATTATCCACAGATTACGCAGATGGCCGCAGATAAGATTAATACCAAAGCGCTTTCACAGAAGTAGTATTAGCGGAGCTTTTTTGCAAGGCAGGTTTTTCCAATCTCTTTCTAAGAAATTGTTGATAATCGCCGGAAGCGGCATTTTCTGCTTGAGAAAAGCGGGTTTCGGCAATTGTCAAAGTTCTTGGAGAGGGGTTTGGGGAGAAGCCTTCTTTCAAGAAGGTTCTCCCCAATGTTACTTCTGTGATGCGGTGTTGCTATTCATCACGCCATTTAACGGCCTAAGAAGTCAGTTGCAGGCGTCGCAAGCGATCCGATGCGTTTGGTGGTTCCAGACGCAGATGGGAAGGTCCGGCTACGATCTCCAGCGCCGCTTTGATGTTATCGTCATGCTTTTGCTCCGTGGGCGCCAGGAGCTTTGCCTTCAGATCGGAAGCTTGGGCCTTGGCTCGCGCCTCTTCGGCCTGTTTGTTCATGGCCTGGAGGGCTATACCCATGCTTGAGGTATCCTGCCGCAGACCCGCCAGCCGTTCCGACCGAACGGCGCGATCAGCCGCACGCTGTTTGTCCACTTCGGCGCGCTTCATGTCGCGGCGGGCCTGTTCGAGCTGGCTTCGCGCCTGTTTCAGCTTATCCGCTGACGTTTCCGCTAGGCCGCGAACTTCTGCGTAGTATTCTTTGGCCTCTTCCGCTTCCCGCACTTCGCGTTCCACTTCGGGTTTCATCCTTTCCATATCGTCGAGCAGTTTGTTGAGGCTTTGTTCCAGGCTCTGGGCCTTGCTTGTGTTCCCCGACTGCTTGGATTGCTCGCTTTGGGAATTCAGCAATTGCGCCGCCTGCATATACCGGTCATAACTACCGTGGATTGCGTCGGCTTCCTTTTGTTCACGTTGGTACATAGTGAGGGCTTGGCCGGCCTCTTGAGTGATCTTGTCCAATTGACCGATCATCTCTTCGATTTCCGCTTGCGTGGCCGTTTCGGGGTCCCATGCGACGATGGCCTGGGTGATGCTTTGTCCTGCTTGCTGAAATTTCACTTTGCCGAATTCATTGAAAAAACTTAAAATTCCCATGTAAGCCTCCTGACGATACGATTAATTAGTTTCGGTTTGTAGTAATTGTCCACCGGCCCCGTCTTGTCGCTCCGATGAACGGCCATGGTTCGCTGCTTTCATTGAGGTTCATCCGCTTACTACCGACATCTAATCAAAAGAGTACTATTGGGGAGAACCTTCTTGAAAGAAAGTTGAGTCCCAAACCCCTCTCCAAGAACTTTTGCAATTGCCGGAACCGGCTTTTCTCAGAGAGAAAATACCGCTTTCGCCGATTAGGACAAATGTCATAGAAAAAGGTTGGAAAAACCTGCTTTGTAAAAAAGCTTCGCCGCTCTTACTTTTGTAAAAACACATTGGCATAAAACGGCTCTACGGCGCTTCGTATTTTCTAGTCCAGCCTTGTTGTGCGCGCACTGGTCGCCGATGCGCGATTGTTGTCCCGTACTATTAGATGATTATGCAAGCCGTAGGGTTGTAACAATTCCACCATGAGTGCGCCGTCGCTGAAATGCAATCCCCGCGATCCCTCACAGCACCTTGATGGCCATGGGCTCCAGGGCCACGCCCACCATGAGCTGTACGGTGGCGCCTTGGCCCTCTTCCACTGCCGACACCAGGAGAAATTCCGTGGTGGTTTCGTTGACCGTTCGGCCATAGAGCATGGAAGAATACTTAACCATTTCGGTATCTTTGCCGTACGGGTCCATGTACACGGTCTCGAGGAATTCCACGGGTGGGATTCTCGTGATCTCGTTCCCACGGTCGTCCCGCTCGAGGGTGACGGAGCGTTCCTGGTCCTCCCAGATGCGTTCGTAGCCCGTGCCGTCCTTAGTTTGAAAGATATTGTACCCGATGTACCCGTCATGCTCATCCAGCCAGAATCCCCAATCATCAGGGTAAATCTCGTCGTAGGGCATGAAGAGCTTGCAATCGCGCACGTCTTTTTTCTCGTCGGTGATGATTTGCAACATGTAGATGTCGGTGGTGGAACTCAGATAGAACCGATGGAAGGTGTTCGGCCCCATGTAGATAACACCGTATGAGATAACGATGTTGCTGATTCCGGGGTGTTTTATTCTGAGTTGATCCCCTGCCAGGATAAAATCCACTTGCGGGATTTCCACAATGCCTTTTACGCGAATACCCAGGGGCAAGTGTTGATCGATCCGGTCTGCGGGGCGCTGAAAGGAGTCCCGCCACTGTTCGATCTTTTTCTCCCCCATACGGGACAAGAGAGCCCAGGTTCCTGCCATTCCATTTCCTCCAATTACGCCCCGTAGTGGACGGGGTAGAATCTACTCACATTGTAATCATTTTCCACAAAGATCATAGCTGTTCGTTCAGCGCCAAGCCTCCCAAACTATTCGTTCGCAGTGTGAAAGGGCGCCTGTGGAGGGGAGAGGATTCATTACTCCCCTCCGGCGCATCAAAACCACGTTACTGAGCGTTCACCAGCTTCTGAATCTCCGGCTTGGTCTTTTGGATTGCCGTGGAAAGGGCGTCCATAGCCTCTGGGCCGTATTTCTTGACCCACTCCGAACGCAGGACCAACACAGCTTGCACCCCAAGCGTATCTTTGGCGTGCCCCAAGAACCACGCGCGCTGAAGCTCAGGATACACATTGCTGGGGATAGACACTATCTTGTAAATAGGGTTCCCAAATTGATCCTTGCGCACAGCGAATCTGGGGTCATTCACGTCAACCAAGCGCAACTTGCCCGTTTGCTTGGCCTCTTTCTCCGCCCGCTTAATGAGTTCACTGTTCAATCCGCCCACGAACAGCATGAGCGCCTTGGGATTGCGTAGGACTTCAGCGAGCCCTTGGTCGTAATCCGCGTACTTGGTGGGGATCTTACGATACCATGCGCTCTGTTCCGCAAGACCTTCCCAGGAAAGCGCCGTTCCCGAGCCCTTGGGGCCGATAATCACCACATTCTTCTTGGGATCCACATCCTTGATGGATTTGATCCCGGAGTCACGATTGGCGATGAGCTGGGCGTACTCCGTGTAGAGATCGCTCTGCTCGGAAATAAGGTTCTTGCCCGGTTGCATGAGCGCCAACACATCGGACTGCACGATGGCCATATCCGCCTCGCCGTCCGCCAGGAGCTTCAAGTTGTCCCGTGAGCCGCCCGAAGTCTTGAGCTTCACGTCGATGCCCTCGACATTCTTTTTGAGCATTTCACCGAAGCGGGTATACCAGCCGCCCGACGTGCCCGTGGCGAATCGCAAGGGCGCTTGCTCGGGCTTTTGGCTCGCCAACACATTGGGCGCCAGGGCCGCTTCCGCAGGAACCCCCGGCGGCAAATAGCCCGCATCCTTGGGCGTGCCCTTCATCGTGGTGATCTGTTTGTCCATGGCGTCGAGCTTTGCCCGGAGTTCCGCATTGTTCTTGGCTTGCTCCTCGACATCCCGTCGCCACCGCTGGAACCCGGGGTCATCTTGGTGATGGTAGGCGGTTGCGGCGACCTTTTTGTCGCCCATGTGGTCCAGCATCCAATAGAGGAACATCCCGCCGAACAGCCCGTAAACAGGGGAGAAGTTGAAGGAACTGCGCGGGGGCTGGTAATTGTTGTTGCGATACCAGTTGTCGCGCTTGTTGTAGTATGAGCCGTAATCAAAATTGGAATAGACTTTCCCCCTTTGCGCAAGAGGGTTGGAAGCCATATTCTGACCCGTGTCGATGGGCGGAGCCTTGTACTTTTGTTGCTCCGTTCTGTACCGATTGAGACTCTCAGCTGAGCGCTGCTTCTTGCTGGCGTCGATGGCCTTCTGATCGAAGGATGAGCCGCGCGCCGCCCCCGCAGCCCCTATGGCGCCTGCCCCTCCCAGTGCGCCTACGCTGCCCGCCGACGGCTTCGAGTACCCGGCGGAAGACGAACCGGTGGGCCGATCACGCAACACCGTGGGACGCGGATACGCAGGGCCGGGTTTCGTGTCGAGTTTGGGCTTGAAGTATCCCCAGCCGGAATTGCCGCCTGACGATGACCCTGACGAGCCGCCCAAGGAAGGCTTCGAGTACCCCGAAGACGGTGACGACGACCCTCCGTACGTTGTGGGAGAGCTTGAGGATCTACCCGAGGGCAGGCTGGGCTTCGAGTACCCCGAAGAGCCGCCCCCGGAATACCCGGACGACGGGAGAGAAGGCTTGCTGTACCCGCTCGATGAGTTCCCGCCGAACATGCCGCCGCCGCTTCTGTTCCAGGTGTCCCGAGTGGAACTCGAGTAGGAATTGCCGCCGGAGCTCGGTTTGGAATACCCGCTCGACGAACGGGAATAGCTCTTGCTGGATCCGCCATAGCTCGGTCTCGAGTACCCGCCGCTGCTGCGACCGTAAGACTTCGCCCAAGCGGCGCCCATGGCTATGGGTTCCGCGATGAGGAGCATGGCGGATAAACCGATACAGACATAGTATCGCATTGACTTCATTGATTTTATTCCTCCAGGTGTTCAACACACGAAAGGTGAAGGGTTACCACACGTAGTAATGATATATGCCGGCCGAAACCGATACAAGAGGGTGTCGGCGTACGGCTTATGCCGATGCGCTCTCAAAGAAGTAATATCGGGGAGAACCTTCTTGGAAGAAGGCTTCTCCCCGAACCCCTCTCCAAGAACTTCTAAACTTGCCGAAACCGGCTTTTCTCAAGGAGAAAATGCCGCTTTCGGCGAGTCTTATACATTCTCAGGTAGACGTCAAGAAAACCTAATCTTTCAAAATGACTTCACAATATTACTCCGTTGGAAGCGTATCGGGTATCAAACGAGTTTTATAACGGTTCTGCTCCGTCACATTCATGAGATGCGTATCGTTCGCTGAATCGCAACCGGTGGTCGAGCGCCGTCGCACTTTGGTGAGATCGCATCTTCATGGGAGACGCCGAGCCCGCCTGCGCCGCCATATAATCCGTTGCAATCCGCTTACTATACTCTACGCGATCAAAAGCGTAATTCTACCACGTAGTTTAGCATAGTGGACTCCATGATTCGATGGATTGCTACGGATTGGGCAAATTTCCTGAGAGGATCGGCTACCCGCTCCGAAATAGCGCGGCTTCAGCGAAACACGTCTTCTAAGCGCGATGGGAAAGCGCTATACTAAGGCCGAACGGCGCCGCGCCGAACGAACGTAGCGACCACAACAACACATTATTACTGCCGAAATAGTACATACAAGGAGCCTATATCTTGACGGAACGAACATTTAAGTATCATAGGGATGATTTTCTCGAACTCCCGGTGGCACTCGATCATCTGGACATGTATATTAATTTCCTCCCGAATTACGTGGAATCCACCATAAAATTGACGATCACCCCGAAGATTGCGCTGGACCGCGTGGAGCTTGACGCCCACGATCTGGACATCCTTTCCGTGGAATGGATCTTCTCAGGCGCATACGAGTGCGTGGAATCCGAATACAAGCGCGAGCACAACAAGCTCATTGTGAAGCTGCCCAAGCTCCTGGACGCCAGCCACCAGTTCGTTCTGCGCATCATGGCGCGATGCGTCCCGTCGGACAGGATCCTCGAGGGCATCTACAAAGACGTAACGCCCCCCGGAGCGCCTCAGCAATACATGTCCCAGTGTCAGCAGTGGGGCTTTCAGCGCATCATGCCGATCTTCGACGATTGCCGCGCCAAGTGCACAATGACCACCATACTTGAGGGCGACGCCCGGTACACGCACCTCATCAGCAACGGCGATATATGCCGCGAAAGCAATCCCGACGGTCGGCCCGTGCCCAAACCCGGATCGCCGGATCGCCAAATCATCACCTTCGTGAACAAGACCCCCATGGCGCCCTATCTCTTTATCGCCACGGCCGGCACATGGGACGCCCTCGAGGATTCCGTCACCTACGACGACGGCAAGACCGTCAGGCTCGAATACCTCGTGCCGCAGGGTAGGGCCAAAAACGCCCTCATCCCCATGGAAATCCTCAAGCAATCCGTCCTATGGGTGAATGACACCCAGGATTACGAATACACCGCCGACACCTATCGCACCATCTGCATGACGAAATCGAACTTCGGCGGCATGGAAAATGTGGGAAACACCACCATCGTCACGGATTCGGCGCTTATAGACGAGCACACCCTGGACCAAACGATACTTTACGCCCATGCGGTCATCGTGCACGAGTACGAGCACAACCAGTGCGGCAGCGAAACCACCATGGCCACGCCCTTCGACGTGTGGCTGAACGAGGCCTACACCGTAGATGTGGAACACGCCTTTATGCAGGATGTGTTTGATCGTGGATTCGTGCGGCTCACCCAAGTGGACGGCATACGCAGCCCCTTGCTCGGCCCGTTGGCCATCGAGGACGGCGGAGCCGCCGGCCGCATCGTGCGGGACGGGTTCAACAACCCGGATGACCTCATCGACGGTGTGACCTACGTCAAGGCCGCGGAAGTCATCCGTATGTTGCGACTCACCATCGGCGAAGAGAACTTCAAGGCGGGCAAGACGCTGTATTTCACGCGATACAAGCACTCCAATGCAGACACGGACCAGTTCTTCGAATGCTTCGAGGAGGTCTCCGGGCGGTCCCTCGAGGGCTTCAAGAAGGGCTGGCTCTATAGGATCGGCTACCCCAAGGTCAAGGCCGTCACGTCCTATTCCCCGGAATCCAAGCAATTCCACATAGATTTGACGCAGGATATCCTCCCGGACGGTCTGCCCTTCGAGATCCCCATTGAACTGAGCCTCTTCGACACAAAGGGCCGAGAGATCCCCGGCACGGCTCGCACGGTTATCTTTACCGAGCCCGCCGAGCGCATCACCCTGGACGACATCCCCGAGGCGCCCGGTTTCGCCTCTTTGAACAGGGATTGCTCATTCTACGGCGTTTTCCAGCAGGACGCCGACTTCAAGGCCCTGGAACTCCAGGCCAAGCACGACGCGAACGCATACAATCGCGTCGAGGCGATGCGTAAGCTCACTGATCGCGAGCGCATCAGCCTCCTGAAAGACCCCGGCCGCTCCATCAGCGAGGCGTGGCTTGGCCTCTACGGCGAATTTCTCAACGATCCGAAGCTCTCCCCCGGTCTGAAGGCCTATTTCTTGCGGATCGAGGAACAGCCGCTGGATAGGGATTTCTTCACGTGGTTCCCGGAGCTGGTGGCGGCCCGAAAGACCCTCATGAAGGCCGTGCACGACCGATACGAGGACACCCTCATGGCGGCCTTCAAAAACCTGGACACATACGGCCCCCGCGACAACCCCAAGGACGGCATCGAGGAACGCATCCTGAAACACACGCTCCTGGACCTCATTGCTGCGGATGACTCCCCCGAGAGCCATGCCATGATCATCGAGCACTTCAACAAGGCGACCACCGCCCAAGACAAGGTGTCGGCCCTCGTGATCCTCAACCGGAGTTCCTCACCCGAGCGCCGGTCGCTCCTGGAGAAGGTCTACAACCAGTGGCATACGCACCTGAGCGGGTACGCCAACTACCTGCGCATCATTGGTTCCGGCACGTGCTCCGACGTCTTCGAGATGCTCGATAGCGAGAAACGGCGCCCCACATTCGACATCAACCAACCCACATGGTCACGAGCGCTCTTCGTACCCATGGCCGTAAATAACGAGATGGTGTGGACCGACGCCGGTATCCAATGGATCACCGATACCATCATCGAACTGGCTAAGGTCAACGGATACGTGGCGAGTAAGCTCCTCAACACCTTCCAATCCACCAAACGCCTGAAACCGGAACTCAAGACAAAGGCCCAAGCCGCGCTCGAGCGTATTATCGCCGAAGTGGACCCCAAAACCAGCGCCACCATTCACTCTCAGGCCAAGGCCTACCTGCCGTAGAAGAGAAGAGGGGGCGAAGAGGGGGGCGAAGAGGGGGAAAGAGTGAAGAGTGAAGAGAATTTCCGGGGAGGGCCTTTTTGGTAAAAGGCTCCTCCCCGGCCCCCACCCCAAAAACATCTCAAAAATGTCTATGGTGAAATAGAGGTTCTCCAACAACCATTCTCTCTTCCTGCAACCCTGTGAAGCAAAGCCGGGAGAAGAGCGAAAGGCAAATGCCTCCAGGCAACCGGCCTCTCAAGCAACGATGGGGTGGTTCGGAGGGGAGATGAGTCTCCCCTCCGTGGCGAACCGGGCGCAGAGCAGCCTCAAGCCCGGTGATCTAAAAGCAAAAGGCTCCTCCCCGGCCCCCTCCCCAAAAACTTTTGCAATGTGCGAATGAGAGAGCAATGGCTCAGGCAAGGGTGTGATACCGGTGTTGCGATGTGGTGAAAACGCAGAAGGAGAAGAGGGAAACCGTTTCTAAGGAGTAAACCCCGTCTCTTTGGGCGCCGCCGGTACAAAGCCGATAGGGGAAGGCTTTTTTCAAAAAAATCTTCCTAAGACTTACCGGTTTAACGCGAAAGTGTATACAGTTTTCCTATAATAATTTCTGAACTTTACCAAGTTCCTATGATAGGATATTAACCGACCCGCGATTTGGTTCATTTTCCAGGGCACATACCATGAGTAGATCAAAACCGATAATTCCCGCAACTCAGGATAATTTATTCGCAAATATCTCTGCGGAGTTTCCTTCCACACGGTACCAAGGCAGCAAGGTCAAGTTGACGCCGTGGATATTGGACACCATTTCCCATTTGGATTACTGCACGTGTTTAGACGCCTTCGGCGGCTCCGGAGTGGTCGCTTATAATCTAAAGAAGCAAGGCAAAGAAGTCACCTATAACGATCTCCTCAGGTTTAATTACTATACCGGTCTAGCTCTCGTGGAAAACAACGGGACGACATTGGATCACGCGGATGTAGAATGGCTGTTACAAAGACATTCTTCGATTGAGTATCCGCGGTTTGTGACGGAAACGTTCAAGGACATTTATTTTACCGACGAAGAGAACGCATGGATCGATCAGACCACAACGAACATACATCGCTTGGATGATGTGTATAAACACGCAATCGCCGTCTTTGCCCTTTGCCAAGCCTGCATTATCAAACGCCCCTATAACCTTTTTCATCGCAAGAATCTTTACATTCGCTTGGCCGACGTTAAGCGCTCCTTCGGCAATAAGGCGACATGGGATAAACCGTTTCCCTATTGGTTCAAGACATTCGTGAACGAGGCGAATCAAGCCGTATTCGATAACGGACTCAAAAATAAGGCGCTCAATATCGGCGCTGCGGACGTTACAGGGGATTATGACCTCGTTTACATAGACACACCATACATTTCGTCTAAGGGTGTAGCCGTAGATTATTTAGATTTCTATCACTTCCTGGAAGGTTTGGTGATCTATGACCAGTGGGCGGAACACATAGAAATGAATTCCAAACACCGTCGTTTCAAGCGAGTTCACAACGAATGGTCCAATAAGCAAACCATTGCGGCGGCGTTTGATCGGCTGTTCCACCGTTTCCGAGGCGCCGAGTTGGTTGTATCCTATAGAAGCGATGGGATTCCGTCCGAGTCCGATTTGCTTAGCATTCTCAAAAATCACAAGAAAACCGTGGAAATCCATCGTTCCGGACACTACAAATACGTTCTTTCCACGAACGGCAAATCTCAAGAGATCCTATTGATAGGCGCATAAGAACGGAGTAACCGTTCACCACGAACGGGTGAGGGACCTTTCAGTTCTCTGGGGGAAAAAGTCTTCGACGATTACTGGATGAATTATCTGACCTCCGATATGGCTAGGGCCATCGAGTCTAAAGCCCCGTATCGAAACATACGTGAGTATATCGAATGGAAGAAGTCCCCATTGGTTTAGATTTATTACTCTACGCACTGAACCATTATGTGAAGATTACGAAGTTTTCCTCTCTCGGTGAGTAAAAGGACCAAAAGCCAAGGGCCAAGACAAGGAAAAGACGATCCTCGGACGGATTAAATGTGTAATGAGACACCATACCTCGATTATTGCGTGGCTGTGCCCTCTCTGAGTTGTGGTGTATTGTCGTCGCTTTCCGGGTCCGAGTCGTTGATGATTTGGATAATTTCGGAAAGTATATGGTGAACGAACTTAGGATCAGTTTTACTCATGGGACCACGTTTGGGATTTTTATGCGCAACCCAATCTCTGTATTTCTTGATATTTTTGGCGTTTCCAATCAGCTTTGGGTCAACTATCTCTTTCAATAAATCAAGGGTGTCGTTTATTCTTCCACGTTCAACGGCGCTCTCGAAGGTCTCATAAATACCTTTGGCCAAGTTTGCCGGTCTAATGTCCTGCAGCGGTTCGCCTTTTTTTATAAGATATTCTACGACAAATCGCTCAAATACCGCCCACAAAGAGAGAACTGCAAAATTTTCCGTTTCATCATGGCATGCCTTGATTTGATCCGTAGCTTCAGCCTCGGGAAGAAGAATTAGTTTCGTTCTTTTCATTAAGGCGACATTGCCTTGGAATCGAACTTTATCCGCGATCTTGAGACAGTCCTTTGTGGTCTCGTAGGTCATAAGTACCAGGTCCAACGGATTTTCTCGGGAACTCATAAGGGCTGAACCTCCGCCACCAAATCCATGAAGAGTTCTTCATCCACAGGCCGAGCCTTTGCCCGTAATCCATTCTCAACCCAATACCATCCCGGTTCTTCAGCGCCTCGAAACAACGGTTTCTCCACCGCGTGACCGTCCGGCCCGCCAACCGACAACTCCCGAATGAGGGGGGCGCCGGCCTTCCAATACACCAGGGCCTCTTTTTCAAGGTGCCCACGAACATCCACACGCCAATCGGCCCCGATAATCCATGCGCCCACAGGGACTACTTCAGCTAAAGCGACATTGTTCTTATCATAAATAGTCAGCTTCGGCGCAGCATACACACCTGCCCTGGGTTCTGACACTTCGATTTCGGTTTCTTTCACCGTCATATTGTGGTTCAAGACCCACCGCCGGATCTTCGCGAACAGCTCTTCGAGAGAAGCCTTATACTCATTGACACGATCATGAGCGTTCATTTGCATCGTATTTGTCCTTTATCATGCGGGCAGTGAGATTTGCCGCTATGTGTAATCCGGGCCGCAGTCTTTCACATTCCGGTTATTGGTTGCTGTCCATGGTATATGACTTTCGTTTCATCACTATGTACCCATTTTTCCTCCATAGTCCAGTGGATAACGGCTGTCACAGGAGATGGGACTGCTACACTCATCCCAACCGGTATCTTGTGAAGGCAATACCCGATGTGCAACAAAATCCAAGTTTACGTATCGGGGAGTATCCATCCACCTCCCCCCCTCCCGTCCCCCTAAAACCTCGCTAAGCCGCTCTATATGGGATTTTACTTTTTTGGGTTGACAAGCTTCAGCGGGTATGGGTAAATGGAAGGAGAACAAATGATCTCCTTCGCCCAGCCGCTTTTCAGGTCCACCCTCTGAGAACACTCTCCGGGTCGCTACCTCTCGACCCTGGGATTCTCTCAGTGAAACAATTAACCAAAAGGGTTAATTCATCAGCCTCAACAAACAGGAGGTTTCGCGTGCAGCGCTCAGATGATCTCAAAAGAATGGCCCACGCATTCGACAAGCTTCATCACCAACTCTCCGTGCTCAGACTCCACCTGGAAAGCCAGGACGATCCGCAGGTTGTGCGACTGTTTCGTTCCATGGAGTCAGGTCTGTTGGGACCTATGCGTAAGCTCAGAAAACATTTGCACATCCCGTACGATTGGCGAGACATCAACGAACCCACTCCGGGACCGTAAACTAATGCGCAATCAAAGATATAAGATTGGGAAGAACCTTCTTGAAGGAAGGCTTCTCCCCAAACCCCTCTCCAAGAACTTTGAAAATTGCCGAAACCGGCTTTTCTCAGGGATAAAAGACCGTTTTCGGCGAATATTAAACATTCTCAGATAGAAGCTAGCGACACCTATCTTACAAAACGACCTTCACCAATATTACTCATTTGAAAGCGCAGCTGGATTACCATACTTCTGGGAACGGGGAAAATCGCAAAGCCCCCTCCACACGCTGAGGAAAGGGGTTGGGGGTGAGGATTCTTCTCACCTACTCGCTCCCCTCAAAAAAGGAGACCGCTATGAAACGTGACGATATGGTGTGCTCACGGTGCATAAAATTCGACGGCTTGCATTGCCGACTTGATCCCATGGCGAAACCCATCGGAAATCCGCGCATCCATTGGTGCGCACAAGGCCAATGGAGACAGTGGTCCAGCCGTTTTCGTGAAATGGAACCCTATTTCTGGGGCGAATGGGAGATGGAACTTCTCCACTAGGCTCGTCCGCTACGACAACGACATACTATCAACGTGCTTTTGAACGAATACTATTGGTGAAAGCCAATTTTGAAAAGTAGGTTTTCCTAACTTCTATTTGAGAATGTTTACCATTCGCCGAAAGCGGCATTTTCTCCTTGAGAAAAGCCGGTTTCGGTAATTGTAAGAGTTCTT
This sequence comes from Desulfomonilales bacterium, assembly GCA_038205805.1. Taxonomy (GTDB): domain Bacteria; phylum Desulfobacterota; class Desulfomonilia; order Desulfomonilales; family Desulfomonilaceae; genus JBBSBY01. The sequence goes on from JBBRBO010000047.1 coordinate 19,312, forward strand.
GGAGAGGGGTTCGGGGAGAATCCTTCTTTCAAGAAGGTTCTCCCCGATATTATTGATTTAACTGCCCATAACACAAAGGAGGTCCACAATGGCCAAATCTCCACGGCGAACCGCAGCCTTTCCCATAGTCGAACTGCCGCCCGAAGAATTCACGGAACTCGGGGCCGCATTCTCCGCCGCAACCGAAGAGAAGATCGCCGCCCTCGAAACCGGTGAACTCACCGCCGGCGCCGGATTGAGCGCACTGACGTCGCTCCTGGGCGAAGCAATCCATGCGGAAAAGACCAAGATCGAAAGGATAAAGGTGATGGATAAGCTCTTGAACACGGGCAAGGCGCTCCTGGAAGCGAAAATCAAGTGCGAAGAAGCGGCCGTCTTAACCGAGCGCTTGGAGCGTCTGGAAAAGTTCATGGCCGAGCGCATTAGGTTACCCTGGTGACGCCCTCAGCCCCGGCGCCGCACACACGTGATGTCTCCATGCGGTCCCTGGGCGTCCGCTTGGATCGTCTTACTCAGTGGGCACTCTTGATCCCCAAGGCCGGCGCCCGTCGTCCAAGGGATCTGCGGACCTTTATCGAGCGCCTGCCCATCATCAACAAAAAAGGGGAACTCACGCGCCTCAGGCTCAATCCCGCTCAGGAGATCATCTTCCAAAAGCTCATGGAGAAACGCCGCCGACGGGAGCCCGCCCGTTTCATCTGCCTGAAATCGCGACAAATGGGAGTATCCACGTTCATTCAGGCGTATATCTTCGGGTTGCTAAGCCTTTACCCGAACCGCTTCGGCTTGGTGGCGGCTCACTCCATCGAGAGCGCCTCGAGCATGTTCGCAGTGACACGGCGGTTCCTGAGCCACGGCGCTTGTAAAGGCCCGCCGGCGCCCGCTGTAAGCGCTCGACGCATCGAGTTCCCGGCGCCCCACAACTCTTCCATGCGGATTGACACCGCCGCAAACAGGAAGCTGGGTCGCGGGTTGACCCTCCATTACGTTCATGCGGGCGAGGTGGCGTTTTGGGACAAGCCCGAGGAGCCGATCCTGGCAATCAACCAGGCCATCCCCTATCATTGGGATACCCTGGTCTTTTGGGAGTCAACCGCGAACGGCCCCCAAAACCTCTTCCATAGGGAGTGGGCGGCCGCGGAAAAGGGCGGATCCGCCTTCGATCCCATCTTCCTGTCGTGGAAGATCTTCCCGGAGTACAGCCTGCCCGTCGCCGAACGGGAAGCGCTCGACCCGGACCCGAAAGAGGCGCAGTACGCCCGCGACTTCGAGCTGACCGCCGAGCAACTCAAGTGGGCCATGCTCACGAAAAGGGGAATGTGCCGCAATTCCTGGGAAAAGTTTCATCAGGAGTACCCCGCCGCGCCCGAGCTGGCATTCAGCTTTACGGGATTGCCGTGGTTTGAGCCTACGGTCATCCGAATCATGTTGTCGAATGCCGCAACTCCACAAGCCGTCGGAGCCCTCGAGTTCGGCCGCGCCGGCGCTCCCGTGTTCTCTCCCATCGAACGCGGGCCGCTTGCCCTGTGGCGCTTCCCGCAACGTAACGTGGAATACGTCCTCGGCATGGACGTGGGTGAGGGCGTGTCCGCCGACTACACCGTGATTCAGGTGGTGAACGCGGCCACAGGCGAACTCGTGGCTCGGTGGCGATCCAATCGCGTGCGGCCGGAAGCCGCCGGAGTCGAGGCTTACCTGCTCGGCCGCTTCTACAACAACGGCCTTTTAGGGATTGAACGGAACGGCCCAGGGCTGGCCACCCTCGCGGTATGCGAAAACGGCCTCTCGTCACTACCTGATCTCACGCCGTACCCGAATCTCTATTACCACACCTTCTCGGACCGCAAGGAGCCCGAACAAACCAAACGACTCGGCTGGATTACCAATCGTGTCACAAAAGAAGCCATGCTCAACCGACTGGCGGAAACCTTCAGCGCCGGCGGACTCACCATCTACTGCCGAGAAACACTGCTCGAAATGCGAGGATTCATATGGGACCCTGAAAAACGACTCTTCCGACAAAACTACAAGGCGCCCGAAGACAAACTCAAGCACGACGACGACATTATTGCACTGGCCATCGCCAACGAAATGCGTCACCACGCACGACATACCCGCTTCTTCTCCACATCCCTCTCCAACGCCGACTTCTAACGACGCCGGCGTACGGGGGAAGGAGAGGGGGGGGGAGAAGAGAGAAGATAAGAGAAAAGAGGGAAAGAGAATTTCCGGGGAGGGCCTTTTTGGAAAAAGGCTCCTCCCCGGCCCCCTCCCCAAAAACTTTTGTAATGTGCACATACGAAGATCGTTTCGCAGGAAGTAACACTTACTTTATGTGAGATATCGGGGCCGAGAATACAATCTGGGAGAAGAGTGTGAGAGAGGCTGACTCATTGAGCACAACACCTCACGTGACGATGGGGTGGTTCGGAGGGGAGATGCGTCTCCCCTCCGTGGCGAACCGGGCGCAGAGCAGCCTCAAGCCCGGTGGAACAAAGAGAGGGAGAAAAGAGGGAAAGAGAATTTCCGGGGAGGGCCTTTTTGGAAAAAGGCTCCTCCCCGGCCCCCTCCCCAAAAACTTTAATGTGATTACACGAGAAACGGGGTTCGTAAAATGAAATGCTGTCTTTACTTGGCATGTCGGGGCCGAGAATACAATCTGGGAGAAGAATATGACCAAGCTCGCCACATTGAGCACAACGCCTCACGTGACGATGGGGTGGTTCGGAGGGGAGATGCGTTCATGACTAGAAATAATAAACCTTAGGGATGTTGTGAAGTGTATAAAACAAAATCAGCTTGTATGGAAGCGGTCCATCATTGCCTTTGTCAACATACCATTTCACGCCTAATACCAATGTGCTGTCGAACGAGGAATATAGGTGAAGGATATTTTTGTAAGAGCAGGTTTCCCTAACTACTATGAAAGAATGTTTAAATGCACCGCAAGTGGCTTTTTATCCTTGAGAAAAGGCACTTGCGGCTAATTTGAAAGTTCTTGGAGAGGGGTTTGGGGAGAAACTTCTTTCAAGAAGGTTCTCTCCAATATTACTTCTTTTATTGCGCATTGGTATAAGAAGATAATTTTGGTGACATCTTTTTTGTAAAGTAGGTCTTCCTAACTTGTTTCTAATCACATTTACTATTCGTCGAAAGCGGCGTTTTCTCCTCGAGAAAATCCGGTTTCGGCAATTGTGAAAGTTTTTGGAAAGGGGTTTGGGGAGAAACCTTTTTTCAAGAAGGTTCTCCCCAATAGTAATTCTTCTAGGAAGGGGGTTGAGGGATGAATCCGTTGAGGGCGAGGTATGAGAGTGACGGTACGGTGGCGGTTGCGGGATTGCGGACGGTGGAGAGGTTTTCGGGGATGTGGGCGGGCGTCACGGCGCCTGGTGAGTTTCCGGGGTATTTTCTTGTGGTGGGTGAGCGTTCGGACGGTCGTTTCCATTGTCTCTGGGAGAAGGAGGCACGCTTGGCGGAGCTGCGCGAGCCTGTAGGTCGCACGTGCGCGGCCATGTTGGTGGATTGCCTGTGGCTAAATTGTCCTGAAGAGGCGGACCTCGCCGCCTTTCGTGTGGCGCTGACTGGCGAGTGGGTCGGGAAGGCGTCGCAGGAGCCGGTTATCGCGAGGGTTCCCGCTCGCTTCAGAGCGGGGTTCGCCTCCGGTCTGGAGACTGTGGCCGAGATGATACAGGATGGACGGCTCGTGGTGTTCGAGGCCCTGTGCCCGCGGCTGCTCTACGAGATCCGCCGACCTCGAGCGGAACTCATGACCTCGAATGTGATCCAGACCCTCGTTCTTACCGTGTCCGTGCTCGAACACCTCCGCACGGGCTGCGATCCGGGACCGCCGGAACAACTGTGGTATGGGAATCGGCCACGGCTATTGTAAAGGTGTGATCCCGTTTCGCCCTCAGGACAATATTGGGTGGGCTTTTCGTAAGCTGGTGTCTGGTCACGTCTTTCTAAAAAGCTTGATCTCGCTTGAAGGCTAAGACGTCATCTTGGTGAGATCTTCTTGGAATGTAGGTCTCTCTAACTTCTTCTAAGCACATTTACTATTTGCCGAAAGCGGCGTTTTCTCCTTGAGAAAATCCGGTTTCGGCAATTGTGAAAGTTTTTGGAAAGGGGTTTGGGGAGGACCTTTTTTCAAAAAGGTTCTCCCCAAGATTACTTCTTTACTTCTTCGCTTCAGCGGCGGCATCAGGCGGCATGAACCCGTAGCTCTCGAAGACTGCGCGAGCTTGCGGGGTCTTCAGGAAGGCCAGGTAGTCGTCCGCGGCTTGGGAATGGGGAGCATTCTTGACCTTTGCCGCCACGGACGTAGACGAGATGTTGAGTGATTCCGGAATCTCAACCATGTCGATGGGATTACCGATGGACTTCTGGAACAGGGTTTCGGTTACCCACACAGGGCCGGCGTCGGATTTATCGGCCATGATCCGCATGGGGGTTTCGCGGTGATGAATCTTGGTAATAAAGGTGGTTCCGTCTTTTTTCCCTTCGTCCATGACTTGCTTGATGAGCAGGTCGCCGCCGGCTTTGGCGTAGCTTTCGAGGATTTTCTTGGAAATGTCCTCTTGTTCACCGGGCATACTTACGCGAACGTCCGGTTTGCCCAAGTCCAAGAGGCTGTTTACCTTTTTGGGATTGCCTTGGTAGACCATGATTGCGAGCTTGTTCTTCAGGTACGGCGTGGGGTTTTCCAGCAGCCCTTGCCCCTGGAGCTGCTTGATGCGTTTTTCACCGCCGGTGTAGACATCGGGCGCAATCTCGATCTTGAGGTTCCCCACGACAATGCTCCCTTTGGTGAATTGTTGTTCTATGATCCCCGGCGGGAGCGTCTCATAGTAGACCTTCTTGTACTGTGGATACATGGCCTCAAACTGCTCGATGAGTTTCGGGATCGCCATGAACTCGTTGCCGCCGTAGAAGATAACCAGGTCGGGATCGACAATGTCCCCCCCGAAATCGGGCATATTGTCCACTTCCGGGACGTTCAGACGAATACCCCCCTGCGGAGGTTCATTCCAGGGTGGATAATAGCCCGCGAACGCGAGGACCGGCATGAGGCCAAAAATCGCAAGGAACACAGCAATTTTCATGTGGGTTGACCCCCTTCGTATAAATTAGCGAAATAGGCGCTTGTCCTAGTCTACAGTCATGAGCGTACAATTGAAAGCAGCTTCATTCGCGAGAAGAATAGCCGGATAGGGCTTCGTTTCTTACGTTTAATTCTCGTGAGCGACTGCAACAAATTGGCGCTTTGTGATACGTAGAAACGTATGCCGCTCCGAGCATTCGGATTGCGGCCGCCTGATACCAAAGTGCTTTCCAACGAGTAACATTGGTGAAGACTCTTTTTGGGAAGGTAGGTTTTTCGACGTCTGTCTGAGAATGTTTAATATGCCGAAAGCGGCCTTTTCTCCTTGAGAAAAGGCGGTTTCGGCATATTAAAAGTTCTTGGAGAGGGGTTCGGGGAGAAGCCTTCTTTCAAGAAGGTTCTCCCCGATATTACTTCTTTGGCTGCGCATTGGTATGAGAAGGGTCGGCGCAGCGGCATCAAGGACGGCTA
>JBBRBO010000048.1:0-24458 GCA_038205805.1 Desulfomonilales bacterium
TGGTGAAAGAAGTCAAAACCGAGGTTCTCTCCAGAGCCGGACGCTATCAGGTAGTTCACGGTTCCGGTTCTCCGTTAAAGGTTAAGGAAGTCGTAATCGAAGACCGCAGGTCCGTAGTCCGTGTCAATGAGCGGCAAGCCAAAAAGGACGCCGCCGATAGAGATGCTATCCTTGCGGCTCTCGATGAGCAGCTACGGCGTGGCGATAAGTCCTTGGTAGGAAACAAGGGATATCGGAAATACTTGACGGTCAAAGGACCACACTTTTCAATCGACCAAGACAAAGCGCTCGCCGAATCACGATTCGACGGCAAGTGGGTGTTAACGACCAATACGGATCTTCCGACATCCGAAGTGGCTTTGAAGTACAAGCAGCTTTGGATGGTCGAGCGCCTGTTCAGATCAGCGAAGTCACTGCTCAGCACTCGACCGGTCTACCACAAATACGATCGAACCATACGGGGTCACGTGTTCTGTTCGTTCCTTGCTCTAATGCTCCGGAGATCTCTCCAAGAACGCTTGGATGCTAAAGAACTCTCATATGAATGGAACGAGATCAGGAGCGCTCTGGATGGGTTCACGGAAGTGGAACTGGAGCACTCGGGTAAGAGCTTCATCCTCCGATCTCAACCGACGCCCACCTGCAATGCAGTTTTCCGAGCTGTTGGAGTAGCCATGCCACCCACAATACGCCAAGTCGCACAGAATACCTAACCTAAGCGACCTCTCCAAACGGACCGCACAACCTAGTGCCACAGAATAGCCGCGCCATTCTAACTCGCCAACATCAAACAGCTTTCGCAAGAGCGGTGTAGAAGATCAGTTTGGTATTACCGGGATGGCGCATCTCGCTCTCCATAAGTCCTTAATTCCCAAAAGCAATTCCATATTGAAACAATCCCGTATGCGCATAGCAAGCGCTTTTGTCCATTAAGCCTCATGTTCCTGTTCCATTTTGAAACACGCCGCATTCATTCTTCTTCTAGTCTTTCTCCCAACAGGCTGTTCCTGATGCGCCGGCGCTAAAAAGATGGGGGAATACAGTTTTGTGAAGCGGGAGTTTTTATCCGTATCGAAGAACATTTCAGCGTTAGCGAAACAGGTATTCCTTCCGGCAAAATACCCGTTTCGCTAGGTTTTAGCATTTCCGGGAGAGGGTTCGGGGCGGCGCTTCTTTTACGAAGATTCTCTCCGGCATTCCTGCGTTGTCGTAAACATGGCGCCGAACTTGCTCTTGTGTTGCCGACGGGGAGATCACCTCATGGGAAAAACGGTGCTGGTAGCTGTTGATACGCGTTCAATCTCTGAGGCTACGATCCTTTACGGCATCGAACTGGCCTCTCGCATTCAGGCGTCCGTGACCTTGGCTGCGGTATCGCCGGCGAAATCATTCGAGGCAAAAGACGGCCTGGGTAGTGACAATGCGCTTCCCGAAAAGCCCAAGGGCAAATGGATGGATCACGCAGTCCAAGAGAGCCAACGTCATGCCGTCACGCTCGAAATCTTTGTAGCGGTCGGCGAGTTCTTCGAGGAGATCCGCCGCCTCACCCAAGCTCGGCCGACTGTCGGGTTCATTGTATTGGCCGCGCCGAAGACATGGACGGGCAAAGACGGAGCGTGGTTCAGTTCAGCGCTCAATCGGCTTCACAAGGCTTTTGAGGGGGAAATCCTCCTCGTCGAGAAGACGGGACAAACAACACGAGTAGGAGATCTTGAATCGGTACAGCGGGAATCAACCAGCCCTTTGTAAGTACGATGGGCGCGCCGGAGGAGAGATACGCTCCCCTTCGGTTTTATCGGGCGGAAAGTCGTCTGAAGCTCGGTGACCGGTTAGCGACTTATATCTTCACGAAACCACAAGGGAGAACTCAGTATGAGTTGGAACATTTACCTGCCGATCGCCGGCGCCGGCGTGAATGTGTTCATATTGCTCGGTCTAGGCGGGGCCGTGGGGTTCCTGTCGGGACTTTTCGGGGTCGGCGGAGGCTTTCTCATGACGCCCCTGTTGATGATGGTCGGCATTCCGCCGGTGGTCGCGGCTGCATCAGACTCGAACCAGATTGTGGCTGCGTCGGCTTCCGCTACGTACGCTCACTATCGTATGGGCAATGTCGATTTCAAGATGGGCCTTCTTCTCCTTGTGGGCGGCGTACTGGGCGGCACAATGGGCGTGCATCTTATCGCTTTTCTGAGAGCGCTCGGTAACGCAAACTTCGTCATCAAGATCACGTATGTAATCATGCTCGGCGTGGTGGGCTTTTACATGTTCATGGAAAGCCTACAGAACCTCAGAAAGACTTCGCCCGCCGCCACAACCACGCAATCCGGCAAACCGTCCTACTATGCGCGAGCCGTCAAGGCGCTCCCGTGGCAAATGGAGTTTCAGAAATCCGGCGTCACATTGTCGCCGGTGCTGCCCCTGATCCTCGGCACCTTTGTGGGAGTGCTGGCCGCCATTATGGGTGTAGGCGGCGGCTTCATCATGGTTCCCGTGATGGTCTACATGTTGCGTATGCCCATGCACGTGGTAGTGGGAACCAGCTTGTTTCAGATCCTCTTCACCTGCGTGAACGTCACGGTCATGCAGGCAATGACGAACCATTCCGTTGACATAACTCTGGCGATCCTGCTTCTCCTCGGCTCGACCGTGGGCGCTCAGTTCGGGGCGCGGTTAAGCAGACGACTCAAGGGCGATCAGTTGAAGATAATTCTCGCATCCTTGGTGCTCATTGTGATGGTCCAAATGCTCCTGGGACTGATTCTTACACCGAATGTATTGCTGGCTCACAAAGGAGGACACTAACGTGCGCTTCAAACACCTGATCCTTTGCCTGTCGGCTCTTTCGGCGCTCATGATGTGCCATGTCGCTCTCGCGGCGGAACCGCCGGCGCAGCCCTCGGGACTAACCCTAACCCCCAATGTGGTCGAAATCTCGCTGACATTCCATGGGGCGCAGGTCGTGGTCACAGGTGAGATCCCCAAGGGAGCGCAAGCGGTCCTGGAACTCATGGGACCGGATAAAGACATCCATCTCCTGCGACAAGGTCGCCGTGGAGGTTTGTGGATGAGCGTAGGAGAAGTGACGGTCCATGACGCGCCGTCCGTTTATATGATGCTGACATCCCCTAATGCGCCGGCGCCTACCGCCGACGGCGGCTGGGGGTATAAAGCTCTTCAGACGCGGGCGAGTTTCTCAGGCGCTATTCCTAAGGACAAGGCCGATTTGCTCTTCGGGCAGTTCGTGAAACTCAAGGAAAGCGAAGGGCTCTACGGGTCGTTCCCCGGAACTCTGAAGATCGAATCAAGCGGCTCCGAGCATGAAAAATTCACGGGAAGCCTGAGACTACCGAGCAACATAGTCCCCGGAAACTACAAAGTGACCTTGACGGTCCTACAAAATAACCAACCAGTGGGGAATAGATCGGCCGACTTGCAGGTGGTCATGACGGGCTTACCCAAGCTGCTGACTTCTCTTGCATTTGAGCATTCCGGGCTCTACGGCCTAATCGCCGTGATAGTGGCGCTTATAACGGGAATAGCGGTCGGCGTTGTGTTCAAAGGCAAAGGCGGCGCGCATTAGACGCAGGCGCCCTGTGAATAGAGTCGGACTTTAGGGAGTTTTACACGTGTGGTTCAACGCCAAACAATTCTTGAAACGATTTTTTCCCGACCGGCGAGAGGCCATCGGTTTTCCGCAGGTGTTTGAGCAATTTCAAACACTCCTGGAAAATCACCAGGCCGCGATGGAGCTGATGGCCGATCTGGGAGAGAAATCGGGCGGGGACTACATCTTCGACCGCAAGTATCTCTTCGATGTGTATCACGACATGCAGGATTTGCTCCTCCGCATGGTGAAAGGTCTGAATCTGATAGGGGACAACAAATACTACGAACTTTACGGAACTCTCGACCGCATATTTCTGCCAATGGAGGCGGAACTGCGCGGCCGACTCGTAAAAACCGATGCGCCGTATGTCATCACCTTGCACGACGCGCCCATAGATAATCCTGAACTCACCGGTGGGAAGGCCAATACACTGGCCGAGATCATACATAAGATCGATATTCCCGTGCCGAGTGGATTCGTAATTACCAACAACGCGTATTATCGCTTCTTGGAGTACAACAACCTGGGGGAAAGGATACATTCTTTTCTCGAAGCGTGGCTTGCCGGGAACGAAGAATTGAACAGGGCGGCGGGGCAAATTCGCTATGGAATACTCGCGGGAATCATCCCGCAAGACCTCGAGCGAGAGATTAAGAGATTCGCGCAAAAAACCCGCACATCATGGGCCGTTCGCAGCAGCGCTTACGGTGAAGACGGCGAATTGTCCTTTGCGGGCCTTCATGAAAGCGTCCTGAACGCTTACCCTGAGCAACTTCCTGAGGCGTACAAACGGGTCTTGGCGGGATTGTATTCACCCGAAGCGCTCACGTACCGACGCCGAATGGGGATGGTCGGTGAAGAGGCGGCCATGTCGGTGCTGTGTCAGGAGATGATCGACAGCCGTGCGAGCGGAGTCGTGCACACGGTCTACACTGATGAGCCCGAATCGGATTGCCTCGCGATATATGCCTCGTACGGCCACGGTCGCACCGTCGTGGAAGGCCGCACAATTCCTGACCGGTATGTCGTGGAAAAGCGGCGACCGTACCACGTGAAGTTACGGGAAATACACCCCAAGACCTCGACCGTGAGATCGGCGGCCGGCGGCGGTGATGAGGAAGTCCCTGTTGCGGGCGAACTCTACGAGCAATCCTCCATCTCTGATGAGACGATTGGGATTCTCGCAAAGTGGGCGGTAACACTTGAGCGCTACTTCAAGCGGCCCCAGGAAATAGAATGGGCTCAGGGCGCTAAGGATAACTGCTGGATTCTCCAGTCGCGACGTCTCGTGATACCCGAACGTTTCAGTCAGCCCGACGAGAGCATCTGTGAATCATGCTCTCAGTATCCGGTCCTCATACAAGACCAGGGGGTTGTCGCCCATACGGGAGTCGGGTCCGGCGCCGTCTACCAGGTGCGCAACAACGAAGACATGGATGCCTTTCCCGAGGGCGCAGTCCTCGTCACGCCGTACACGGCCCCTTGGCTTGCCCGCATTGTGCCCCGAGCTGCGGCCATCATAGCGGAACGGGGGTCTCCCGCCGGTCACCTTGCCACAATTGCGCGGGAATTTCGCGTACCGGCTCTCCTGGGTGTCGAACACGCGTGCAACATCCTCAGAAACGGCATGGACATTACGCTGGATACCTATCACAGGATGATCTACTCCGGTAAGGTGAAGGAACTCCTCAGGAATGAACTCCTCCAGTCAACGGTCTTCGAAGAGTCCCCGGAATTCCGGCTTCTGCGGCGTCTCATCAAGAGAATTGCTCCGCTGCATCTGATCGATCCGCTTGCCCCTGAATTCACGCCGAGCGGCTGCACATCGGTTCACGACATGATCCGTTTCATTCACGAAAAGGCGGTGCAGGAGCTGATGGATATTCCATCGTCGCTCCATAGGTTTAAGGGCGTAAAGGTGTGGACGCTAACCTCGGATGTGCCCATCGGACTGAAGATACTGGATCTCGGCGGCGGCATCGCCCCTGAACTCACGGGCGACAAGGTCCGTATCGAGGAGATTGAATCACTCCCGTTGAGAGCCGTTTGGTCCGGGATCGCCAAGCCCGAAACATGGAGCACCGAGCCTGTTGATGTGGATTTCAAGGGAATGATGTCGAGCCTTACCAGGAACTGGGACGCCACCGCAGGCGGAGTCTCGGCCTCAGGGTTCAATCTTGCCGTCATCAACAAGATCTACATGAATCTTCACCTACGGCTTGGGTACCACTTCAATTTGATAGATGCGAGGATGCACGACGAGCAGCAGCATAATCACATCTACTTCCGGTTTGTGGGGGGAGTCACGGACCTTACAAGGCGTTCACGTCGGGCGCAGGTTCTTGCGCGCATACTCTCGGCGTATCATTTTCACGCAGTGACGAAGGGAGACTTGGTGGTGGCTCGACTGCTGCACCTCCCAAAGGACGAAATTCGGGAGCGTCTTCACATTTTGGGGGCGCTGATAGGCTTTACCCGCCAACTGGACATCCAGTTGCGCAGCGATCAGGACATCCCCAGATTTGTGGATGAGTTTTTTAGTCGAAACGCTAACCCGGCTCAATCTCCCTTGTAAGGAGGAGACAACGATGGCGACGAAAATGAAGATTATGGTGCTGGACGATGAACCCATCGTCTGTAAACGGCTCAAACCCGCCCTTGAGAAACAAGGTTACGAGGTAGACGCCTTTACCCAAAGTTCGGAAGCAATGGAGCGCCTCAAGGAAACGGATTACGACATAATAATCACCGACCTGAAGATGAAGGGTATCGACGGGATGCAACTACTCACCGAGGCGAAAACTCGGCGGCCGGAAACGGAAGTCATAGTCATAACGGGTTTTGCGACCATGGAAACCGCAAAGGAATCCTTTCACAAGGGCGTTTTCGACTTTGTAGCAAAGCCGTTTAAGCTCAGCGAAATTCAGGATGTGGTGAGTCGCGCCGAAGCGAAGATTCGGAGCAAATAGCGGGCGGTCTCGAAGCCGCTTGTAAATTTGTGGTGACCGCGCATCGGAGTGACCCGAGCGTCTGAAAAGGTGAGAGGTGTTTTCATGGAGAAATGAGCCTCCTCTCCGACTTGTATGGCGCTAAGAGGCCTCTCGAGCCCGGTGAACCATGACGATACGTGATCAAAGGAGAAATTCAGCGTGATTAAGACTCTCGTTTCAATCGAGGTGGATTTGATCTCAAGTCTTGCCCTGCGCTTTGCGTGCCAAATGGGTGGGCTTACTGATATGGAGATCCAGCCCGTGTACGTGAAAGAGTCGCCGACCCATGAGTCCTCCTGGGGCGCGGGTTGGGCGAGCCGAACATGGGAAAAAGAAATGGTTGAGGAAGGCCAAGCCGAGGTTGCGGAGCTGATTACCGCTGAAATGGATTTCTGTCCGCTACTCAGGGAACCCCGCGTGATCTACGGCGACAAAGACGTCGAATTAATGAAGATTATGCAGTCGGATCAATATGATTTCTTTGTGGAAGGCGCGCATTTTACGTGGACCGCCGCGGATCTCCACAAGAAGTTTCAAACCAAACTGTATCGCAAGATCCCTTCAGCGGTGGTTTTGGTGAAAGCCCTGCGCAAAATTACCCAAGTGAGCCTCATCTGCTTGGATGTGGAAAGCGCCCGAGCGCTCACGCAGCTCTTTCAACGGGTGTGGAAAGACATGCCTGTGCCGCTGCATCTCTATTTTGCGGGTTCCGGTTCAGACAAGTTTGTCGAAGCGCTTCGGATGGAAGTCGCCAAGTCGGCCGAAACCCTCCAGGCCGCAGGTTGCACGGTCCATGTTCATGATGATTTACCGCCGGTCCCCACGGACGGAATCGCACAATTTTTGGATAAGAGCGGACTGGTAGCAATGGCGATGGACCGGGACGTAACAAAAGACTCGCCCGCCCTCCGATGGTTGGCGAACATCAAATCAGCGGCCCTACTCGCCTTCCGTTAGAGCCGAAAGGGGAACTCCCATGAGAATATTACTGGCTGCCGATGAGCACGCCTATAGTCAAGACGCCTTAAACGAAACAGCTCGCTTGGCTGCAAACACCTGGGCGGACGTCACCTTGCTGGGTGTGGGGCGGTCCGGCTCCGGCGATTCCGCTATGAAGGACGCGCTCCGGAACTATCGCGAACAGTTTCTTAATCACTGGGAACAAGGCGGTTCACCCTATGAATCCCAGGAAAGTCAATTCGAATGGCTCGCCGCAAAGGCCGGCGGATGGGAAGAAATCAAGATCGTGCGGGGGAGTCGAAAAAGCCTCCGGGTGCGACTGCGTGAGGGCAATCCCGCCACGGAAACCCTCCAGGAAGCTCGAGCGGACGAGAGCGACTTGATTGTATTGGGATGCTCAAAAGGCGAGAAGTGCCTGTGGGAGGGCGGCAAAGCAATCCCCCAGGAAATCGTAAACGCTGCGGATTGTTCCGTGCTCTTAGTCAAAGAGGACCAGCCTGTGCGTAGAATACTCGCCTGCCTGGACCAGGGGTATATCAGCCAGGAATCGCTCGAGATGATAAACCAGATGCTCACGATCCACGGCGCCCAACTGGAATTTATCGGTCTGAGCCAAAACGGCGACATGAACAAGGCCGTATATACGAGACTCATCGAGATCGGCGATTACTACAGTGATCGGCAGGTGGATATTAACATTCGCGTCACGGATGTTTCCGAATTCGAGAAATTTGTTACGGGTGAAGTTCACGACGATCTTTTGGCGCTGTGGATGGGTAAAAAATCCCTGCTCAGCAAATTCTTTTCTCGTGACTGGGTGGGCCGCTTCGTGAGCAAGTGCCAAACATCCGTGTTGGTGATGCGGTAGCGGAGTGTCCGCAACAGTTCACCAGGCCCATGTTACCGTTCGCTATTAGTATGGGTAGCGCTGAGGCGTCTCAAACTCGGTGGACGTTTACACATAAGCCATGATATTTCGCAGAGATGCGCATTCCAAGTAGCGTCTGAGAGCGCAGGAGAGATTAATATGAAAGCGTTGGTAGCTGTGGATAAGAACCCCGAAACCTTTGTGGGACTGCGTTACGCCTGCCATTTACTGGAAAATAGCGGGGCGTGGGTGGATGCGCTGCATGTAACTCCCGGTGCGAAGGACATGGCCGGCGAAAGCTATGCGCCTTTCATCATGCCCGACGACATCAAAGGCGCAGCGAGCGCCGATGTCCGAGAGGTGGAAAAGCTGTTCGGTGAGACGGCCGAAGAGTGTCGCTCGGCAAACGTCGGGTATGCCCTGGAAGTGGTGGCGGGCGATCCCGCTGAGGAGATATTGAATAAAGCGCAAGCGGACGGGCATGACCTGATCGTGCTCGGTTCTCAGGAAGAGTCGCACCTGCGGGGGTTTCTCCTCGGCGCCGTGCACGCGAAGATCCTCCATAATGCGCAGCAACCGGTCCTCATCGTGAGGAAATTCCGTGAGATTCGTAAGGTCCTTGTTGCTTACCGGGGCTCGCAGACAGACGAAGCGGCGCTCAAGTTCGTGGCCCCCCTCCTGACGAACAAGAAGGTGGAATTGACCCTTATGCACGTGCAAGAGACCGGACACGGCGAAAGCGATGAGTTTGCCCGCACGTCTCTGCATCAAGCGGCTCAAATCCTGCGGGGCTTTGATCTGGATCCCATAACCCGCATGGAAAAAGGCGACTTCGTGGAAACTATTCTGCGAGACGTGGCGATCAACCGCCATGACCTCGTTGTGCTGGGGGCCTACGGACACAAACGACCCAAGTACCTCAAGCTCATAAGCGACGAAGCCTTGAACCTGGCGCGCTTGACCACGCGACCGATCCTTGTCTACCGCGAGACATCCACGGACGGCTGATCGTCGGTCGCACGACTTGGCGCGGAGAGGCCGTATTTCTTGATCTTGCGCCACAGCGTTGTTCGAGGGACCTCGAGGATACGGGCCGTGTGCTTCAGATCATACCCGGTGAACTCAAACACCTTCGCCACGTACTCGCGTTCGCGTTCCTCGAGAGAGGGCCACTTGCCGTAGGTAATGACGGAATATTGTCGCAGGTCCGGTGGGAGATCCATCACGGAGAGCTTGTCTCCTTCTGTTAGGGCGACGGCCCGCTCGATGATGTTCTCCAGCTCCCTCACGTTCCCGGGGAAGGTGTAGGCCAAGAGGATATTTGCGGCTTTGGTGTCGATTCCGCTGATCTTCTTTGAGAATTTGCGGCTGTACTTGGCCATGAAATGCCGAATGAGGAGCGGTATGTCTTCTTTACGTTCCGTGAGGCTGGGGAGCTTAATCTCAACCACGTTGAGCCGAAAGTAGAGATCCTCGCGAAAGCGTTCCTCTTTGACCCCGCGTTTAAGGTCCTTGTTTGTGGCGGCCACAAAGCGCACATCCAATTGAATGGGTTTATTGGCTCCCACGCGGAGTATTTGTTTCTCCTGAATGACTCGCAAGAGCTTGCCTTGCATGGTCAGGGGCATGTCCCCGATCTCGTCCATGAAAACGGTCCCGCCGTGGGCGGTTTCGAGTATGCCTATCTTGGTGGCCGCGGCCCCGGTGAAGGCCCCCCGCTGATACCCGAAGAGTTCGCTGGCAATAAGGTCCTCGGCGAATCCTGCGCAATTGAACGCCACGAACGGCCCGTCTTTTCGCCTGCTCTGTCGATGGATCGAGCGAGCGATGAGTTCCTTACCAGCGCCGCTTTCACCTTGGATGAGCACATTGCAGTCCAGCGGCGCCACTTTGGAGACGACGGCGAAGACTTCCTTCATGGGAGCGCTGACGCCGATGATTCGCTCTCGACCTTCTCCGGCCTCCAAGCGGGAACGTAGGTCTCGGTTCTCTCCGAGGAGCCGTTTGTGTTCCAGGGCCTTTGCCGCCAGATGCCTGATTTCATCGAGCTTTACGGGTTTGACCACGTAATGGAAGGCGCCGAGTTTGATGGACTCGATCACGGACTCGATGGAGCCGTAGCCCGTGATGAGAATGACTTCCGTGTCCTTGCGACGCTCCTTGATGCGCTTGAGCGTCTCGATGCCGTTCATACCCGGTAAGTTGATGTCCAGGAGAACGAGATCGAAGGCGTCGCGCTTTTCCTCCTTGAGGAAGTCTTCGGCTGAGCCGAAGGTTTCAACATCGTAACCCTGCTTGGCCAGCGCTTTCTGAAGTCGCGTTCGGACAATTTCTTCATCGTCAACGACGGCCACTCGCATGAATGTCTCCATGTCTACGCGAACACGCAGCTTTCTCGTTCCGAGGGAAGGCTTACGGTGAAGACGGCGCCCATGCCTTTTTCGCTATGTGCCTCTATCGTCCCGCCATGTTTTCGAACAATGCTGTATGTGACTGAGAGACCCAGCCCCGTTCCCTTGCCGACTTCTTTTGTAGTGAAAAACGGGTCGAAAATGTGCGGCAAATCTTTAGGATCAATGCCTTCACCGGAATCTTTTACATCAACTCTTATCGCTTTTGCATCATCGGAAGCATAGCACTTTATTGTGAGCACGCCTCCTTGCGGCATCGCGTGAACGGCGTTGATGAAAAGATTGAGGAACACTTGCTGCAAACTCTTGTATTCGCCGCAAATCTTGGGCAAATCGGCGTCGCACTGAATGTCTTCTTCCACGCCGGACAGGAGCAACTGATTGCGAACGAGCTTGAGTGTATCCGTAATCACCGACGGAATGGCCACGGAAATCATCTCCGGGCGCTCTGAACGGGAGAAGTCCAAAAGATTGCGGATAATTTCCGAAGCCCTCTCCGACTGGATGATGATGTCTTGGATCATCCCCAGAGCTTCCTCGTGGTCCACCGTGCCCAGATCCTCTTTGAGCGCCTCGGCTGTGAGCACGATGTTGTTCACGGGATTGTTCAACTCGTGGGCGATCCCGGATGTGAATGTGCCGAGCGCCGAGATTTTTCTGGCTTGAACAAGTTGCTCCTGACGCTGTTCCAACTCATCAATCATGCGATTAAAGGCTCGAAACAACGGCCGAAACTCTTCAGATCGAGAATGATCCTCTTGAATAGGGGTGAAGTCGCCATGGGCGATCTTTTCCATGGCTTGCTGCATTTGGATCAACGGCTGAGTGAAAAGACGTGAGATATAAAACGTAACGACGATTCCTAAGACCCCGAAGAAGAACATGGAGATGGTGAACAAGAAAAACGCACGGCGGAACAACTGATCGATCTTCGTGCGCTCCATTTTGGCCCAACCGGCAGCCATGTCCAGCAGCTCCTGCCCGATAGTACGGAGGGATTCTTCGGATCCCGGCGGCGGCGGCTGAGGAAGGGTCGCCTTGATATCGGAGAGGATGTCTTTGTAGGAATTTAGCGTGCGAAGAAAACGTGCGCCTGAATCCTGCTGATGGAGCTTTGCCATATCCTGTTCATGTTTGAGGAAAAGGGTCTTTACGCCGTTCACATAAGAAAGCGCCTCATCGAGACTCGTGGTGTGTTTGTAGAGAAAGAAGTTCTTCTCGAAGCGCCTTATTTCCAGAATATTGTTGACTATATCGTCGGCCACTTCCACCAAGCGTAAGCGGTTGCCGATTTCGCGATGCACCTGAAAACTGAACACCGCAAACACGAGCACGGACAAAAAACAAAATAAGAAGGCCAACATGATCTTGCGGCGAATCTTGAACGTTATCTTCTTCATGGAAGAAACCTCCGGCGAGGGGTCATACGAAGTCTCAATCAAAGATGTGCGGGCGGGGAGAACTTCTCGTGTGAAGGCTTGTCTCCGAACTCCTCTCCAAGAACCTCTAAAGCCGACAAATCCGGCATTTCAACGATAAATGCTTGATGTTAGAGAAGATTACACTGTCTTAGACGAAGCGGAACGCCCGACGTTGCAAAAACGACCTTCACCAGGTTTACTTGTTTGCGAGCGCATCAGTATCTGCGCATCAAAGCGACGGCGCTTGCCGCCATCTCGACCGATTTACATCAGAACGAATGTTGTCGCTCAGAAACTGCATTGAGATGCGGGCGTCGCAACCGAATGATGAGTCATCCGGAAAGCAGCGCGGAGGGCCGTGCGCGCGCTCGTCACGTCTTCGGAGTCTGGGACGCTCCCTCTTCGGATGCGAACGGCCAGGTGAAGTAGAACGTAGTTCCTACACCTACGGCGGAATCAAACCAGATTTCGCCGTTGTTCTGTTCTATTGTTTTCTTGACTATGGCCAAGCCGATGCCTGTGCCGTCATACCGCTGCTTTTCCAGTTGCTGGAATATGTCGAAGATCCTGTCGTGGAATTGGAGCTCAATACCAATACCGTTGTCTTGCACGGAAAAAACCCACTTCGACTCGTCAGGAGTCGCTGAGACATGAATCCTGGGGGAATCTTTTCTCCGAAATTTTATAGCATTGGCAAGTAAATTCTGAAATACCTGAAGGATCTGGGTGCGATCGGCCACAACCGTGGGAAGCGGATCATGGGTAACAAGGCTACCGGATTCGTAAATGGCCGTGGTGAGGTTCCTGAGCGCTTCTTTGAATATCCGTTCACTATCCACCAGCTTGGGCTCGCGAGCCTTTGTAACCACCCGTGAATAGAGAAGAAGATCGTCTATGAGCGCCTTCATCCTTTTCGAGTAATACACGGCGAAGTCGATGAGCTTTTGTCCGCCTTCGTCAATTTGCCCTTTAAAGCGGCGCTCGAGCAGTTGCATGCACGTGGTGACGCTCCGTAGAGGCTCCTGCAAGTCGTGAGAGGCTATGTACGCGAAGTGCTCGAGGTCCTTATTAGATCTTTTCAATTCATCAAGCATGGTCTTCAACGCTTCTTCATAGCGCTTTTGCTCGGTCAAGTCGGCCACTATTGCGCAGATGGAGTCAGAGCCCTCCATGCAAAACGAATTGGTGGAGATGAGGGCGGGCGCCTGGGCTCCGTCGCTTAGCAGTAAGGAGAATTCTCCCTTGCGGTGTTTAGTCAAGGCGTCTTTCAGGAGTGCGGCCAACGCCGCGCGCTCGTGCTCGACCACGCTATCCAAGAGGCTGCCGCCTATCAATTTTTCCATGGGAGTCTTGAGCATGTCGGCCAAGGCCTTGTTACAAAATAAAATGCCGCCTCGGGAGTCGAGGGTGGCTACGCCTTCACTGATGCTCTCGAAAATTATGCGATACGTAGAATCGGCCCCTTGCAAGGTGTAGATCTGTTTGCCGTCGGGGCCGTCAATGACCAAAGCATCCACCTTACCGGATCGGATGGCCTCAAGCGTGTCCTCCGAATCTCTGAGTCTCGCCCGGAGGTCTTCAATTTCCGTCAGCAATTGTTCTTTCGTTTTCTTCATGTTCATTTGCTACATCGGAGAGGTTTCTTTGAGTCCTAATTCTAAGGCTATGTCTTCAACATTTGAAAGATCTCCGATGAATTTTTGCAGGGGGAGCGGTAACTCCTTCACCAATGTCGGGCTTACGACAATTTGGGCCTTCTTAATAAGCTCGGGCTGCTGATACATATCAATTATTTGGACATCGCACTGTTCGGGCAAATAGCGCTCGCACAGCTCCTTAAAATTCTCTATGGCCTTGCGTGATCGTGGTGTGGCGCCGGTAATATACAAGCGAAACATAAATGAGCTTGTACGTCCGCTATCCGCCGATTCGCCACGATCAGTATCACTCTGAGTATCCTGCGTCACTCTTTATGTTTCCTTTCGTTCCGCCGGTCGCAGATCCAATCCCACCAGAATTCGTTCCGTATCGGATAGATCCCCGATGAGCTTTTTGAGGGGCGGGGGCAGCTTACGAATGAGAGTGGGTATGGCGAAGATTTGGTCATCCTTTGCCAGTTGCGGTGATTTAATAAGGTCAACAATTTCAATTGTGTATCTTCCCGCAAGATGTTCCTCGCAAATCTTCTTGAGATTGTCGAATGCTCGAACACTTTTAGGGGTTTGGCCTGCGACGTAAAGTCGCAGATTCCATTGCTCGGAATGGTTTTCGGCGCCGTTTTCGTGGCGGGAGCCGTCATGATCGCTCATACTCCGCTTCTCCTCACTTGCATGTGTCGGCTTTGCGCATGTCCGCCAACGTAGCCGAAACGGCGGTTTCTACGTCTTCCTCCTGCTGTAGTTCATGAGTAATTGCAAGCATATCCTGGGCATTTGCCTCGTATCTGCTTGTGAGCGATTCAATTTTGGCCTTAAGTAATTTGAGTCTTGTCTCCATAAGCTCGTGCTTACGTTCAGCGGCGCGTCTTTTTGTGGCTTTGTCTATCTTGTCCTGCGCTTCTTGGATGATGCGGGCAGTTCCCGTCCTGATGCCGCCTAGGCCCACATAGACGTCAGCTAAATCGATTCCTTGATCGCTGAGCAACAGCTCACGGATCTGGTTGGAATGGGCCATTCCTCGCGATTTGAGGACGGAAATCACGCGGTTTCGCTCACCGTTGCCTTCAACGAAATTGATGTACAGCCATGTGTCGATGAGCGAAGAGACACTGCAGTCGGTTCGAGAGGGGATAGCCGCTTCGTCGGTGAGATCCGTGGAGAGCATGGTGATACCGCGGGTCTTGAGGAAGTCGATGAGGCGCATGAGCATACTACTGACGGCCGTAGCTTCGCCCGCCCCCAACAGGTTGGATAGAGGATCAAGGACCACAATATGTGGATCGCCTTCTTCTATCAGCTTGTACATGGAGACAAGATGGTTTTCCAGACCGTACTCAGTGGATCGCGCCGCATGGAACCGAAGGAGCCCTGCGTGTCGGGGGGTATCGAGGTCGATCTCGATGGAGGACAGGTTGCGGATTATTTGATTCGGCGCCTCTTCAAAGGCGAAGTACAGGGAACGAACGCCCCGCTCAGCAGCGGATGCGACGAACCGAGCCGCCAAGCTGGTTTTGCCGGAGCCGGCGCTACCGGAAATAAGAACGGTGCTTCCGCGAAAGTAGCCCTTGCCGCCGAGCATCATGTCCAATCGGCGCACGCCTGTGGAAATCCGCTCCTGTGAGACGTCATAGTTTAGCCCGACTGATGTAATGGGCAGGACCGTAAAGCCGTCTTCCCCAAGGAGAAACGGATATTCATCCGTGCCGTGTCTCGAACCTCTATACTTGATGATGCGTAGGGCGCGTGTTGCGAGGTGGCCTTTTACCCGGTTTTGGAGGTGGAGAACGAAGTCGGCCACGTACTCCTCCAAGCCGTGACGTGTTCGATTGTTATCATCTGCTTCGCTGGTGATGATTGCCGTGACGCCCTTTTCTTTCAACCAGGCGAAGAGGCGGCGCAACTCAGATCGTAAGACGGATTCTCTGTCCAGTTCCGCAAACAGGGCCTCGATGGTGTCAATGGCGACGCGCTTGGCGCCTATTGAATCGATGGCGTATCCTAAGCGCAAAAAGAGGGGCTCCAAATCATATTCGCCCGTCTCGATGATTTCTCGGCGATCCAGATAAACGTGATCTATGGCAATTTTCTTGTGGGCTACCAATTCATCCAGATCGTAGCCCATGATTGAGAAATTCGTGTTTAGGTCTTCGGCGGTTTCTTCAAATGTAATGAATACTCCCGGTTCGTCGAATTCCACGGCCCCGTGAACGAGGAATTCCAGAGCGAAAAAGGTTTTTCCGCTTCCCGGCCCCCCATAGATGAGAGAGGGTCTACCTTTGGGTAATCCGCCACCGGTGATCTGATCAAATCCTGAAATTCCCGTCTTGACCTTTTCCAGTTTCGGTGTGCTGTTTGCCTTTGGGTTTGCAGGTGTAGTCACTCAATCCTCATGAAATAATTCAGTCGCCCACATCTAGGAGCGCAGGGCGAATGTAAGTTCAACTGCTCGGTAGGCGTCATGAGCAGCTTATACCAATGCCTAATCAAAAAAAGTAATATTGGGGACAACCTTCTTGAAAGAACGGATGGGTCCCAAACCCCTCTCCAAGAACTTTTGCAATTGCCGAAACCGGCTTTTATCAAGGAGAAAATGCCGCTTTCGCCGATTATCACAAATTTCTTAGAAATAGGTTGGAAAAACCTGCTTTGCAACAAAAGCTCCACCGATCTTACCTTTGTGAAAGCACATCGGTATGATTTGCTGAGTGGTAAGTATAGCGGATTGTAAGGGGAATGTCGAACATGTAAATTGTATCTATGAGGAGAAAACCGGCTATGCGAGAAGATTTTTGCGGAAGGAGCGAAGCTCGCGTAGCCGCCGTATATTTCGTCCAAACATAGTCGAAGTATACGGAAAACGTACGCAGCATAACGGTCTGCCGACAAAAGAGCAAGATTGGTAAAGACAGTTCTGGTGAAGTAGCTGCTCCCCGCTTACTCTTTGCCGCCTAATTTGTGGCCGCTAGTACTTCACGGGCGCCGAGGGTTCCGGCGGCCATTTCCCGGAAAAACGGACTTCTGAGCCTTGTTTCAGCCAAATACGGCCCAAGCTTCGCCCGTTGCGCACCACATCTAATGGGGTTTCCTGCTCAGGAAGCTTCGACGAGTCGATCCCCGTCTCTCCATCGGGTCCCCATCGGACGGATTTCCCGGACATGGTAATGAACAGAGGAACGGATGTTTCGCTCATGTTGGTCTTCACGTCCACGATCTTGTAGAGAGAACCGCTCGGTAGATCGAGCTTTTCGCCGGCAAATGCGACGACTGCGCTCCCGTCGGCGTTTCTCAAGATGACGTAGTGCAATTTAGGTTCGTTCACCACGATGGAGCATTCGCCTATGATCTTGGTGTTCAGTTTGGCGAGCAGTGGGAACACGAGGGACGTGTCTCTCTTGCGGGCGTATTGCTCCTGCAGGTCGTCGGCGGTGTTGATCTGATGACCGCGATCTTCAGTGGGGTAGGGCGAATTCTCAGCCTGAAATCCTCGAAGGTCCACTCGCAGGACCTTTTCGTCCGCGGGCTCCAGGTTGGTCTTGGGGTCGAGTATGGTCAGTGTGTCGCCGCGGTAAACGGCCAGCTCCTCTCCCGGTTCAACTATGTATTTCGTGGAGTTCACTTGCACGCAAAAGTGTTTAACGGCGGGCTCGAAATGAATGCCTGAACTCACGAGCTTTGTCCCACGCACGATCTCCACTGGAACGGCGCCGATTACGAAACGATCCTTGCGCACAAGGATAGTGGTGTTCTCTTTTACGGGAACGTCTTCGTTCAGGTGATTGAAGCTCTTGCCTGAGCCCTTTATTTGGGCGGACAAGCCTCGGCTGTAATTGGATTCTATGTGCACGATGCGAACAATGTCGCCTTCCTGAATCTTCAGGATGTCGTCGCCGCTCACCACGATGGGGGTTCGGTCGTTGATGGAAACCACGAGGTAGCGCAGCCGCGGGTCCTCGGCCAAAAGCTTGGGGTTTTCCATGATGATCCCGAACTCTTCGAGAAAGGCGTTAATCACCAGGGATTGATACCTGACACGGAGCCTGAAATCACGAATGTTCTTGGATGTTTCTACCCCGAAGGCGGGTATGCCGACCCCGGTGAGGGCGTGGTATGTGGCGGACTTGCGTTGTTCCTTGTGCTTTGAGCCGGCGCGGGACGTCATGTGATTGTTGAAGTTGAATGCGTGGTCAGGATTGGCGATCTGCGGATTTACGCGATCCAGCACTCGTTTGACGATTGACCCCATGTGGAGTTTTTTCCCGTTGGGGAGCGTGTATTCGTCGGTGTCCGCGATGATGGATTGCCCATAGCGCATGGCGTTTCGTTCGGGCGACACCCACTTGGATGAGTAGTATCCCGAGCCGTCGTGGAGATTGAGGAAGACGTCGCTCTTCTTCATCAGGTCCTTTACGAGCTTTACCACGGCGAAATCACGATCGCTCAGTTTCGGTGGGGCGGCGAATTTGCGATTCATGTCGCCCACGACCCCGCGGCTGTTCTCCACAATCGAGAGGAAGTTGGCCCTCGGCACGACGATGATCTTGCCCTTCTTCAGGGAAACATCGGCGTAGAGATCCGCAGCTAGGTAACCCCCAGGCTCATCCCCTTGAATTCCGCCGAGCAGGAGGAGTGTCGGTCCGGGTTCGGCGCCTTCGATGGTGAAGACATCAAGCTCGGAATCCGTGCCCTTGAAGAATATCTGATGGGTGGTTTCGGCCCGAAGAATATTCGGCTGAATAAGAGAAAGGACGCCGCTGAAGGCAAGAAGGACGCTGTATACGAAGATGTTCCACTTGGACTGGTCACGAGGAACGAGCGCCATGCGAATTACTGCGGCGAAAAGGCGAAAAAGCGACCCATTGAGGATAGCGCACGCGACTCGGGAAGGACCAAGACGCACTACTCCGATGCGTTTTACCATAACGCCCAAGGCCGGAGCGAACACGTCCCGGTCAAGGTTTCGTGATACATTCGCTGGAAGAGATACAAAGCTTCTCCGGAATCAGCGGGAGATCCGGACCGTTTCAGCGCCGCCTACAATGCGCGCCGTTTTTCAGAGCCCTTTTGTCGGGCGCCTTCCGCTGTGTTTGCTTTCGAGCTTCCGTGCACCATTTTAATTTCTTTGCGTTCAAAGCCCCGCTGGAAGACAATCTTGCCGTCGCTGCCGTAAAGCAAAATGGATATGCGGTTAATGGTCGCGGCCGGCCGAATGTCACTATAAGGCAGTTCCACGCGCGAATTGTATTTGAAAGACAAGCTCTCGCCCTCATGAAAATCGGACGGGAGATCCTCGTCTCCCAGCCGGGCAATCTTTGGGTAAACGTAGATCTTGTTTTCACCTCGGGCGTCGGTCATTTCTACGAAAACGAAGAGATACCCTGCAAAGCGATGGTCCGGCTGATCCTTGACGAGCTTAAAGCTGACGGTCCCGCCGTTTTGATTCGCTGCAAACGCGGTAACGTCCTGGGCGTTGAAGCTGACCCTCGCTTGCTTTGCGGGAGGCTCGTGGGTCTCGGGCGCCGGTTTTTCGGCCACTGTGGTTCCACTTTTAGGCCCCGAGTTCAGTCCTTCGGTCAGTGGACTTCCGCCGAGTCCGGCGTCTTCGTCGTTAGGCTCGGGCGCCGGTTGGGATGATTTGGTCGCGGCATGTTGAGATCCACTCAGGCCGGCCCATGGGGATTCCTCTTTTTCCGTGTGGGCCGAAGGCGCCGGTCCGAGAGCAAGGCCGGAAGACGAAGGGGTCGGCCGCTCCTTGAATTCGGCTATCCGTTGTTCGAGCGTGGCCATGTCGGCGTCTTTTTTCCGGATCTCTTCCTGGAGACCCTGGAGCTTGGCGGTCAAGGCGGGGTCAGGCTTGGCGGAGTTCGCAGAGCGCGATCCGGAAGATTTGATGCTCCACACGGTCAAACCTATGACGGCGATGATGAGGATTGCGGCCGCGCCAAGCAGTGCACGGGATATCGCAGGAGTGAACTCGATCTGCCGACTGGTCCCCGTTTCATTAATGAGCATTAGTGAATAGCGAGATTTTGGGCGCGGCTTAGGAACCGGAATTTGAGGCAATTCCCGTAATGGGGGACCAATCTTCGGAGAGGATTCGGATCGTCCCATTTTGGCCGATATCCAAGACCAGAAGTTTTTTACCTTTGTCACGGTACTCGTCTCCCTGGAAGGATTGAATGAATCTTACTTCGGTTCGTTTGTCGGTCTTCTTGATTTCCACTTTGTCGATGGCGACATGAATGGAGCGATATTTCCGGAAAAAGTTCTTTTTCGATTTACGGAGCGCGTTGAATCTCATGGCGCCCTGTACAAATTCCGGATGATACATTTTCATGAACCTGTCAAGATCCTTTTGTTCCCAGGCAGTCTTCCATTTGTGTAAAAAATCGCTTATGAGTTCATAATCACTCGGTATATTTTCTGTTGTAGAACCTTCGGAAGCGGGTTTATTAAATTGAATTTCGGGCTCATTTTTAATGCGCTCGGAAGTAAGGACCACATCCGTCGGCGGCGCAATGGCTTTTGCCAGTTGTATGGGACCTCGTTTGGCGACACGCACGACAGGGATAGGCGCCGGTTCTTCGGGGAGTGCGACGGCCACACGACGGGCCTGTTCGTTCACCTTAATCGTGAACGAGCCCGCGGGATCAGCTTCCTCATCGGCGACGAGCAAGACGACTGCGTCACCTACAATGAGCCGCTGAGGCGCGGACGCGGCGATCAGTTTCTCACCTGCGGCCAGAGTGATATTGTACGAGGTCTTCGGCGGCGCCCCTACTTTCGCCAGGGTTATCTTAGGCGCCGGCTCAGGAGCGACGGGCGGCGCTGTTTCCTCTTCCTGCCCGGCATCGGGTTCATCCGTGGACACAAGCCGGATGCCGAACTCCTTTTTTTCCACCTTTTCCACAAGCACGGGAGCCGGTTCGACTCCGTGCTTGGCCAAAAACCCGGCCGCCGGACATTGATCGTCTACGAGCTGGTGATAATCTTCAGCATAAATGAGGCGCTTGTCCGTATCAGTGATGTAGAGGACCTTGAGTCCGTAGCTTCGGAAGCCTTCGGAGCCGTAGGATTGCGTGAAAATGGACGTAATGATGTCATTGTGTTTGTAAATGTAGACCGCTCCCAGCTTCACCTTGACCGTGCCGTAGCGATTGCGGAGACGCCGCTTTTTTTCTTTCCATCCTTTGTAATCGAGCCACGCGCTCTGGAAATTAGGGGAATAGTGTTCCATGTACGTGGTCAGGTTCTTGGATTCCCAGCTTCTACGCCAGGACTCGATGAAGTTGCGGACCTCCCGTTCTTGTTGAGCAATTTCAGACTGAGGGGCCATTCGCACCTTGTCCACCACGATGAGCGGCGTATTTTGCAAGCGCACATATCGGCTCACCTTGACTAGATCCGCGTTCTCGAGAGCCACGCATCCATTCGAGTCCGGTTTCGGACCCAGGGGTTTATCTCGACCGTGCAGCCAAATACCGTCTCCGTTCTTACCTCGCCTGCGATCCACGAAATTGGGATAGTCGGTGGTGAAGGCCCAGGGGCCGTATTTAGAGGGCAGGGTTCGGCCGTCGATAAGGGAGCAAAAGAAGTAAACCCCCTCGGGCGTTTTCATGTCGCCTCTGACCCACTTGTCTCCATCGTTTTCACCAGTCGAGCAACGGAAGTCGTCTACGTGGCTGGGTTCACCGTCCTTAATGCGCCACACGTGAAGGCGCTGTTCCGATTTATCCACTATGAGGGCGTAGAATTCGCCTTCAACCATCCAGTTCATGAGCACGGAGGGAAACAGGTTTTCGGCGGCGACCACTCCTTCAGGGCCTGCGCCGATGAGCGCCGCAGCCGCTAAGATAAGTAGTATAGCCTTCCTCCGCCCTAGCGAATAGGCCATTATTTTAGGTAGAGCCCACATACGCTTCTCTTTACAACGACATGCAAGACAAGTCAAGATAAATTACATTAACTTATCAACGTAACTAACTATTATATCTTCTTAAATACACGATCAAAAATGCCGTCCACCCACCGTAGCGCGTGGTCCATGTCAAAGGCCGCCTCTATTTCGTCGGAAGTCAATATCTCCAGGAGTTCCGCGTCCTTAAGAAGCACGTCCTTGAAGTTGAGTTTTTCTTCCCATGCGATCATCGCGTTGCGCTGCACGAGGGTGTAGGCTCGTTCTCGGGTTAGTCCCTTATCCACCAGGCGGATGAGCACTGATTCCGAAAAGATAAGTCCGCGTGAGGAATCGAGGTTCGCCTGCATGCGTTCCGGGTAGACCGTCATGTTCTTGATCACGGACGTGAGGCGGCTCAGCATGAAGTCCGCGAGCACCGTGGCGTCGGGTGCGATGATGCGCTCCACCGAGGAATGGGATATGTCGCGCTCGTGCCAGAGGGGGACGTTTTCCATGGCGGCGAGGGCGTGGCCGCGCAGTATGCGGGAGAGCCCCGAAAGGTTCTCTGTGAGCACTGGATTGCGCTTATGGGGCATTGCAGATGAACCTTTTTGCCCTTTGTGGAAGTATTCTTCCACTTCGGAGACTTCGGTCCGTTGCAAGTGCCTGATTTCCAGCGCGATTTTTTCAATGCTTGTGCCGATCAGGGCGAGGGACGTAAAATACTCGGCGTGACGATCCCGCTGTATAACCTGATTGGAAGCGGGCGCGGGACGCAAGCCCACTCTGGCGAGGATCGCTTCTTCCATGTCGGGGCTCAAATGCGCAAAAGTGCCTACTGCGCCCGAGATTTTGCCGACGGAGATCACGTCCACTGCGGCGTTCCAGTTGACCAGCCGACGTTCGATTTCGGAATAGAAGAGGGCCAGTTTAAGCCCGAATGTGGTCGGTTCGGCATGGATACCGTGGGATCTGCCTACCATGGGCGTGTATCGGTGCTCTATTGCGCGGGTTTTGAGGGCATCCATGAGGTCGAGCAAGTCTTGCCGGATGATTTCACCTGCCTCTTTGAGGAGGAGCGACAAGGCGGTGTCCACCACGTCGTAGCTGGTGAGTCCTCGATGGATGAAGCGGGAGTCTTCGCCCACATACTCGGCTACGCATGTGGTGAAGGCTATCACATCGTGACGCGTGATTTCCTCGATTTCAAGGATCCGGTCTACGTCGAAGCCGGCGCGGTCCTTGATGCACGCCATGCTTTCCTTGGGGATGAGGCCCCTTTCCGTCCACGCTTCACAAACGGCGAGTTCGATATCCAACCATTTGTGATAGCGATTTTTCGGTTCCCAAATTCGGGCCATTACATCCCGAGAATAACGAGGTATCACGACTGTCCCTTTCTCTATCGTGCGGTATACTATTTCGCTAATCGCTCACCGGGCTTGAGACGCCTCTCACGATACGTACTTATACATTGCGGCGTTGGTCCTGGTGAACAGTTACCTACTTCGGATGAATGCGTACGTTTGGCCGATAGCCGCTCGGTAAGCCGCCGATCTTTGAGCTTCGGCGTGTTACGGCGGTAAAGCGCCGTATTATGAATGGTATATGGGCATCTACCGGGCCTCACTCACAATACCACGGGGCCGGCGCTGTTTGCAACGCAAAAGAACGTGTGACGTGGGGCTTCCGGGCTCCAGACTGAAGGTTCTCAATGACCGTTCGCCATACCCTCAAACGTCCCCTATGCTCGACTCGAGACGCCGAGCAATCCACCTGCCATGTTTTGCCGGGGCTTGAAATTCGCCGACTTGATGATTATGTGTAGAGGAAATCGGCAGGAAAGGACTGCGACCCACGCCGAAAGCCGATTTTCGTTACGAATTCGGAGTTCTCGGCAAAAAAAGCCCTCAGACGGGAACAGAATGAGGCCGTAGGACAACTAAGTAACTATAACGACGAAGAGCAGGCCATCGTTAGGTCTACTACTGAAATACTACCTGTGACTGAGCCGGCAATCCGGATTTCGGGAGCGCCACCGAACCACATTTTTCTTTCCCCGACCCTGCCGTGCCGTATGCCACGCTCGCGATCAGCCGTGGAGGTTAACATGATGAACTCAAGGGCGGAAGCCGTTGTCAAGGATATTCACCGAATCAATCCTTATATGTACGAAGGTTTATACGGTAATTTCTTACGCCATTTTATGGAATCCGACAAATCCAGGTGGACCAGTGATTTAGCCCAGTACCTTACTACGGCGAATCAGGACTGGTCGGATATCGGGACTGATATAGCTGATATTCTTTGGGAAGAATTCGAACGCCGCATTTCCTGTTGATTCCTAGAGCGGCCGAGCCATTTACTGCGTCCGGCCGCTTTTTCATTTCGAAGCATAGGCCCGACCGGTGTGACTGCATTGCGCCGACCAACTTTCGACAAAACTGTTCCCTCAGCCAATTGCCGATTTCTGAACCGGCCTCGTTGACCATCTCACAGGTACGCTCATCCATCCCCTTGCCTCTCTCCGTACCCTAGGAGGCTGTCGGACTTAATCTGGTCGGGCGCAATTTTAGGGACATTAGATTTGCTCAACATCCTGATATTATGTGATTTAGCGCATTTAGTTCTTGCATTGCACAGCCGTTT
>JBBRBO010000049.1:0-24315 GCA_038205805.1 Desulfomonilales bacterium
ACATAGTTTGGCACTACATTTTCAACTCAATAAAAAGTCACATCTTGTTATTACAGCAAGTTACCGATATGCCAAAAAAGCCATGCGCGTAATTCCGGATACTTACGGGAGCCCCAAAAGTGAGCACTGTCGAAGATGAGGAAAAAGCTGTCGGAAAAGCAGCTCATCGACACACAGGATTTACTGACCGCACAGGCCCTCATGGTGGAATCCCGCAACATGGTCGCGGAAATCCGCTTAAATGGCGAAAAACAGCGTGAACTGCTTGCGGTCACCATGAACGTGAGTCCTTGCCGTATGTGTGTAAAGGGCTATTTCCCAGAGTTTAAGTGCCCGAACCCCTGCGAGCTTGAGTCCGTGGCTCTGCTTAATAGGCCCGAGGCCTACCAAGCCGATTTGGCGCTCTCATCGGCGTCTGTTGATTACAAGCGGCTCCTGGTGAAGTATTTTCCCCGCGTCGAAGGGTGGCTCGGCTACTTCCGCGACGAAAATAAGTTCATGCTGAACAAGAGCTGGAACGACGGCGGCATGAAGGTCACCGTGGATCTGCTGGACTTCACCGCGAACCTCTATGAATCCGAGGCCGCCAAGGACAGAATAGGGAAATCCGACCGCGAGCGTGCGGTCATCTGCCTGGGCATTGTCTCTCAGGTCAAGCTCAAGGTTCTGGAAGCCCTGCGCGCCATTGAACGCTACAAAAAGAACATGGAACTCAAGCCCATGGCCCAAGAGGCCTATCGCATTGCGAAGGCTCAAGAAAAGGCGAAAGACCGACAAGCCCCCTCACATCCGACGTTGCTCAGCACCGAAAAGGCGCTTGCGCAGATATATCAGGTGGAAGTGGACATTATGCTCTCGTTGGGCGATGTCCATGCGGCTTTGGCCGAAGTGGACGCCGCCACGGGCATGAACTACCCCATCAGCGCCGCAGGACTGAAGTATGGGCCGGCAACACCCCCGGGTCCGCCGAAACCGCTCGAGTTATGGAAGAGGGCGGCCTTGTTTCTTTCCCGCCCATTTGCGGGGAAGTAGGTTGTCGCCGTATTGCGTTCGTCACCAAAGACACCAAAGAGTTACTATCGGGGAGGACCTTCTTGAAAAAAGGTCCTTCCCAAGCCCCTCTCCGAGAATTTTACCGTGGCCGAAACCGGCTTTTCTCAAGGAGACAACCCCGCTTTGGGGGAATGGCACAAGTTACTTAGAAAGAGGTTGGAAACCTGCTTTGCAACAAAAGCTCCGCCTATCTTACTGTTTTGAAAGCACATTGGTATTTCTCTGTTTCAGAGAGATCAAGTCCCATGCGCAGGATAGTAGACGTTCGTTCAGCAGGCACAAAACGACCTTCGGGTTTTCGAATCCTTCCAGTACATTTAAATGCGTTTTCTGAAATAAAAGATTTCCTAAGCCTTACTTTCTATGGTATCCTAATAGATCATCTTGTCAAGTCAAAAAAGTAAAATGTCTCATAGAGCCATCCGGCGCTATCTCGGCATGGCCTTCGCGGCACGCGGGCGCCCCATCAAGGGGTCCGGAGCGCCTCTCTGTAATCTCAATCAGTCACTCTTCTTCTTCGACGACTTACGGTTCTTTTTGTGAGCCACTTTCTTTGCGGCCGGGACTTTCTTGCCTGATTTGAGCCACTCGAGGGCGGTGGTTACCAGCGGGTCGGAAGCGGGATTAGACGCACGGGGGAGAATGCTTTTCTTGATGGGTTTGGCGTCCTCTTCGTCCGGGGTGAGGGAAGCGGAGTTATTCGACCCATTGTCGGCTTCCTCGGGCTTTACTTCCACATCCGGCTGAATACCGGTCTTTTGAATGGCTTTGCCCTTGGGCGTTTCGATGTAGGCCGTGGTGAGGTTCACTCCGGCGCCGTTGCTCAAGGTCAGCAACGACTGAATGGAGGCCTTTCCCAATGAAGGGGCGCCTATGATAACGGCCCTCTCGTAATCCTGGAGAGCGCCGACCAGCGCTTCAGCGGAACCCGCCGTGCTCCCGTCGATGAGAACCGCTAGGGGCATGTCGAAAGGTTTTTCCGTCTGCGGAATCGTTAGTTCTTCTTTCTTGGTTCCTTTACCTTCGGCAAACCCCATCGTGTGTTTATCGAGAAAGAGGCCGGCCACCTTTTGGGCGGAATCCAGCAATCCACCGGGATTATTCCGTAAATCAAGGATGACGCCCTTCAAGTCTTGCGCTGCGTTCGCATGATTGATTGCGGCGCGGATCGCCGCCTCGGTTTTGGGCGAGAAGTAGGTCCCCTTGAGGTAGAGATAATTGGAATCAAGGCTTTGGGACCACACGGGGTCAACTTGGAAGGGCTTCCGAGTAACCGCGATATCGGAAAAACGATTGGCCTTTCTCTTCAGTATGGTTAAATCAATCTTGTCGCCTTCAGGAATGGCAGTTTTGCGAATAACTTCCGGCAGGGCCAAGTTCTTGGCGTATTCGCCGTTGAACTTGACGATCTTGTCGAAGGGCTGAAGTCCGGCCTTTGCCGCGGGCGATCCATCAGCCACCGCTACGACGGTCAAAATGGAATCCTCCATCGACAAAGCGGCTCCTAAGGGACCGAAAGGCTGACCGGCCCAGTGCTCGAAATCCGGTATCATATCATGTGAGAGGTATGCCGCATACGGGTCCACGGATCTTACCAGGCCTTCCAGGGCGAATTTGTAGAGATCGACATCTCGAACGTCCCGAACGTAATTGGCGCGAACCATTTTCAGCACACGAACAAGCAGATTTATCTCATCTTGAGAAGAAGCGGTGGTATAGGCTGCGGAGCTTGTAGCGGAAAACGCACAAATCGTTATAAGAAGCGCAAGCCGTTTGGCTGATTGAAGCACTGGAACATTCCTCCGGCCGTAAGGTGGAAATGGAACGGATCAGGAGATCACTTTGTCAAAGGAGTTGTCAACAACAAAGCGCCGCTGAGTATACATTGCATTAATAGATGAACTCGGCTCCAATCGCAAGATGCTGGGCCGAGGGGCGCTGATTTTATTGCATGTTTTAGGGAAGGCACATTCCTTGCCGAGCAGCTTCAGCTTGGATGAACGAATACGAAAGCACGGATTATCGCCATGTATATTTGCAAGACCTTGCCGCAACGCCGATTCGTACGAAACAGTGAAATAGCGTTCGCCCGGCGCCCAATGTACATGAACATAATTGGTATTCTGGAGAAAAACTATGGTGAAGAAACGCATAATCGCAAGCGAAATTCTATCGCACATACATGGAGGCTGTTCGGATGAGGAGTTGATGAGCATCTACAAGTTGACTCCCCACGGGCTTGAGAGCGTCTATTGCAAGCTTTTGGAGGCGGGACTTGTGGAACGCTCCAGGGTGTTTCCGAGATTGCGCATCCGAGCCCGTCCAGACACCCAACACATCCGAAAACTGGATCGTAAGGAGATCTTCGTGCCGCTCCCCATAGTTGACGCTGATGATGCGGCTCAACAGGGCACGGTGGTGAACATGACCATACAAGGGGTAGGTGTCAGCGGATTGGACGGCCCCGTGAATGAGCGAAAAACGCTGCGAGTCATAGCAAAGGATCTGTTTCACCTGGAAAATGTGGTCTTTGACGCGAGACGCCGATGGACGACAAAAACCGCCGCCTCGCCTGAGCCCTTGTCCGGTTTCGAGATCATCAGCATATCCAAAACGGATGCGGAAAATCTCCAGACGCTTCTGGATACCTTAGAATATATGTACAAATGAGTGAGCGTAGCCTACGCCGTTTTCCCTCTGCTCGACCGCGGCGCCGGGAAGGCGGCTGTGTTCCGGGTCGACGGGGTATTCTGCGGTAATCCTTCGGATACAACCTGCCCGTCCCTGATGCGGATGATTCTGTCGCAAGCGGCCCCGATCTCGTCTTCGTGCGTGACAAGGGCTACGGTAAATCCTTGGCGCGCTATGTCCCGCAGTTGTTCAATCACGATCTCCGTGTTCGTTTGGTCCAGCTGTCCCGTGGGCTCATCACCCAATATCAGAGAAGGACTATTGACTAATGCCCGAGCGATTGCCGCCCTCTGGCGCTCTCCACCCGAGAGCCTGTTGGACCAATGGTCCACGCGGTGGGACAACCCCACTCGGTCTAGGGCGTCCAGGATCTTTTGGCGTCGTAGGCTTCTATCGGATTCCGCATAGATTAAGGGGAGTTCCAGGTTCTCGTAGACCGTGGAATTAGCGAGCAAATCGCACGTCTGGAACACGAATCCCAACTCACGGTTCCGGAAATGAGCTTGTTCTTCGGGGGTGAATTCCAGGATGTTCTGGCCCTTGAACCAGTATTCTCCCGATGTGGGCGGGTGCAGAAGCCCCAGCACATAGAGTAACGTGGATTTTCCCGAACCCGACGGACCCATAATCGCCACTATTTCGCCCCTGAATATCTTGATATTGATGTCCTTTAGGGCATGAATGACGTTATCGCCGTCAAAATAGTCCTTAATGAGGTCTTTTGTATGGATAATGAGTTCGCTGTTCTCTTTCATTTCTTACCTATACCTTGTGTCATGGTTCACTGGGGCTGAGAGGGCTCTGCGTACGGTGACCGACATTATTTTGCTTGTTCAACCGGCCCCGGCCGGCATACGGGAGATAGCCGTCAGGCGCGGTTCGACCACGCCTCTTATAAACCCCTGCCGCGACCATCGGTATTTGTGCGTACTATATAGTATTTTAATCCTCGCTGCTATCCCCACAAAGCTGTTCCCCGCCCCAGCGCTTTTGTGCTATATTATAAGGATGTTCACAATCATTCAACACGCCGAAGGTGAAAGAGGGTCGTTCATTAAGCTCGTCCAACTGGAAGGTGACGATTTCGTTGTGGTTATTCGCGATCCCAATGACGGCCGTTTAAAACACAGATATGTCGGGCCGGATCAGGTGAAAGCCGAAGAGAGCTTTGCGAGTGAATCCCGGAAGCTCGGCCTCTCTTAAGAGGTATGCGAGTTACTTTGGCCGATCTCGGTGGGATAGGAACGACGCCGTAACCGTTCCTCATGAATCCTTAACCGCTTGGATATACCATTGAGCGATCAGGAGCGGAGGCGTCTCAACCTCGGCCCTGACGCCCCTTTGAGCTGGTCCTCTTTTCTTCATACACATAATAATAATCAGGCGGAGTCTCTATGGCAAAAGTGAAACTTGAGAATGAATACAAGCTTTGGCTGGTCCTGGGGGGGCTGCTCTTACTTGTGGTGGGCAGTCTCTATCTTGCCTCACGAACACCCACGGAAGGCGGCGAAAGTCTGTGGAAGGTAATTTCCGTTCGGGACGATAAAAGTTTTGTGGTCAAGGGTAGCGGCCAAACGTTTGCATTTACTATTCTGGGTCTGAGCATCCCTGAATCCCAAACGGATACCGTACAAGCGTATTTGAAATCAACGTTGGTTGATAAATGGGTTCGTCTTAAACCTCTCAGAGATTTAGAAAAACAAGGTAAGGCGGGATTCGTTTATTTGAACGGCGAGGACATAGCCGCTCGGATGATACGCCAAGGGTTGGCCAAGGTGGACCAGAGCGAAACGGCTTTTGATGTGCGACACTTTATGGAGCTGGAAGAAAGCGCCATGAGGGATAAAAAAGGATTATGGGCGCAGTCCCCTTCGGGAGTGAAATAGCATGAAAGTTCTCGTGATAGGGGCAGGGGGCCGCGAGCACACCCTCGCCTGGAAAATGGCGCAATCGGATGATGTAACGGACGTGTTCGTCGCTCCCGGTAACTCCGGCACGGCCAAAGAACCCAAGTGCAGGAATATCGACATAGCCTCTGAGAATATCCCTGAGCTTCTGAAGTTCGGTCGTGACGAGAAAATTGACGTGACCATTGTCGGTCCTGAAGCGCCGCTGGTGGCCGGGGTTGCCGACGCCTTCAGAGCGGCCGGCCTGAAGGTGTTCGGCCCATCGGCAAAGGCCGCAAGGCTCGAGGGCAGCAAGGTTTTCGCCAAAGAACTCATGGCCAAATACAATATCCCGTCCGCCCCTTTCGAGGTCTTTGACGATTACGCGGCCGCTGAACGGTATCTGAAAGCCCGGAACGGCCCCATCGTGCTGAAGGCCGACGGCTTGGCCGCAGGGAAGGGCGTGTTCGTATGCGCAGATCAGGAACAATCGCTCGCTGCGCTCAACGCCGTATTACGAGACAAGGTTTTCGGTTCCGCAGGAAATAAGGTGGTCATCGAAGAGTGTCTCCAAGGTGAGGAGGCTTCCTTCATCGCCTTCACGGACGGCGAGACTGTCTTGCCGCTTGCGGGCTCCCAGGATCACAAGGCTATTTTCGATAACGATTGCGGCCCGAACACGGGCGGGATGGGCGCGTATTCCCCTGCGCCGGTGATTACTCCCGAGATCCACGACAAAGTGATGAACACCATCATGATCCCTACGGTGGAGGCGCTCAAGGCCGAAGGCGCTCCCTTCAGCGGGTTCCTCTATGCGGGATTAATGATTAAGGACGGCGAGCCCTCCACCTTGGAATTCAATGTGCGTATGGGTGATCCGGAGGCTCAACCGCTGCTGTATCGCCTCAAGAGCGACCTCACGAGGCCGCTCTTGGCCGCCGTAGAAGGACGTCTCGGGGGTGAGACCCTCGAGTGGTTCCCTGAAGACGCCGTATGCGTTGTTATGGCCGCAGGGGGCTATCCCGGCGAGTACAAGAAAGGCTACCCCATAACGGGCATTGAAGAGGCGGAAAGCCTCGGGGACATAAAGGTATTTCATGCGGGCGCCGCCCTTAAGGAAGGCCGACTGGTGAACTGGGGCGGCCGTGTCCTGGGTGTGACCGCAAAGGCAAAGGGCATCGCTGCGGCCATCGACCTCGTTTACCGGGGGGTAGATAAGATTACGTGGGAGAACGTCCAATACCGACGAGACATCGGCCGCAAAGCCTTGCGCAGCGGCGGTGAAGAGTGAAGATGGAATATTGGGGAGAACCTTCTTTAAAGAAGGTTCTCCCCAAACCCCTCTCCAAGAACTTCTACTATTGCCGAAACCGGCTTTTCTCAAGGAGAAAATACCGCTTTCGGCGAATAGTGAATGTCATTAGACGGAAATTCGGAAGACCTACTTTACACAAATGAGCCTCCCAATATCACTTGCTTGCCGGTGAGGGGCGCTTGGCTCTGCGCGTAGGCCGAGTGAGCGCGTACGAGAGCTGAAAACTCAACTAAACGAAAACCAAAGCATAATCGGTAACATATGAATATCTTCTCTATTAAGAATCACAAAAACAAGATATTTTGATTTAAAAAGCCTTGACAAGTATGCTGGAAAATGGTTTTTTCTTCCTCAGCGACAAACCAAACCTAATCCTTCCTTCGCCCGTTTTTATATGAAACGGGCATTTTTTTTGCTCATTTTTCGGCCAAAGGCTTTCCTTGCCGTTCCGGAAAACGGGCGGATCCCGCACGCTTGTGATAAAGCCTCGGTAAGCTTCCGGTATTCCAGCATTACAAGCCCGCGCGGGTGAGGGCGTCCTGGTTGTCCGTGACCCAGTGGAGGATGCGTTGGGCTCCGGTTTCTAGGGGCTGAGTGGGACGCCACGCCAAGTCTCGGGACACGGCGGAGTTGTCCGTGATGTAAATGACCACGTCTCCGCGGCGGGTCCGGGGGGCGTAGGTCGTCGCAAGGGTTCGGCCCGTGAGCCGCTCGAAGAGGGCCGTGGCTTCTAGGAGCGATAAGGAGCTTTCTCTGCCGCCGCCTGCGTTCCATACTGCGCCGGCCCATGTGTCTATGTGATTGATTTGGGTTTCCAGAAGGCGGCACAGGTCCTCGATGAAGAGGATGTCTCTTACCTGCTTACCCAAATGGCCGAAATAGGTGAGCGGTCGCTTAAAGACCGCGGCCATTGCCCAATAGGTGAGCCAGCCCTGATTTACCACCCCGAATTGCCCCTCGCCGGCTATGACCCCGAGCCTGTTCACCACAATGGGGAGATCAAAGGCGTGGGCGTATTCTTGACACAGAAGGTCCGCCGCGACCTTGGATGCGCCATAGATGGTCTTGGGCGCTCCGGCTAGGGAGAACTCCGCGCTTATCCCCAGGTGGGCGTCGAAGCCGGAGACAATGATGTCGGGCGGCATAGGAAGCCAATTCCAACGGGTTTCGGTTTCGATGCGAGGCAGGTTGTTGAGCAGATCCGCGGAGTAGACCCGACTGGAGCTGAGGAAGATCATAGCCATACGACGAGTCCTGCATAGCTCGAGGCAGTTTACCGCTCCCATGAGGTTGCTCTGAATGTCGTAGAGGGGTCGCTCGTATCCCGACACCACCGACGGCTGCGCGGAACACTCAACGAGGCAGTCCGCATCCGGTAAGACCG
Organism: Desulfomonilales bacterium; assembly: GCA_038205805.1. Classification (GTDB taxonomy): domain Bacteria; phylum Desulfobacterota; class Desulfomonilia; order Desulfomonilales; family Desulfomonilaceae; genus JBBSBY01. The sequence continues at coordinate 8,330 of JBBRBO010000049.1, forward strand.
CCACGTCCTCAGGGCAGCGGATGTCGCAATGGTGAAAGGGCGCCCCAAGCTTACGGAGCGCGGCGAGATTGGTTTCCGAGCCCCGACGGGCCAGGTTGTCCGCGACGATCACGGAATGGCCGAGCTTCATGAAGTGCGCGGCCAGGTTAAACCCGACGAATCCGCAGCCGCCGGTGATGAGTATACGCATGGGTATGGGTTAGCCTTTCAGGCGTTTGGTCCAGGCCTGCGCCGTTTCGGTCATAATATCGTGCAGCGAAGACGTGATTTCCCATCCGGGGTAATGGCCCTTGAATTTCGCCATGTCGCTGATATAGCAGATGTGGTCGCCTTCACGGGCCTTGTCCACATATTCGCTGAGCATGGCTTTCCCGGTCACGTCGCGGATCAGCTTGAAGGCCTCGAGTATCGAGCAGGAGTTTTGTCGCCCTCCACCGAGGTTGTAGACCTCACCGGGCCGCGGGTCGCGAATATAGCGATCCACTGCGCCGGCCACATCAATGGAATGGATATTATCGCGCACCTGCTTGCCCTTGTAACCGAAGATTGTGTAGACGGCGCCCTGAAGATTTACCTTGATGAGATAATTGAGGAATCCGTGGAGACTCACCCCTGAGTGATGCGGCCCTGTGAGGCAGCCTCCGCGAAAGCAGACGGTGTTCATGCCGAAATAACGGCCGTATTCCTGGGTCATGACGTCCGCGGCGACCTTTGAGGCCCCAAAGATGGAATGCTTGCAGTGGTCGATGGGGAAGTCCTCGCGGATGCCGTCCCGGAACTCGGGTGATGCGTAATCGTAGCGCGTCTCGAGTTCAACGAGAGGGACGTTGTTGGGTCCGTCTCCGTAGACCTTGTTCGTGCTGAGGAACACGAACGCGGCCTTTGGGCGGTATCGTCTCACCGCTTCCAGGAGGTTGAGCGTCCCGACGGCGTTCACGTCGAAGTCATCGAAGGGTCGTGTAGCCGCAAGATCGTGGGACGGCTGAGCCGCACAGTGAATCACCGCATCGAAGGGGTTGTCTTGAAGCAGCTTGAGGATCGTGGGCCGATCCCGGACGTCGCAGGTGATGTTCTTGAAATTCGAGCAGGTTGACTCGATGCGGCGAATATTCCACCTGACGTCGCCGTCCGGGCCGAAAAAGTCCGCTCGCATATTGTTGTCAACGCCCATGATCGAATCGGCCTGTGGAGCAAAGTAAGCAATCAGTTCTGAGCCGATGAGTCCGCCTGCGCCGGTTATGAGGAAATTCACTGCTTGCCCCGTTCCGATAGATGGAAAACGCCCGGAGATTCCCACGAGAGGCGTTTCAAGCCCGGTGGATCAACCCGGTGAATACTTCTTGTTCCTCTGAATGGTAACCGTTCACCAGGAAGCCTGCAACTATCTTGAACGATGAATGGGGAAGTCCGGCGGGGGAAGGAGGCTCCCATGCTACTTTGCGCGCGGAGAGCCGCCGTAGGCCTGGTGAGCCCAGACCTTCGGCGGTGAAAACTATCTCACGACGGAGGCGCCTGGTCCGGCGGCGAGGTCATGATCCCAAGCTTGACGATTCCCGCCTGCGTAAGCCTCGCAATGACGCGAGCGACAATACCGTACTGAACGCCTTTATCCGCACGGAGCAGGACTTCCGCGTCGGGCTTTGTTTCGGTGATGTCCTTTATTCGTAGAGGGAGTTCTTCTTCCGTGACGATGGTGTCGTTCAGGAGGATCTTGGACTGGGCCGAGATGGTGATGACAATCTTGTCGACCTCGTTCTTTGTATCCACAGGCGTTCCCTTGGCCTGAGGGAGATTCACCGATGTCTGCTCTTGCATCATGGGCGCCGTCACCATGAAGATAATCAACAGCACCAGCATAACGTCCACTAAAGGGGTGACGTTGATCTCGGACATGGGCGCCCTGTTGTTGGTGTTCATACTAAAGGCCACGGGGATTCCTCACTATTCGGGCGCCTTTGGGATTGCGCGATTGGCCGACTCTCGCTTTGTCCAATAGATTCTCTCGATGATGTTGATCAGCTCCGAGGCGAAGTTGTCCATTTCCGCGGAGATCGTGTTGATTCGGCCCAGAAAGTAGTTATAAAAAATAACGGCCGGTATGGCTGCGGCCAAGCCTGCTGCGGTGGCGATCAGGGCCTCAGCGATACCGGGGGCCACAACGGCCAGTGAAGCACTCTTCATGACGCCGATTTGGCGGAACGCCTCCATAATCCCCCAGACTGTTCCGAATAGTCCGATGAACGGCGCTGAGGATCCTGTGGTAGCCAAGAAAGGTACGCCGCGTTCCAATCGGCCCCGTTCCGTAATAAGCGCCTGTTGGAACGAGCGTATGACGTTGTCCATTCCGGTCCTCTCGTATTCAGGTTCTTGAGGGGAGTCCGAGCCGTTTATGGAAGAAGACTGCCGACTGAGTGAAATCCTACTCAATTCAGCGTACCCGGCCCGAAACACATGCGCCAAGGGGCTGTGGGTAAATCGCTCGGTTTCCGCATAGAGCAACGAGAACTTCCGTAACTCTCGGAAGGCGTCAAGGAACTTTCGGCTGTCTTTGCGCGCCTTGGACAGGGTTCTCGCCTTGCTGAGAATAATGCCCCAACAAATCACCGAAAAGAGCAGAAGCATGAGCATTACGCCCTTTACTACCCATCCGGCGTCCATGATGATGGCGAGCAAACCGTGCTTATCCGATAGATGCAACGGCAGGGCCGCGCCGGCCGTTTCCAGCATAAAATGTGTCTCCTTTGGTGAGATGGTTCACCATACTATTCAAGTGGTGGGCGGATTCTCGGTGGACGGTTCCTTCTGCCGAGTCTTTCGAGCTGCGAACAACGCCCAGACCCCGAAGGCGCTCAAGAGCAATCCTCCGCTCACAAAGAGCTTCGGGTAAGTGGCCACCAGCGGTTTACTGAACGAGTCCACCAGGAGGCCTTTGTCCACGTTTACGTCCACAGTCGCCGCATGGCCGCCGTGATCGGATTCGGCTATGACCTTGATACGCCATTTCCCTGGGCGGTCGGGTAAGAATGCCGCCACTCCGTTCTTGTCCGTGCGGCCTTTCTGGTACGGGATAGTATCGTCCGGACCAAAAATCTCGTATGACGAGTAACTTACGGGATCGTTCGACACGAAGAAGAAACGTGCGCTGACACCGCGGTTCTCGATGCGGTATTCCACGGAATGGGCTTGCGCTCCCGATACGACCAGGAGCGTAAGCAGCGCGGAGTAAAGGATTATTCTTCGCATCAGTGTGTCTCAAAGGTCAATGTAGCGCTAAGGCTGAGGTTTTCCGCGTCGGGATCGTTTTTGAGAGGAGCCTTATGAGAAGCTATGATGATTTGGCGACCGGGTTTGTCAATGACTACTCCGGCTTCGCCTTTTTCGTTTGTTTTTGGTAAATTTTTAGCGTTATCGTGACCTGCGTCGCCTGAACTGACCGTCACGCCGCTGACGGGTTTGCCTTCCAACAGAACTTTCACCGGCAACGTTTCGCCGACTTTAACGGTTAAGGGATCTTTTTGCGGGATTATCTCGAAGGGTACGCCTGTAGGCTTGGCGGGAGTGTCGCACGGGGTGAAAATAGCCTTGGCGAACTTATGGTTCTTGGAAGAGTCCACCACCGAAAATTGCTTTAGGGCTTCTTGTTTGCCCATATTCTTCCAACCATCGGTGGTCTGGACCCACGGCCCGTTATCGAAAAACACAACAACCATTGTAGGCGTTTTGGCGCTATCTAAGGTAACTCCGCTTGCCTGACGGTCGATCTTCACGGGTATTTCTTTCCCCTCACAGTCAAAAGCCTTGGCTTCTTTCACTTTTTGCGGATCATAGGATTCCAATTTGGCGCCGTGTCCATACACCACTGTGGGCTTACCATTCTTACTCTCGATCCATGCGTCATGGGCAAAGGCGTAATTACCTACGAAAAGCGCAGCCAACATCATGGTAGTTATTGTTCTCAGCATTTTTATTCTCCTTTGGAATAGTCTTCGAATTTGGTGTTGAGGCGTTGCCGTGTGAATGGTTGAGGGCGCGTCGGCGCCTACCAAAAGTTACACGTAAAGCCGCACTCCGTAACATCCCATAGCGGCTTGGGATCCAGTGTCAGTTGATTGCTGGTGGTATTGTAAAAATCCGAAGCCAAGCGCCGGGGTTGCAGTTTTGCCCCTATAAACGCCGACCATGCGGGTTCCGTGTAGGTTAGCTTGAAAAAATAGGCGTCATAATCGGAGCCGTAATAGGGGATGGGGCTATTTCCCAGATAGTTGGGGCCTGCGCTCAGATAGTTGTAATACGCATCCAGGCGCAATCTCCGGCAGTCCCAGAAATCTTTGGTTATCTGAATGCCGCCTTTGACTATCCATTCAGAGGTCTGCGGCACTAAAGTCTGACCTGGAACCGTGGGGTCCACTACCTTGGCGTCAACCCAGCCTACATTTGCGAAAAGGAGAACATCTTTGGAGGCATAAAATTTACCTTCCACTTCGTACCCCTCTCGCTTTGTATTGCCCACGTTCTTGGGGGTATCGTTGATCGTCACGATTTCTTTTTGGAAATACGTCTGATAGCCGGCTACCGCCAGATACAAGCTATCGAACAGCCACATATTGCATCCCGCATCGAACGTGTCGATTACGGCCGGTTGAAGATTGAAACCCGCCGGCCCAGTGACCGGTGACAGCTCCTGAGCCGTAGGGGTGCGAAAACCGAACCCTTTATTGGCGAAGATGTTAATGCCTTCTCGGGGTGTAATAACTATGCCTGCCTTCGGGCTGGTGATAATGGGGGTGGCTACTCCGCTGTTCGCTGGATTCACCGTATTATCTATATAGTACCGAAACCAATCGCGTCTCACGCCGCCAACCAGTTTCACCGAGTCCGCTATTCTTAACTGCCCTTGAAGAAACCACGCCCAATTTGACAGCCTGAGATCGTAACGGTAATTCGGCTTGATTATTTCTCTATCAATGGCGTCGTATGTGGCCGACGAACCTTTGTCCTGTCTCGTTTCGCCGCCTGCTATCAGGGAGGCGAAGTTGCAGAAGACGAAGTTGTAGTAGATGCGACCGCCCCAATGGGTTCGATCATCCACGGCATTCCATTGGGTGATAGGCGGCGCAGGAATAGGCGGTGGATTCGATTGGAAGGTGGCGAACCGTACGGGCTGATAGTTTTCGACGTATGCCGTCGCATACAATCCCGCTTCACCACACAGCGGCGAATAGTTCATTACAAAGGAATACCTACCCTGAGAGCCGCCATCCTGGGGATTTATTGCGGCCACGGGATCGACAAGTCCCTTCCTGAGATCCTCAAGACCGATATAGCCGGGGGCGCCCCAGGTTGAAGTGAAATAATTCAGCCTGAGAGACAGATTCCCGCCCCACACTGGAAACGACACCTTATTGAAAGGGCTCCATCTTTTATACGAGGAGTTATTCCGGTAGCCTTCCGTTCGGTAGAGTTCGTTCACCAGAAACGGAGTAGGAATCCATCTATCGCTGCTGAAAATCCCTACACCACGGTACGCCCCAAATGTTCCTCCCGTGACGGTAAGACTCTGAGAATGTTGATAATTTCTAGTGATGATATTAACCACGCCGGCCAAAGCGAAGTTGCCGTACAGCGCTGAAAACGGGCCTTTAATGATTTCGATTCTCTCGATCATCTCCGGGGTCAGATACGCTATATCCGCAGCTCCTTGGTGTTCGGTGTGAAAAGGCCAGTTCTGCGGCACGCCGTCCACAAATATGCCGATGTCGGCCCCGTGTTGTCCAAAAAAGCCGCGCATTTCAAAGGGCGCGCCGATGTCGCCCTGGCCAAAGGTAGTCGCCGTCATGCCCGCCACTTGCTTTAGAAGGTCCGGAACATCTCGGGCTACAAGTCCTTCAATGTCTTGTCTGTTGATGATCTGAACTTGTGACGGGAGAGAGGTTGCGCTCGTGGATACGGTCGACTTGTCCCTAACAACCGACAAGCCCGGAAGCGTGGATAACAAGCCTGAACCGGCTCCACGCGCCCCTGCTCGGGCGTCTGCGGGAGGCGTTGACTCAGTTTGTTCGGACGTATTGGTTTCTCCGGAACCTGAACCTCTAGCCGGAGCCGCCCGCCGAGGCGTCGCTCGTCGAGCCGGTGGATTGATCTCAACGCGTTCTAACTCTCGCTGTCGGGTATCTTGGGCAATAGCCTGAAGGTCTTCAATGACCGATGAACCGACCACCAGGAGGAACACACATAGTATTTTTAGAAGGTAATTTCCGGCCGGCTTGCCTACCCGCACTGAGCTTAGAGCAAGACCGACTGGTTTGCTATTCAGGAATAGTGTCCGCAATCGACAAGTCTTCATCGTGCGGCGCCTCCCCTCAATGCCGGTCGGCCCTGTTGATAGGGGAAGTTTCCAGGAAGCGCCGGGGAACACGCGGGAGCGTTTGCATACGAAGCGGGGGCGCATGTGGGTCGCACTTTACACGGCGGGGGAGCGGGCGGAGCACAGCAGGAGACCGACATTGGGGGGCATCCGGGGCTGAAACACCCAGGCGACGGAGCCATACAGCCCAATGGTAGTCTGGGTATGGGCGGGGGCGGTAACACGCACTGGAGGATGCGAATCGGCGCCGCCATAGTTGCGGCTACTATGCCGAACAAGGGTCGCAGGGGATCGCCGCATAGTTGTGAATCCGGAGGTTGAGCGCCACAGGGAACAGGCCGCACCCGGACATCCACCTTCACTTCGACCGGTCGAGTGGGACATGGCGGCGCACATGGGGGCGGGTAACACGTCGTCGGGCAGACGCCGGTCGGCAAACACGCCGGGGCCGGAGCGCTGGGAATAGGAACATCCACCTGTACCGTCCGCCGAATGGGTGGGGCGGGAGGCGGAGGACAACAGCTATCGGTCCAGGGAAAGGGACCACAGCCGGCGGGGACGCCTTGAGCAAACGCCGTCCCACTGAGGGCGGGCAAACAAAGCGCTAGACTTAACCACATAATAGAACGCAACACGACATACTCCTCCATCAGCAAGGAAAGGAGAACAGCAGCCCTACTTTCCTGAGCATAGACATTCATTCACGAGAAAAGCGGCTTGTGAGGCTCTTCAGGCGAAATCTTACTTAATCTTGACTTGAGTGATGAAGGCGAATATAACGGCGGGAAACGGGAACGCTCAACCTGTTCCCGCCGACCCTGTGCGCCGTGGCAGCGACGTACGGGGTTTTTACGTAAGCCTTATCATTCCAATTCGCAATCAAAGAAGTAATATAGGGGAGAACCTTCTTGAAAGAAGTTTCTCCTCAAACCCCTCTCCAAGAACTTTGCAATTGCCGAAACCGGTTTTTCTCAAGCAGAAAATGCCGCTTTCGGCAAATAACAATGTTCTCAGAAAGAAGTTAGGAAAAACGACCTTACAAGAACGATCTTCGCCGATTTTGCTTGTTTGCCAGCGAAACGGTATCAGTGTATCCAAAGAGGAAATCCCTCATTGGCCTTTCTCAGCTTATTCGATGACTCCTAAAAGTAATTGGGCGTGATTACAACGTGACTCATACCAATGCGCAGCCAAAGAAGTAATATCGGGGAGAACTTTCTTGAAAGAAGGCTTCTCCCCGAACCCCTCTCCAAGAACTTTTAAATGGCCGAAACCGGCTTTTCTCAAGGAGAAAAAGCCGGTTTCGGTATATTAAACATTCTCAGATAGACGTCGAAAAAACCTACCTTCCCAAAAAGAGTCTTCACCAATGTTACTCGTTGGAAAGCACTTTGGTATCAGCTACGCATAGAGTTTATCGGCGACGTATATCTAAACTTCCTCCGGGGGGACGGGAATCTCTTTTCTCGTAGTCGTTCATTCGGCTTCGAGCGGCTCTGTGCCTTACGGAATTCCACATGGGCGTCGATACGTGGTGAACGGCTACTCTATCCCTAAATTCGGATGTGATGTTGGAGTAGTTTAGTAGTAAACCCTATTTCGCATTACGGTAGCACGGTTCCCGACAAGATAATACTTTCATAAAGATTTTGTCAAGTTTTTTGTGATACCTTTTTTTTTATTATGCCATCGCAAGGAGCCGGTCTCCGTCGTATGTTTAGCCATAGCCTCCGTTAACTCCTCTTCTCTTTAAAGAGGATGGGCACTACGTAATCCAGCCTGTCTTTGAAAACGGTTTGGGGTATGGGAGGGAATTTTCTGGCTGCCTTTTCGATGATTTGGAGAGCGGATTCATTGAGAGCGGCAAATGGAGACGGTTTTGTAACCCGCAAGTCCGTTAGTGAGCCGTCTTTCATGATGGCGAAGGCGACCACGACTTCTCCGTGGTTGCGTTTGTTCAGAGCGGCCTTTGGAAAGAAGATCGCCTCGCGTATAGCGGAAATGACCTGAGCGTCAAAGACGTCTCCTTGCCGGCCGGCGGCCGCGATTGCGCGGCGTTCCTCACTTGCCGTGGAGGGCAGGCTTGCTGCAGAATCCTGCGGGGCGTTTCCGTTCTCTTTCTCCGTCGGCTTCTCTTGAGCAACAATCTTGGCGGGTTCCGGAGAGGGTTCGGGAATCTCCTGCTCAATCTTCACAGGATCAGGGGACTGTTCTTGCGGCCGCTCCTCATTCTTTGCCTTTGCGGGAGCGGAAGCGGCCGAGTCTATGGAGCCGGGGCTGGGATCTTGAGGAACAACCTCTTCTTCGGCCACCATCCGCATCATGATGACATTGCCCGTTCCTCCCTGGGAGCCGCCCACACTCGCCGCCGGATAGAAAGCCATGAACCCGATCAATGTGGTGTGGATCAAGGCTGACAGCAAAACCGCCGGACGCCGGACGCGCCGAGGCTTTATCGTGATTGCGATGACTTCCCGAGAATCCGGAATATTCGGATCACTCGCGAGGAGGGCCATGTCTCTTCCAACATCTTCCCACAATCGGCGCTCGTCAATTGCGTTCGAGAGCGGATGTTCAGCTAAATCGGCAAAAAGACCGCTCACATGGAGCGCTTCATCCGCCGCTTTTCCTTGGGGAACTATCCCGAGCGCCCGCTGATTGAACGCTCCAATATCGGCCGCGTGCACATCGACGACGAGATCCTGCGGCAACAGTTCCGTATAGTGTCGGGAAGGGGCGTCTTCACCGGCGCAATCAACAACCGTATCTTCAGGACGTATCAAGAGAGTGAACAATGTGGAGCACCTCACGGAATGTTTTTGTGACGGATCCTCACGCAGAAGGAAGTGCGAGGAAACCCAGCGGGTTGCGTCATGGATCGGCGCATCTTGTTTGGGAAAGACATAATAACACGAACTAACAAGGTATGCTACCGTAGGGCCAATCTAATCCTAGCGAGTTCGGGTGTCAAGGGATTAAAATAGGGAAAGGAAAGAGTCGAATGACCCGGCCCATCTTCATGAGGAGAAAGCCGACGGGTAGAACAAAGATGAAACCTGCTCTTACAAAAATGTCCTTCACCTATATTCCTCGTTCGATAGCACATTGGTATCATCTCCCCTCCGGACCACCCCATCGTCACATGTGAGGTTGTGTTCAACGAGGTAAACGCAGCTGCATTCTTCTCCACGATTGTATTCTCGGCCTCGAAATCTCACATGAAGTAAGCGTTTCTTGTTGTGAATACCGTCTCTTGTGGAATCGCATCGAAAGTTTTTGGCGAGGGGGCCGGGGATGAGCCTTTTTCCAAAAAGGCCCTCCCCGGAAATTCTCTTTCCTTCTTCTCTCTTCTCTTCTTCCCTCTGCCTCTCTCTCTCTCCTTAGCGGCCTACTTTGCGTTGGATGGGTTTGAGGAGTCCGAGTTTGACGGCGAGGTAGTCGCGCATGTGTTCATCGCCGGAGGTCCAGTTGGCTCCGTGTTGGCCGATTTTGGACGCTAACGCTGACTTATTGGTCAAGTACGTCCAGTAGTTGCGGTCGTCTTGATTTTGGAGTCGGGAGGCCGTTTCGGTTTCGAGGCGTCTTCGTTCGGCTTCCACAGTGAGGCGCTTTTGTTCGAGGTCCAGTTCGATTGCGCGACGTTGGGCCTGTTCGAGGGCCGTGTCGCTCGTGCGCACCTTGCGGAGTGACCGGGTGTTTGATTGCCCCGAACCGCGGGGGTAGGCCGCCGTTGTTCTGCGGCTCCGCGGCGCCCTCACGGAATACGAAGAACCGTAGCTGCGGGGCCATGCGGCTCTTTCGCCGTACATCAAGTTACCGGACGCATACTGAGGCATTGCCATGATTGCTCCTTTTCTCGTTTGGGAGGTTATTCCTATGCGATTCATAGGAATAAAGTTGGTGAAAGTTTTGTGAAGTAGGTTCCCGCTTGGAAACCGCCGCTCTCGTGAATTCGCCCCGCTTCTTCTCGCTCCTGTATTTTCGACCCCGACCTTGCACTGAAGAAAGCGCTGCTTGATGCGAACCTCGCCAGTCGTGTAATCGCATACAAAGTTTTTGGGGAGGGGTCCGGGAAGACGCCTTTTTCCAAAAAGGCCCTCCTCGGAAATTTGTTTCACTCTTGCCTTTCTTCCCTCTTCCCTCTTTTCCTCTCTCCTCTCTTCTCTTCTCCCGTCTAGCCGCTCCAGAAGCGGGAGAGGGCGTATTCAATCTGGACGCCGAAGAGCTCCATTCGGTCGGTTGATGTGAATTTCAGTTTGATGAAGCGGCCTGAGACGTTGATGGCTCCGCCGGCTCGTGTGAAGGCCGTTTCCGGGTTCATGAGGTTGGTCAGGGTCATGAGGTCCACGGGGTTGGGGTTGCGTTCCGTGAGGGCCGTTACGGTGACGGGCGCCGTGGATGTCCCGTGGACATGGAGCTTCCGCAGGGTCTTTTCCGCGTCCGGGGCTCCGAAGTGGAGCCAACCCGTTTCGAATGAGCAGGGGATAGGCCGGCCGTGGTCCGATCGGTCGGATGGGCCGAAGAGTCGGAACACGCGACCGTGCGTGTCACCGAAGAGTAGCCCGAAGTCTCCCAGGCGAGCGGGAGCTTGGCCGGCGTAGTTGTATGCCCCGCACAGGGAAGAGGCGCCGATCACGGCGGGCGGGAGCCACGCTCGGAGGGCCAAGTCATAGATGATGAGGCGATTGTTCGAGCCCGCGGGGGTGTTCTCGTTATCCAGGATCATGGGGACGGCCCAAATGATCCAGTTCCGTCGGGGGAGATATTCGCCTCGCGAGAGTCCCAGGCGCTCGATGTCCAGCCGCGGGATTGCTTGAGGATCCCACCAATCCACACCATCGGACACTGAGCCGCCCCGCGAAGTGTTCCACAGGGAATCCACATGGAGGCCCGTGGAAACGAACGCCCCGTAGCGGTTGATGAAGTACAGCCCGTAGCGATCGCCGTCGGAAAAGCCGCTCACCGGGGCCTTCACCACTGCGTCGGCGCTGACCGGCACATGCCGAGCGGCCTCGACACGATCCAAGGAAAGGCCGCCGCCGGACTCCTTGAGCTGCCGCCAATCGGAGCTATTCCCCACAAGCAAGCTGTTCCATGCGGCGACAACGCACTGGATGGAGTCCCGGCCTCCCGTGCGTAGGGAGAACGCCTCGGGGCCGCAGAAGCCGTATGGCTCGAGGGGCCGCGAAATGTCGAGGCGGTCCGCGGAGTCGGGTCTTCGGGCAAGGGCCAGTCTGCCGCCTAACGTTGCGGCAAAGGTGTGCTTGGCAATGGGGTCGGGCAGGGAGCTGACCCGGCAATCCGCCAAGGAGGTTTCAGGGGAGAGGTCGCGGTCCACATGGAGCCTGAGCCAGTACCCGAAGGTCGCGGACACGTCAAATGGGACGCATGTCTTCCAGTCATCGGGCGCCTTCCATGTGATGCGGCCGGTTGTCGCGAGTGTCACGCCGTTCACGGCTGTGGCGTCTTTGGCGTCGAGCTTCACCCACACGACGCCGTTCCAATACTCCACCGTGAGGGTAGCTTCCCTGGTATTCGCAGCCGAGGGGGCAAGTTCCAGGCCGTTGTAGCGCAGGTCCGACGCCACATAGAGGAAGTCCGTGGCTGCGGCGAGCGGCGTGGGAAAGCTCGCGTAGGCTGAGGCGTCGTCGCCGGGGGGACGCCAGGTGCGCATGGTCCCTGCTGGGCCGGTTTTGCTCACCACAAGGCCGGCGGGGGTCGCTGCTGTTGCGGCGATGTTCCGGAGCGGCTGACAGGGCGCCTTAAACATGATCCGCGTGATGGAGGCGTCCGGTGAGGTGCCGTTCGTCTTGAACCTGAACCAAAAGCCCGGTATGCCGTTGACGCAGGCGTATTCAGCCTCGAAGGGAGTCGAGCCGTTGTAGACGATGCTCCCGGATTGCCCGAGAGAAGCGCCGTCCACTTGGGTGTTATCGCTCCAGCCTTCGCCGCCCATCCAGCCGCGGCTTGTGAGCCCTTCCACGGTGGTGGTCCCTGCGTCTCGGTAGGTCACTCGCACGGAATTCACGCACGGGGCGTTGGGGCCGTCCGCCGTAAAGCCGAACGCAAAGTGGGTCGAGGCGGTCACTCCAGGGGTCACGCCGCCGGTTTGCTCCCATTGCTCGGGTGTGACGGCGTTGAGTTCCGCTGCGGTCATGCGGTTTTGGCTCAGTCCCATAGCCTGCTTGAGACCGGCGAACTTGGCGCCGCCGACAACGTTTACCCACAGGTTCGAGCCCGCCGCGCCGGTGTTGCACTGCCATACCCCTGCGTTCAGCCTCGCTATGGGGCGCCATTGGGAATCCTTGAATATCACAAAGTCCTGTTGATTGCTGAGACTCACGGCGTACCAGATCGAGGACGCCCCGGGCCTTTGTTCCGTGACGGTCACGCCGACAAAGGTGTCCGCTCCACCGAGGCCGATGGCGGAGTCGCCGTTCGTGGCGGCCACGTATAATCCCGCAGGGGTGGGCAATCCGGCCGCCGCTTCGATCTTGCTCAGGCCTATTGTCGAGCCGTAGCCCACGGTGGCCCGCGTGAGATCCCGAAACCCGGCCACTGTGCGTTTGTCCCAGCTTTCCTCGGCCGGTTCCCCGCCGTCGCATGCAGTCGAGCGGATATAGTAGCCTTGCCCCACACCGGATAGGGCCTCGATGTAGGCGCCCGTGGACACGGTCACGGTTCGTTCCGCGGCCACGGTTATTCGCGTCGCCGGCGACTTGGCCACATCCATAATGAGCAGGTGGCTTTTGGTCTTATCGAGGCTGAAGGCGATAGGATCACTCACGATGGATTGCCCCTTGGCCACGGAACAACCGGCCGCTCCGTTGTTGAAGGTTATGGGTGTGGGGGAGCGCACGCCGTCCGCCGTGCTTCCGGCCCGTTCCACAATCGAGCAATGGGACAAGGTGAAGCCCTGGTTCGGAAAGGCGAGCCCCACCTGTCGGGTGAGATCGGACGCCTTCAGCCTAACCCGAACGTACGAACCCGAGGCCGTGAGTTCGCCCGCGGCGATGACCTGCCGCACGGTGAAGCTTTCCATGGTGGGGAAGGGCAGCTCGGCTCCGGCAAGGGCCGAGTTGATCTCGATGGACGCCCCGAAAGTCGGCCCGGAGCGCTGGGCCACGGACAACCGCGAACCGCTCAAGGCCAGCCCGTGAATCCCGACGACGGATGCCGTAGGGAGCGGGTCAAAGAGTTCGATAACTCCCTCACCGATAGGCCCTGAGGTGATATTCTTTATTGTGGATTGCCCGCCGTTCGTAACGATGTTTTGGTTCTGCTTGATGTCCGGGTCGCCTGACCATGCGGGTGATTTCCTACGTTGACGGATCTCGGCCTCGGGGCCGAAGACCAGCGGGACGTACGCGTGCTGGACGGCAAGGTGTGTTCCCGTTGTCTCGGCTTCCAGGACGTACACGCCGTCGTATTCCCCGGAATTGCGGATGGTGACGTAGTGTCCCCATGCTAATCCGTGATCGGGGCAGGCGATCTTCACCTTGTTGGGTGAACCTCCCAGGTTGATGACCGCGGCGATGGGGGTTTTTGGCGGGCCTTCCAAGGCGCCCACCGTTCCCGAAACCTGAACCCAGCGATCCACACCGCCTTTGAAGTTTTCCAGATCGTAGAGGTTGTCTTGGGTGAATACCAGGTCTATGTTGACGTTGTGTTGGCTGCCGGCGTCGGTGCTGTTGGGGGTTTTGACTTCCACGTAAAAGCCCTCTATCTGGGGCATGTCGCAACACACGGCCAAATGCCCGCCGGCCGATACGCCGCCGATTTGGGCGGCCGCGTCCACGTCGCTGTCCAGGGCTTGGGCGGAGATGTCGTAGTAGTGTTCGCCGTCCATTGTGACGAGGGCCTGTTTCGGATACATCCAGTCACGGCCGTCGTCGGCCATGGCGCCTCCCCACACCAGGGGCGGGTGGTTGACGCCTTCGGTGATGACGCAGCGATCCCCCAGAACCGCCGTGGAAACGAGCCCCGCGCCTTTGCCGAGATCGAATATCTTGGTGAAGACCGCTTGGGGTGTGGGCAAGCGGGTATCTGATGCGAATAGGGCCGATTCGCCCGCGCCCCCGAAGATAACGCTCGATAAAGTGAGCGTTTCAGCGAGGACCGTCAACGGATACTTGGGGGTTCCGTCCTCGAGTTCCACGCCGCCGAACATGATGAGTTCGCCCACATCCGAGCGCACGCACGAGTGATCGCCACGCGGCGTCGGCGCTTGGCCTTCCACTGCCGCAGCGGACCAGGTGTTCAGTTCCGGGTCGTAAATCATCAGCCATGCGGGGTTGTCCGGGTTCGTGTAGAGCTGCCCGAAGCAACTGAAGACCTTACCTTCCGCTGTGACCCCTGCGTGATTGATTGGACCGATTGTGGGGTGATCCGTCGGGAACCCCGCCTTGGAAATCCATTGAGCGCCGGTATAGAGCCATGTTTCCTTGTACTGGATCTCGTGGTTGTGACCGCCGAACATGAGCATACCGCCTACGGCCCAGACGGCCACATGGTCGCAGCGAGGAGCGGGGCCGCTTGCAGTGGATACGCTCCAGGTGAACGACTCTAGGTCCAGGGTGTAGACGTCCTCGGTGGAAAGCACGCTTGCTCTCCCGAGCCCGCCCGTCACGAGCATTCCCCCTGAAGGAGTGAGGATCGCGGTGTGGCGACGCCGCGCCTCGGGGACATCCCCGCCGGCGGGGTGTTGATTCCAGCAATCCCATTCGCAATCATACACCCAGAGGTCGCCCAGGGCGCCCGTGCTCCCGGTCCCGCCGAATACCACCATGCGGTTGCGTTCAGGGTCGAATACCGCCGTATGGGAACATCGACCCGGAGGAAGATCCTCGGCGGGTGTAAGCTCACGCCAAGACCCGTCGTCCGGATTGAACGCCCACAGGTCATCGAGCGTGGTCGAGCAGTCCTCCCCAAGACCCCCAAACACCAACATACGCCCACCAACGGAATCCCATACGGCAGTGTGCTCACTGCGTGCAATGGGCGCCTGAAGGCTCCGAAACACCGGCGGCGGGGCCGTCAACTGCGCCAGTAAATACGACGACTCGTTCGACGGAAAACGCACCTGCTCAAGATACCGAACCTCCCACCGAGGCAACGACTCGTCACTCACCACACTATACCCACCACGCGTGCGAACCCCGGCCTCATCCAGCTCCACATTCTCACCCGCAGACACCGTGTTCACCGAATTCAAGAGCGGGTTGCGCCTGCGATTACGCAATCCACCGCTCCAGTCAAATAAATCTAAACTCCGATATACATCCGTAGCCATTTGCACTCCTTTTTTGTGAGGGCGAAGAGGGAAGAGAGGGAAGAGAGGGGGAGAAGAGAGAAGAGGGAAAGAGAGTATCCGGGGAGGGCCTTTTTAAAAAAAGGCTCCTCCCCGGACCCCTCCCCAAAAACTTTCACAATGTGATTACACCAGAAATAGGGTCTGTAATCGAGAGTTCTTTCTCTCCGTCCAACACTGTTTGTCAAAGCCGGGAGAAGACCCAAAGGCAAATGCTTCTCGCTGGCCGGCTGCTCCGTCTCAACCACGATGGGGTGGTTCGGAGGGGAGATGAGTCTCCCCTCCGTGGCGAACCGGGCGCAGAGCAGCCTC
>JBBRBO010000050.1:0-23967 GCA_038205805.1 Desulfomonilales bacterium
AATATGCCGAAAGCGGCCTTTTCTCCTTGAGAAAAGCCGGTTTCGGCCATTTAAAAGTTCTTGGAGAGGGGTTCGGGGAGAAGCCTTCTTTCAAGAAGGTTCTCCCCGATATTACTTCTTTGGCTGCGCATTGGTATAAAGCCTCTCGCTAAGATTCCTTTCAAAGACGTTACCGACTGGACCTATGCCGTGTAATCGACTGAAATCGTAACGCTCAGAATGATTATCGTGACTATGGAGAAGATGTACATTTTCTTTGCCCAGAGCCGCTCATCGGACGCCCTGTACCCCCACCACGCCAGGGACAGCCAGGACAGGCCCAACACCGTCACTACCGCGAAGGTACCATACCCAGTGTAGCCGGCCAAGGTCAGCAACTGTGTAGCGACCGTAAAGGCCAAGATATAGCCGATTATATGCTTTCTGGCGGCGGCTGTGCCTCTCTTCGCGGGCAGAACCGGGATTCCCGCAGCTGTGTAGTCCTCGAGCCGAAAAACGGCGATGGCGTAGCAGTGAGGCATCTGCCATAGGCAGAACATTGAAAAGACTATCACCGCTCCCAGATCGAAACGACCGGCGGCGGCGCAATATCCCGCAAGGGGCGGCGCAGCTCCCGCCAGACTGCCGACCAATGCGCTGTACACGGAACTGCGCTTCATGTACATGCTATACACGGCCACATAAATGACAAAACCCGCGGCCACGGTAATAACGGTCGGCGGATTTGTCATTACAATAAGCACAGCCATGCCCAAAACGCTCAGAATTATTCCGTAAGTTACGGCGCTCTTCAGGGGGATTACGCCCCTGGCAAGGGCGCGGCTGCGTGTCCGGACCATTTTGCGGTCTATTTTTCTGTCGATACAATTGTTTAAAACACAACCGGAAGCGACTACCAGGGATATACCGATGAGCGTCGCAGTCAGAGCAAGACCATCAATACGCCCTTTGGAGGCAAGAAAAAACCCTGCCGCAGCAGATATCAGGTTACCCAGAATGATCCACGGTTTCGCGAGCGATACGTAGTCTTTAATCCGTTCAGGCATTCTCATATCGTAATCATTCATCGGTCTGAGACGCTGCACCCGGTAAGAGCCGGAAGGGAAGCGATCTCTCATCGAGACCGTCCCACACATAGTTCCGCATGCCGGCAGTTATTCTGGAGAACAGTTACGTCACATCATTCGATAATTCAGGCTGTCCATGACCCAAATGCTTCCGCCGACGAAAAGAATCATGATCAATATGGTGAAAATTAAGGCCGCTATATTCCAATGCGCGGCCGATGAAGCGTCCAGATGGAGGAAATAGTGAAGATGTGCCAAAATCTGCACGATACCTGCGCCGACGATGACGGCCAAGGTTACCGACGACGACCAGGCGCTGCTCATCACCAGTGCAAAAGGAACCGCGGTCAGAATGAGGGAGAAAACAAATCCGGTCAGGTATGATTTGACGCTTCCCCTGCCGGCGCCGGAGCCGTCAATAGCCGCTTGACTCATTTACATAACTCCCATCAGGTAGACGACACTGAATATGCCGATCCAGACTATATCTAAAAAGTGCCAGAACATACTCAGACGCAATAACCGTGATTGAACGGGAGAGGTCAATCCTTTGGTGGCCACCTGAATCATCATGACCGCCATCCAGATAAGTCCGAAAGTCACGTGAGCGCCGTGAGTCCCTACCAGCGTGAAATAGCTCGAAAGAAAGGCGCTGACGTTCGGTCCATGACCCTCGGCGATCAGGCCGTGAAACTCGTTGATCTCCATGAGGACAAATCCAAGCCCCAGCAGAAAGGTAACGGCGAGCCCGATCAGAACCCCTTTTTTCCTGCCGTCGTACACGGCCGGCATGATGAGACCATACGTTATGCTGCTGAACAGCAGAAGCGCGGTTTCAACCGCAACGTAGGGCAGTTCAAATAAATCTTTCCCTGTTGGGCCGCCTGCGAAGTTGCGGCCCAGGACCGCATACGTGGCGAACAGCGTTCCGAATATGATGAGATCGCTCATAAGATAGAGCCAAAATCCCAAAGTCTGTATCTCAATCGTATCGGGATGTTCAACTTCTTGGTTATGAGCGACGCCGATGGTCGAAGCCTCTATTGTCACCATGTACATCTCCGCTACAGGTTTTGTGATGGACTGTTCGGTAATCGCTCACCCGGCTTGAGGCGATTCTGAGTCCGGAGAGATCCGGAAGGGAGACACATCTCCTCTCCCGATCTCTCCATAGGTAACTACATATGGTTGTGCTGTTCCGAGTGAATGGTTACTCTATTCGTTTGAGGGCGCGTCATTTTGCGATGGCGGCCAATTGTCGATACCGTTCATCTTCGATTCGCTCGACTTCGGCCGCAGGTATAATATAGTGGATGTCATCGTCCATGGAGCGGGCAATTACCGTCACGATGATGCCTAATGCAGTCGCTATGGCCAGCCACCAGATATACCAGATCACCGCGAATCCGAAGAGGAAAGCAAATCCCCCGATAATCAAACCGTGCGGCGTGTTTTTCGGCATCTCAATGTCGGTATACCGCTCCGGCCGGTCATAAGCGATACCCTTTTCCTTCATCTCCATAAAAGCGTCAATTCCGTTTACAACGGGTATTTTTGCGAAGTTATACTCCGCAGGAGGGGAAGACGTCAGCCACTCCAAGGTGCGGCCGTCCCAGGGATCGCCCGTAGGATCGGCAAGGGCGCGGCGCTCTTTAATACTCACGAGCAATTGAATTCCCTGAAACAGAATGCCGACCGCGATCACCGCAGCGCCCAAAGCCGCAATGAGCAGATAGGGATGCCAAGCCGGGTTGGCGTAATAGGCCATACGGCGCGGCATACCCATAAAACCCAGCACATAGAGGGGAATAAAAGCAAGATAAAAGCCGATCACCCAACACCAAAATGCGCGCTTGCCCCAACTTTCCTTCAAACGAAAGCCGAGGGCCTTGGGAAACCAATAGTAGTAACCGGCAAATAACCCGAACAGGGCGCCGGGAAGAATTACATTATGAAAATGGGCTATGAGAAATAAACTATTATGGAGCACGTAATCGGCGGGTGGTATGGCCAACAGTACGCCGGTAGCGCCGCCGACGGCGAAGGTCACGATGAACGCCAGCGCCCACAGCATCGGCGTGGTAAACCGTATGCGGCCATGGTACATGGTGAACAGCCAGTTGAAGGTTTTCACTCCGGTTGGGACGGCAATCACCATAGTTGCGATTCCGAAAGCGATGTTCACGTTCGGACTGGCGCCCATGGTGAAGAAATGATGCACCCAGACGGAAAACGACAGAATCATAATGACCGCAGTGGCGTACACCATGGATTTATAGCCGAACAGCGGTTTTCCCGAGAAAGTGGGAACGACTTCCGAAAACACCCCAAAAGCCGGTAAAATCAGGATATATACCTCAGGATGTCCCCAGGTCCAGAACAGGTTGGCGTACATCATCATATTTCCGCCCAGATCATTGGAAAAGAAGTGCATATCCAAATAGCGATCGAATGTCAGCATGGTCAAAGCGGCCGTCAGAACCGGAAATGCCCAAACTATGAGAACATTCGTGCAGGTAGTAGTCCAGACAAATAACGGCATCCGCATCAACGTCATGCCTGGAGCGCGCATCTTTATAACGGTAACGAGGAAGTTGATGCCGGTCAAAGTCGAAGCGACACCGGCAATCTGAAAGGACCATATCCAGTAGTCTACTCCTACGCTGGGGCTGTACTGTTTCTGAGTAAGTGGAGCATATCCCGACCATCCGGCTTGGGAAAAGTCGCCCACGCCCAAAGAGGTCATGATTAACAGGGCGCCGGCCATTGTCAGCCAGAAACTGAGCGAATTCATAAAAGGGAAAGCCACATCACGCGCGCCGATTTGCTGCGGTATGACAATGTTCATTAAACCGGTGATAAACGGCATGGTCACGAAGATAATCATCATCGAGCCGTGAGCGCTGAATATCTGATTGAAGTGCTCAGGTTCTAAAAAGCCGTGAGAGCCGCCCACGGCGATAGCCTGTTGAGCGCGCATCAACATGGCATCGGAAAATCCCCGCAGCAGCATGATCAATGCAAGGATAATGTACATGATGCCGATTTTCTTGTGATCGACGCTGGTCAGCCACTCTTTGTAAACGTACGTCCACTTTCCATAGTACGTGACGAGACCAAGGATCACCAGTCCCAACAAAACGGCGCCGGCTACTGCGCCTATAGTTAGAGGTTCATGATAGGGAATCGCTGAAAGGCTCAATTTTCCAAACATATCAATGCGCCTCCGCAACGTCGGCTGTAGGGTGTGTTGAAACGGAGCTTACGCCCATGTGATGGTGATTTGCGCCCGAAGCCGGATCGAATTTGTGCAACACATACCCAAACAGATCGGGAGTAACTGAAGAGAAATGTGTCACAGGAACCCCGACGCTCGGTTGCGCCAGCTTGTCGTAACGGTCCACATCAAGCTTGTCCGGGGATTGCTTGATCTCTTGCACCCACGATTGAAATTCCTCCGAGGAAACCGCATTCGCGTTGAAATTCATCCCTGAGTAACCGCGACCGCTGAATTGCTGATTGTGACCTATATAAACTCCCGGTTTGTTCGCGAGGAGGTTCAATTGGGTTTGCATTCCTCCCATCGCGTAGATCTGACTCCCCAGCTGCGGGATGAAAAAGGAAGTCATTACGGTATCCGAGGTGAGTTTAAAGGTGATCGGGACATTAACCGGAAAAGTAAGCTGATTCACGCTTGCGATATTTTGATCAGGGTAGATGAAGAGCCACTTCCAATCCAGTGACACGGCTTCAATGTTGATGGGGTTTTCGGCTGATGGTATAGGCTTGTAGGGATCCAGAGCATGGGTGCTGGTCCAGGTTAGAACCGAAAGGGCCGTGACAATGGTAATTGGAACCGCCCACATAAAAAACTCTATTTTACCGGAATAACTCCATTTCGGCAGATACGTCGCTTCCGAATTGGAGGCTCTGTATTTTCGCGAAAACCAGAAAGCCATCACGAAGACGGGAATGATGACGATCAGCATGAGCACGATGGCTGTAAGAATGACGAACCGCTGCGCCTCCCCGATCGGTCCTTTGGGGTCGAATAAGAGGAGCGAGCTGCAACCTCCGAGGAAGGTTACGACATATAGGGATAAAATGCCGATTAAAACGGAATACTTTTTTCTCTTCATGTATCCCCCAACGTTTCGACCAAAATTGTGCAGCGGTCTTACGTATTTTGAGGTATTTACCTCTTATTTATTCAGCCGGAGAGCCCCTACCGCTTGCAAATAGCCGGCTATCTCTCATATTGGATGGACGCTAATGCGCTATTCTATAATAACTGAGACAAGCCTCCTTTGTCCCATTCTAAGGTATCACGGAATAGATCACCGGGCAAGATTCACCAAATCCCGGATTAACATTGATTCTTAACAGGCACAATCGTTCACCGGGCTTGAGCCGCCTCTGAGTTCGGTCGGCCCCGAAGAACGACGAACACACTTGAATAATCCCGAAAAAACGCATACCATAGCGAGTCTCTTCCGGCGCGTTCCACCGTATGATCCCTCCGTCTCTGTGAAGGATTGCTTCGTTCGCCGAACAGGCCCACGATGGGTGGTTTTCTCTTTCGAGTATGAGTGATACCAATGTGCTGTCGAAAGAGGAATATAGGTAAAGGACATTTTTGTAAGAGCAGGTTTCCCTAACTACTATGAAAGAATGTTTAAATGCACCGCAAGTGGCTTTTTCTTCTTGAGAAAAGGTACTTGCGGCTATTTTGAAAGTTCGTGGAGAGGGGTTTGGGGAGAAACTTCTTTCAAGAAGGTTCTCCCCAATATTACTTCTTTTATTGCGCAGTCGTATGCGGCTGATTGTGGTGTATGGGTCCTCACGCCGGGCATTTTCGAACGCCGGATGTGCGCATCGGCGACCATGATTCACCGGACCTGCGACGGTTCTCTGTGGACGCTTACGCGTTCTCTCGACCTATTCTTCAGGAGATTTTCCTAGACCCGAATCAGAGGAATTATCGGGTTGTGTGATATATATCGGCGGCATGGATCACGAAGAAGATAAAACAACAAGCGGATTTAAGCAGCGCTCCTATGTGGATTACCTGAATTACTTCGGGAAGGATCGCACATTTCACCTGTGGTTTGCTGAAAAAAGAACCAAGGTGATCTCCGTCATATTTCCGCCCTTTGTGCGCTTAGGTCTTGTTCCGGATACGATTTCGTATATAGGAATTTCCTTGCTTGCGGGGGTGGTGTTTTATTTTCTGCGACGACCCCTATTGGCGGCGTTGTTCCTTGCGGGCCATGTGATTTGCGACGGGCTGGACGGAGCCTACGCGAGACACACCAACAAAGCCTCGCAGGCGGGGGCGTTTACGGACCTCGTGTGCGACCAGTTGGGTATGGTGGTGGTCTCGCTCATGGCCATACTTCACCACATGGTCTATCCGGTGCTGGGGGCCGTGTATATGACGCTCTACCTCATCGTGGTGGTGTTCGGTGTCATTATCAACGTTATGGGACTGGGATCTAGGGTCACCGTAACGAGCAAGTATATTCTCTACATCGTATATCTGCTCTGGGCCGGCTGGAAGATTGATCTTTTCACTCTTTTCATGAGCCTTTTTTCCATCATCATGGCGGTGGAAGTTCTCATTGGGTACTTGCGTCTAAAGCGAGGGATCCGGCGCAAGTTTGATTCCGAGGTCCGATACGCCGAGGGGGATCAATATTCGGGTAGATTGAATTACGCCCTGAATGTGGCCGTCCCCATCCTGACCTTCCTCGCTATTCTCCTGGCGGCGAACTGGGTGCCGCTGCAGGCGATGTTCGATCATCCGAAGATCCGGGTCAATTGGATACCGGGCGCAAAAATATTGACGGACGAGGAAACCGTACGGGGTCTAGGGGGCGACGCGACCGATCTGTACGTGATGGTCTCGACCGCGAACGGCGCCCTGGAGATCAAACGCTACGAAGGAAATTCCGCTCATGAGACGGAATCCTTTGTCGTCCCGGAACACATCGAGCCGGCCCTTTCGGTTTTCCCCGTAGACGGAAACACGCTCCTGGTCGCCGACAGCGTCACACGTTTGCTCATGGGATTCGACCTCAAGGCGTCTTTCGCGGCCAAGAAGGCGGTAATCAACCTCACCTTGCCGCTGGAGTATCTCCGCATAACCGCAATGGCAAAGGGCATGTTGGAGAATAGGCCCGTGTGGTTCGCTGCGAATCATCTCTACACCCGCAAGACCTACATCGTGGACCCCGTGAAGGCGATCAAAAAAAGCAAGCTCTTAGGGGGTGTTATCGGCGGGTATGTCAACGGCGGGTTTCCATCCGGTATGGCCGTTTCGGGCGACTACGTTCTCGAGTACAATAATTCGCCGCTTCGGCGGCTGATCTATGTTGCGCCTTTGGCTACATTGCTCGACCACAAACCCCTGCCCGCTGCGGCCCGCGTTTCGTTCACGCCACCCACAGTGGATGCGATGGGGCCTGTTATCCAGTCGGATTTTCTGCTAATGCTGACACCCACAGGTCAAATTTATAAGCTCGCGCTTCAACCGATTCTCGGATCACATTAACGATAGGCGACACCGGCGCGTGCCCTTCGCTTTTCACGGAGACCTTGATGGATACTATCCGCAATTTTTGCATTATCGCTCATATAGATCACGGCAAATCCACCTTGGCCGATAGGCTCTTGCAGATTACGGGCGTGGTGAATGAATACGAGTTCCGCGAGCAAATGCTGGACACCATGGACATCGAGCGCGAGCGCGGCATCACCATCAAAAGCCAAAGCGTGGCGCTCCCGTACAAGGGCAAGGACGGTCGCAATTACATCCTGAACCTCATCGACACACCGGGGCACGCCGATTTCTCGTATGAAGTATCCAGGGCGCTGGTGGCGTGTGAAGCCGCTCTCCTGGTGATTGACGCCTCCCAAGGCGTTCAGGCGCAAACCCTCGCCAATCTCTATATGGCTCTGGAACAGAATATCGAGATCATCCCGATCATCAACAAGATTGATTTACCGGCCGCCGATGTGGACCGGGTAAAGGGACAAATCGACAAAGATCTGGGGCTGGATTCCGATTTAGCCGTCGCAGTGTCCGCCAAAGAGGGCACGGGGATAGACCAGGTGCTCGAGGCCATCGTCGCCTATGTGCCGCCGCCCAAAGGTGATCCCGACGGACCGCTTAAGGCCCTCATCTTTGATAGCCACTGGGACCCGTATCGAGGCACAATCGTCCACATACGCGTGTTCGACGGCTCGCTGAAGGCGGGCGAAATCATCAAGCTGTGGTTTTCCGGCGCTACCTACAAGGTGGAAGAAGTCGGCATTTTCCTCATTGAACGCACCCCCAGGAAGATTATCAAGGCCGGCGAAGTGGGCTACTTCGTTGCGGGAATCAAGACCGTGAGCGACACCAGGATCGGCGACACCGTCACCCTTGAGAATCGCCCCTGCAAGGAGCCCCTCGAAGGATTCAAGGTCGTCAAGCCCGTGGTTTTCTCCTCATTTTATCCCATCGTGTCCGATGACTACCAGGAATTGACGGAGGCCCTCGAGAAACTCACCCTGAACGACGCCTCGCTCACGTACGAGAAAGACCACTCTCAGGCGTTGGGGCATGGCTTCAGGTGCGGCTTCTTGGGTTTGCTCCACCTCGAGGTGGTTCAGGAGCGTCTTGAACGAGAATTCAATCTCTCGCTGATACTCACGGCCCCTTCCGTGCAATACATCATTGTGTTGCGAACGGGAGAGGAATTCATCATCGACAATCCCGCGAAGTACCCCGACCCCATGTTGATCGCCAAGACCAAGGAACCCTTCATACGAGCCTCGATCATCCTACCGGAGCAGTATCTCGGGACGGTAATTAGCCTGTGCATAGATCGGCGAGGGATTCAAAAGAACATCGGCTACCTGGATTCAACCCGCGTTGAGCTTACCTTCGACCTGCCCCTAGCCGAGGTGCTCTTCGACTTCTACGACAGACTGAAGTCCGTCTCTCGGGGGTACGCATCGTTCGATTACGAATTCCTCGAACATCGCGAGACCGAACTGGCGAAGGTGGACATCCTCGTGGCCGGCGAAAAGGTGGACGCCTTGTCCATGCTTGTACACAAGGAGCGCGCGCCGCAACGGGCGCGGAAATCCTGCGAGCGTCTGAAGAACGAAATTCCTCGACAGCTCTTCAAGGTAGCCATTCAAGGCGCCATCGGCGGAAAGATCATCGCAAGAGAAACGGTTTCAGCCATGCGCAAGGACGTGCTCGCCAAGTGCTACGGCGGAGACATCACCCGCAAGAAGAAACTCCTCGAGAAACAAAAGGAAGGAAAGAAGCGCATGAAGCAGGTGGGAGCGGTCTCCATACCGCAATCGGCCTTCCTTGCGGTGCTGAAGTCCGACGACGACGAGTAATACCAATGCCGAATCAAAGAAGTATTGTTTGGGAGAACCTTCTGGAAAGAAGGGTCTCCCAAAGCTTAGAACGGCGGCTTGCGGAGGATGCTTTGTTCCCTTGAAGGCCCCACGGAGATTATGGTGACGGGTACACCGGTGAGGTGTTCGATCATTTCCACGTAGTCACGGGCGTTCTTGGGAAGATCGTCGTAGGAACGACACATGGTTAGCGGTTCATCCCAACCCTTGATCTCACGATATTTCGGGACGAGGCGCTGAAGATCCTCTATGGAGGCGGGCACTCTATCTGTGGCTTTGCCGTCCAGCTCGTATCCCACACAGATCTTGATGGGCGAAATGCCCGTAAGCACGTCCATCTTCGTGAGCGCAATGCCCGTAAGGCCGTTGATCCTCACACTGTGGTTCAACACCACCACATCCAGCCATCCGCATCGCCGCGGCCGGCCCGTGGTGGCGCCGAATTCCGCGCCGACGCTCCGGAGCTTCTCGCCCAGAGCATCTTCCAGTTCCGTGGGGAATCCCCCGGCGCCGACCCGTGTCGAATACGCCTTGACCACGCCCCAGATTTGGCTCAATCGAGTGGGGCTGACCCCTGAGCCGCACGAGACGTTCCCGGCCACGACATTGGACGACGTTACAAAGGGGTATGTGCCGTGATCTATGTCCAAGAGCGTCCCTTGCGCGCCTTCGAACAAGACCCTCGAGCCTTCCGCAATCTTATTGTGGAGCAAATGCGTCGCATCGGCGATATGGGGCGCGAGTTGTCTACCGTAGTCGAGGTATTGGTCTACAACCTCATCCGCGTTCACTCTGGGTAAGCCGAATCGTCCCTCGATGAGGAAATTCTTTTCCTCCAAAGATATTTTCACCCGGGAGCGCAAATAGTCGGGATTGAGGAGATCCCCCACACGGATGCCCATTCTCGAGGCCTTGTCCTCGTACGTCGGGCCTATTCCTCGGCCTGTGGTGCCGATCTTGGCCGTCCCAAGGGCTTGTTCTCGACCGTGGTCGATGAGTTTGTGGTACGGCATAATTACATGTGCGCGATCCGACAAGACGAGCTGGGAATCCTCGGTAAAAAAGCCCCTGTTCCGTAGGGCCTCTTTTTCCTCGAGGAGAACGGAAGGATCCACCACAACACCGTTGGCGATTACGTTGAGGGTATCGGGATACAATATACCTGAGGGGATCAAGTGAACGATAATTTCTTCCCCGGCGACCTTGAGTGTATGACCGGCGTTGTTTCCACCTTGAAAACGAACCACCACGTCGGCGCGGCCGGTGAGAAGATCGACGATTTTTCCCTTGCCTTCGTCACCCCATTGGGCTCCCACTATAACAAGTGTGCTCAAACTAACTGCCTTTCCGAATCTTGATGAAGCTGCGCTGAGCGCGCTTTAAGCCATCAAGACGCATCTTGGTTTCGAATATAAGGATCCAGTATGACCTGGCGTACGCTCAGTATTCCGTCAACCGAGCGAATGGTCTCAAGGGTCTCATCATCAGCGGCCTCATCCAGATTAATAATGGCCATCGCCAAGCCGCCGATTGAATCACGAGAAAGATTCAGCTGGGCGATATTTGCCCCGCGTGCGGCCAGAGCGCCGGACATACCCGCTATCATGCCGGGTCTGTCCTCATTCGTGATGATTAACATAGGTCCGCAAGGGACTGCCTCAGTGAGAAAAGGCCCTATTCCGATGATGCGTTGCTCATAACCTATTCGTCGTATGAGCGCCCCCTGCACGCTGAAGTGTTTGCCGTCCTTGGACGCAATCCGCACTTCAATGGAAGGACCATACGTGCTCCCTTCTTTGAGGGTGGTCTCCGACACACGAATTCCACGATTCTCCGCGAGATACATGGCGTTCACCACGTTGACCTCGGAGCCCTCGAACACGGACAGCAATCCCGCAAGCGCCGTGTTGGTGATGGGCTCCAGCTCCGGACCCAAATCACCGATGTACTCCACTTCCATGGCGGTGATTCCCGCCGGGACGACTTGCCCGAGGAAACTCCCTAAACGACCCGCCAAATCCAAGTAAGGAGCGATCTTACGTCGGGCGCTTTCGTCGATGGAGTGCACATTCACCGCATTGCGGATGACTCCCTTATGAAAAAAATCCATCACCTGATGGATGACCGTAAGGGCTACATTGACTTGCGCTTCCTGGGTCGAAGCGCCCACCTGGGGTGTCGCAATCACGTTCGGATGCTCGATGAGGGCGGTGAGCCCCGGTGGGGTGGTCTGGAAGGCGTCGAGGGCGGCTTGGCTCACTTTCCCCGCATTGAGGGCCTCGAGCAAGGCGCCTTCGTTGAGCAGTCCACCGTGGGCGGTGTTGATGATGATAACCCCATCTTTCATCACGGAAAATTCTTCAGGCCCTAAAAGACACGCCGTAGACGAGTTGAACGGCACGTGGACGCTGATAACATCCGCAGTCGAGATCAGCTCTCGAAACCCCACAAACTTCACGCCCATCTGGGCGGCGGCTCTCTCGGTGAACGCAGGATCATATCCTATGACGCGCATCTTAAGGGCCTGACATGCCTTACGCGCCACCATACTGCCCACTCGTCCCAGACCGAGCAGACCCAGCGTCTTATCAGTTATTTCGTGGCCTTGAAAGCGCTTTTTTTCCCACTTGCCGGCCTTCATCGAGGCAGTAGCCTGGGGGATATGCCTGTAGGCCGCCATAATTAACGAGAGCGTATGCTCGGCGGTGGCTATGGTATTCACGCCAGGGGTGTTCATGACTACCACGCCGCGCCTAGTAGCTTCGGCGACGTCGATGTTGTCTATGGCGCCCCCTGCCCTACCCAGCGCCTTGAGCTTCTTAGCGGGCCTGAGAACTTCCGCGTTCACAGCGGTGTCCGGACGCACAATAAGGGCGTCGTAATCCCCAATGATTGCGGCAAGCTCCGTCACGTTCAGGTTAGGACGCAGCGTAACCTCGAAATCCTTGTCGCTCTTTAGTAATTCCAGTCCTTCTTGATGAACAGTCCCGCAAATTAAGAGTTTGTATGGCATGGATGCATCCGTTAAATTCATAGTTCACCGGGTTTGAGGCGGCTCTGCGCCCGGCGAATACCGGAGGAGAGACGCATCTTCCCTCCGGACCACCCCATTATCATTCCAAACAGTTACCACCACTCGGTTGCTCATTTCCCTATGCGTTCTTCGAGGCAAAATCCTTCATGAAATCAATAAGCGTCTGGACTCCTTCAGGACTCATTGCGTTGTAAATGGACGCGCGGCAGCCGCCCACCGAGCGATGCCCTTTTAAGCCGCCCAGCCCATTCTTGGAAGCTTCAGCAACAAATTTTTTCTCGAGTTCTTCGCTGGGGAGGCGAAACGTCACATTCATGAGGGATCTGCTCGATTTCTCAGCCGTACCCTTGTAGAAATCCGAAGAATCTATGGTGGAATAGAGATTATCGGCCTTTTGCTGATTACGCTTCTCCATGGCCGCTAGACCGCCGATCTTTTCTTCAAGCCATTTTAGCGTCAACCCTATCATATATATCGGAAAACAAGGGGGTGTATTGTAGAGCGAATTCTTTTCAGAATGCGTGGTGTACTTCAGCATGGTGGGGATGTTCTTGGGGACACGCTCCAGCATATCATCGCGGATAATTACCACCGTCACACCGGCCGGCCCGAGGTTCTTCTGAGCGCCGGCGTAGATCAACCCAAAGGGCTTGGGATCAAAGGGTTTGCAAAGAATGTCGGAAGACATATCCGAAACCAGGGGCACTCCCGCACTGGACGGGAAGCTGGACCATTGTGTCCCTTCGATGGTGTTGTTCGATGTAACGTGCAGATACGCCGCAGAGGGATCCACCTGATAGCTCGTGGGGATGTACGAATAGTTCTTGTCCTCGCTCGATGCGATCACGTTTGTTTTCTTGCCGAGGACGTCCGCTTCTTTGATGGCCTTCTTCGCCCAAGACCCGGTGTTGATGTAGTCCGCAGATGCGCCGTCCGGAAGTATATTCATGGGGACCATGAAAAACTGGCTGCTTGCGCCGCCTTGGAGAAAGAGGATCTTGAATTCAGGGCCGAGGTTTAGCAGGCGCTGAAAGCGGGCGATGGTTTCGCCGAGGGCATCTTCAAATACCGGAGACCGATGGCTGATTTCCGTGATGGACATGCCCGAGCCGCGGAAATTCAAGAATTCTTCCTTCGCCTCTTCGAGAACCTCTAAGGGCAAAGCGGCGGGACCGGGGTTAAAGTTGTAGATCCTGTCGGCCATATATTCATCCTCCTGCACGTCGCGACGTCGGTGGCCGCGCGTATTCCGGTGTTTATAACTCACGTAGGTATTCAATGGCCCCGAACAGCGGCACGCAATCGCGCTGCATACCCTTACCGGATAACAGGACCGTGAACCAAGCGCCGTAGTTTAACTCAGCAAGCGGAAGAATTTCAAGAAAAAACGCCGTTTACCAGGAAGCATTCAGTTATTAGCGGCAGATCGCGGTTCCCAGCCAAATATTCGAGGGTTATGGTATCGCTCCCGCACGTAGTAGAATGATTACGTTTACTCTAGCATTTCACCGCCGAGCGGCCTGTGATACCAAGTCCCAGGGCGCGTGGCGCCGCAACAAAGGATGAGGTACGTTAACGTTCACGCGGGTCGTGGAGAATTCATAGGAGGTCGCAATGGAAAAAGTGCTGCTCGGGGAAAACCTTCTTGAAAAAAGGGTGGGTCGCATCCTATTCCGACATGTTCTTATCCCGATGTGCTTCCAAAAAAGTAAGATTGGCGAAGCTTTTGTTGCAAAATAGGTTTTGCCAACCTCTATCTAAAAATTGGAGATAATCTCCGAAAGCGGCATTTTCTCCTTGAGAAAAGCCGATGCCGGCAATTATCAAAGTTCTTGGAGAGGGGTTGGGAGGGGTTGGGAGGGGTTGGGGAGAAACTTCTTTCAAGAAGGTTCTCTCTAATAGTACTTCTTTGATCACGCATTGGTATTAGGTGAGCAAAAAAAGGCCGCACTAGGGCTCAACGGGGTATTCACGCATTGCCTGGTCAAACGAGATAGGGTGATAATTCCAACAATCAACCCCCACATCAAGTCCCGGAGCGCTTCGGCCATGAGCATGCCCATGGAAATACTTTACGCCCTCCTTGTGGTACTTTTTTCTGACCACATGGTGAGACATGTGGATGGTTTGGCCCTGAATGCGGGTGGTTTCTTCTTTCATCTTATCGGTCCAGGGCAAATCTAAAGTAACATCAAGGTCATGATTACCTATCACCAATATCTTGTATCCATTCAAGGCACGAAACATTCTCTTGAGTTTAAATCTAAACAAAAATCCGTACCCAAACCCAAAATCCCCGAGATGATAAACAACGTCACTTGGTTGGACCACCTCATTCCAGTAGTTGATTAGTGCAGTGTGCATGTCGTCCAGCCCTGGAAAGGGTCTCTTAAAGACTGCAATCGCCTCTTTGTGACCGAAGTGGTGATCCGATGTAAAAAAAGGCGGTTTATTGAAGAGTAGCATTAGCTCTTGCCCTTGTAATAAGACTACTTTCAGGGTTCAGGAACCACCGCAATGCGCCGGGTTAACGCTTTTCGCCGCTGAGCTGGTCGTGGAGAGCCTCGGGATTGAGATCCGAGTCGTCATCGGGATTGGTGGCCGGCAAGTTGCGTGCCGAGGAGCCCATGAGAATTGAGGTCACCATGTCCGTTGCGGCGCCCGAGATGGTAATTTGTCCAAAGACGGCGACATTCTTGTCCGATTCCATTATCTTGCGCCAGTAGAGATCAAAATCCTTGTTCTTGGAATCGTAATACGTCTCGAAATAGATTGCCGTGATCCCCGCCTGAATAAGCTGTTTGAAACACCAATTACACGGCTCGAGTGTGCAGTAGAGCACTGCGCCGTCCAAGGAAATGCCGAACCGCGCCGCTTGGTCTATGGCGTTCACCTCCGCGTGGCTCGACATGCAGTAATTGTATTTGTCCGCATCATGCGCCCCGATAGATCTTCGGAGGCAAAAATCCGGCCCCTTATCAATACAATGGGGAGCGCCGTGGACCGCGCCGTTATATCCGGTAGTCAATATTCTGTTATTCCGCACGATTACAGCGCCGATCTTGCGTGAATTACACGTGGATCGCACGCTCACCAATTTTGCGAGGAGCATAAAGTACTCATGCCAATCAGGTCTATTCGCCATGGTTAGGGGTTGGGCTCCGAAAAGTTTTTCACGTAATCGCCGATTACGCCCGCCTTGAGATCCGCTGCAAATTCTTCCGCGAGAAGTTCACTTGTTTCGCATACTTCATCCCAAATAGCGATTCTTTTTTCGGGATCATTGACGTACGTGATGAAATCATGGCGGTCGGGGATGCGGCAGTTGGGCAGCATCCTGACGAACTCCCGGGAAGGATATACCTGAAGAGTGCGTTCCAGGGCCGCCGGCGTGGGGATTCGGCGACGAAAGGGTTTATCGAACCACCCGGGCACGATGCGCTCCTGGTAGTGAAAGAACAACGTAAGACCGTCACCGGGTTGGTAATCCTCATTGAGTTGGTAATTGATGAGTCCGCCGTCCCGGTAAACCCCCGGAGGCGCGGCGGGAATGTCCTTCACGCCGGATACGATGTACGGCAAAGAACCTGTGGCAAGCGCAGTCTGCCGGATGTTTCGCTCAGTGAGGGGAACCGCGCAGCCCCCTGAACGGCCTGCCCACGTGGGCGCAGATTTGCCCGAGTAGAATACCGCACGCTCGTAGAAAAGCCGCATTCCCATTGGGTGGACGGCGTTGAGCAGCGCTGTGATCGCCAAAGCGGCGCCTTCCACGGGTTTCTTGGCTGAAGCTGCGAGCGATCTGCTCCGGATCGCGTGAATAGCCAGGTCAAAATGCGGGTGGTCGAGGATAAAGGGGATGTCCTCATCCGAGAGAAACGCATCCACATTGCTCTTGAGCGCGCGTGCGACGGTCTCCGGGGTATCGGTCTCATTGAAGACATTCCTGGAGTAAGCTACCCTGAGGCTTTCATACGCGTCCGAGGGATTACGACACGCCATGGCCAGACAGCGCCACCCGCCGGCTGAAGCCCCGCACAACTGCTTGCGGCCGCCTCGGCTCAGAAACCCTGTTCTCATAAGATACCGGTCGAACCCCACTGAGACGAACCACTTTGGGCCGCCGGCAGGTCCGGCAAACACCTGGACGCGCTCAGGCCGCAAACCCTCCTCTCTGAGGAGTCTTTGAACGTATGGCGAACCTTTGTAGAGCAGCAACTTCTTCATGAGGTAAACCATACCAAAAGGGAGGCGCGGCGGTAAAGGGCGCGTTCACTTTGGAGCGCGAGGCTACAATCTGATATTTAATAAGCAATGCCGGAATGTTATAACAAATATGTCCTTTATAGCGTAATCAAGCGCAAAGCTTTTTCTTCTCTTTTCATCATAAAACCGGTGAATCCTGTCATTTTTCAGTTGACTTGGTTCCTCAAAAGATACATTAGGTAATCACAAGATTGAGGCGGGATCACGGGTATGTTGAGAAGCGCACCCCCTGAACCATTATGGTTCACCTCCCCAATCCAAAATCTTTTCGAGCTTAGTTGCGTTTGTTTCGGCCGGCGTCTTTTCCCCAGGTCTGAATCGAACTAACTAATCATTTTGGCCTTCGCGAGCCGGACACTCCAGCCGCGCTAAGCTCGAAAATCGCGTACCTGTGCTCGTTCTCGCAGGTTATTTCGCACTTTGCGTTCACTTCCGAGAACCGGTGTCGGGTTTTGACCGTCTGGGAATAGAACGGAGGCTCGGGTTCCGTGCGTCGTATTCTGAACGGTGCAGGAGTCGCAAGGCCCTCTGTTCTCATTGACCGGAAGGACGACCGGAAAGCGTACACCTTTCCGTACACATTCTCGTCGGCCTGCGTGGTCCGATTCTCTCACTGCGGCGTGCTGAGCGACGCGGTACGCACTTGCGCGCCCTTAAATCGTCTTCGGACCGCGTAAGAACGGTTATTTTTAATGCCTTAATATCACGCCATGTTTTCTCCTGCGCGCGCTCGCCTTAAAGTAAGTTATCGAAATTAAGTAAGACG
Organism: Desulfomonilales bacterium; assembly: GCA_038205805.1. Classification (GTDB taxonomy): domain Bacteria; phylum Desulfobacterota; class Desulfomonilia; order Desulfomonilales; family Desulfomonilaceae; genus JBBSBY01. The sequence goes on from JBBRBO010000050.1 coordinate 17,552, forward strand.
GTCGGTTACTTTTGCATTATTGTTACCGTATTAATCATAATGTTTCGAGTCGTTATAACCTTTCCCGTTTCTGCTGGTTGAGCATTTTCCCGCAAATCCCCAATTTGCTGTTGCCTTCTAGTTTTGTCAAAGCATCGCTCCACGAACCCTCCAAAAACTTTTGAAATACAACGACTATTTTTGTTGACAGCGAGTTAAAGTAAAAGTTAAAGCATTGCTCAGTTAGTTCGAGCTGGGAGGAAGGCACTATGAGAAGAAGGCCTCTTACAATACTGGTATGCTTATCGTTTTTCTTTCTATGCGCATCGGCGGCCCTTGCCGCTTCCAACTTTATCAATGTAGTCGTTGACCCTGATTCTTCTACGGAAACAGGACCCACTACGGCGATAGCTCACACTCCGTTCATACCTCAAGCACAGGTTCAACAGGCTGCGGCCGGCCCATTCGACGGCTATCTTCCGCCGCCTCCACGGCCAATCACTAAATGCGCTCCGCCCATGTGCCCTCCACCCGTGGCAATGCCGGCGTGTCCACCGAAGTCCGCGCCCTGTTGCATTCTACCCATACGGAGGCCGGGGCAATTCGAATTCGCCACCCAGGTCTTCTGGGCCAGATTATCGGGTGCAGTGCGCTGGCCGGCCGTATTCAACGGAATTCCTGCGACGGAGTTCGATCCCTCCGATGATCTGGGGCTCCCGAGAAACAGTGTGCTTTTGGATTATTCCGCCCGCTTTCAATTCAGACCGAACTGGGCGCTGTTTTACGCAATTATGCCCATAAACATCAGCGGCAATGGTCGGCTCTCCAAGAGCGGTTACTACGGCGGACAATTCATTCCTGCGGGAACCGAAGTCCACAGCAAATGGGAATACACCTACCAACGTGTAGGGATAATGTTTCAGCCTATCGTGACCTGCAACATGAACGTCTCTTTCTTCGGTAGCTGGATGTTCAACGAGCAGAGAATAAGAACAAAGAGCGGTATGTGCGGCGGCATGTATAAAACCGTAGATAGAACTCGCCATATGGTCTTGGGCGGCGTCGAGCTGCAAAAGTGCCTGCGCACCATGCCCAACGGCGCGACGCTCTCTTGCGACAACCGAGTCGGCATAGGCTTCCTGGACGGAAGCTTAGGGCTCGATGTGCAAGCCGGCGCACGATTCAGCGTCCCCATGAACGCCGGACGCTGGGGCTATCTGCGGGGAGGCTACAGGTATCTCGAAGTAACGGAAGATCGTAGTGATCTTCGGCTTGATATGACGCTCCAAGGCGGATTCGCCGAACTGGGAATCATCTTCTAGGTCGTCATTCCAAGCTATTAAGCCTCTTTGGCGAACGGTTACTTTTAGGTTACGATTTGGGTCGGCGCCGAGAAAACTGAATGTCCTGTCAGTCGGGGTTATACCCACCTCACTTGATTGAATGTCCTCTCTCAAGCAGGGTTGTCCCCCCTCATTTCCCGGCGCCTCTCTTTGTTCATGGGTTCAGGCAGACCCCACAAAAACGAAAAGCCCGAAAACGGCTCCGTAAAGCCGCCCCTTTCAGGGCTTTTCAACGAGATCGAAAGGGTATGTTGAGAAGTAAGGAATTACTATCATACTTGAATCAAATCGCAAGTGATTTTTGAAGAGCGTTTGGTATCAGGCTTGCGAGAAGTGGAACCTAATAATAACGACCGCAATGGGGAACCCTCTTTATGGGGATTCCCCATACTCTTTTGGAAAAAAATTTTCACCTCGAAGGGCGGTTTTATACCGATTCGCCTTTATATGAGTAATTGTGGTGAAAATCATTGCTGTAAAGTAGGTCTTCCTCACTGCTTTCTAAGCACATTTGGAGAGGGGTTCGAGGAGAAACCTTCTTTCAAGAAGGTTCTCCCGGATATTACCTCTTTGATTGCGGGTTGGTCTTAGTCGTCGCTCTTGCTCGTGCAATGTTTGCGGGTATCCCACTCTCCTGAAATCCCCACTTCCACGCCGTCTTGGGCCATTTGCGCCATCTCATGGATATTCACCATTTGCGTATCTCCGAGAGAAATCCCGCACTTCTCCTCGGATCCGCTTAAGAGTGCGCCGCAACTGGGGCATTTTGCGCCTTCATTCAGGCCCTCCGCGGGCGCCGTTACCTTTTTCCCACAAAGACACTCTACGTATTTATCATCATGTTTCATTATGATATTCCACACCGTGTTTTCGGAATGGTTCACCGAGATTCGGTCGGCCCCGAAGACTGGTGGAGACCCGACCGGAGACTCGTCTCTCTCAAGAGCCGCCCACATCGCCGGCAAGCGCACATGTGGCCCCGGTGAATGGTTAGTGTGAGGACTCCTTATATCTTATCACCATACGGCCCGTTCAGGAAGATGATCTTCCGCCGAGGCGGCCATCCCTAATATAAGGTCTCAAAAGGCGGCTTTTCCGCAACATCCACAGCGCTCAAGGTCTCTATGGCTTGTTGAATCCAGGGGTCTTCCAGGATATGTCTACCTTTGAGCGAATCGATCCATTCCGGCGCCGGTTCCTCGATAGGCACATCAGGCGATATGCCCGAGCCATCAATGTTGCGACCATCCGCCGTATAGTAATGAGCGGTAGTGACCCGCAGAGCGCCCCCTTGTTTTAGGGGAAATACCGCCTGAACGGACGCCTTCCCGAAGCTTTGCTCACCCATCACCCAAACATTCGTCAATCCCTGAAGGGCGCCGGTGAGAATCTCGGATGCGCTTGCCGTACCCTTATTGATCAAAATTACCAGAGGAACTTCGGGAAACGGTGTTTGTTCATTTGCCGAAAACTCTCGATTGAGCTTCTTATTCTTTCCTATAACCGACGTAATTCTCCCGGAATGGGTGAAAAAATTCGCTATGCGGATTGCTTCGTCGAACAATCCGCCGGGATTATCTCGTAAATCCAGGACCAATCCCTGAAGATTGTCGCCGTACATCTCGAAAAGCTGCACAAGAGCGTTATAGGCCTCTTTTGCAGCGGTTTCCTGAAAGTTCAGTATACGAAGATAAGCGAAGTTACTCGTGAGTCGAGCGAACCGCACCGGCGGTATCTCGATATTGGTCCTGTGGACCTTCACCTGTCTGGTCTTGAGCTTCGCCTTATCCAACAAGGTAAGGGTCATCACCGAGCCTGCAGGGCCGCGGACCTTTCGCAGGACATCCATGAGCGGTTTCCCGTGCAAGGGCTCTCCATCCAGCTCGACAATGGTTTCCCCGGCCCGAATTCCCGCCTTGTGCGCCGGAGACCCCTCGAAGGCCGCCACGACCACGTAGTCTCCTTCCTTAGGGTTCACCACCATGCCCACTCCGCCGAACTTCCCCGAGGTGCCCACCTTGAGTTCCTTGAGCATCTCTCGGTCCATGAACGAGGTGTTGGGGTCCATGGCTGAAATGATAAATTGCACGGCGCTCATGCGGAGCCTGTCCTGATCCATGCAGCGTCGAGCGCTTATGTCTCGCATAAAGCGCTTGAGGGCGTCGGCGGAATCCACTTTCATGCCCCGTGAATCTCCAAGGGCCTCGATACATTGGGGAGGAGCCCCAAGCAGTATCTCCGCCGCAGCCCCACCGAACAGCTTGGGCTCGTCAACGTCCTCGAAGTAGTATTCCTTGAGGAGACGCATCACCTCGTCGAAGGTCCGGCTATCCATCTTGGGCCGAGGAGCGGCCGCTAGGGAGACGCCCTTAGCATGCTTCGGCGTTTCCTCCGCTGGACTCAGCACGGGAAAAAAACCAATGAGGAGGGCAATAAACATTGCTATGAAAATGGAGTATCTGATGGACATTCAGAGCGGCTCTTCCGTGAGTTCCTAGATATGAGGCGGATACATAATGACCGCGCAGCGTGTTGGTTCACCGGCTACAATGGAATCTACGCCGGTGAACAGACGCTTTTTCTTCTCGTGCCGGCCCCTGCGCCCATAAATAGGAGCCCAAGGCCACAAAGTAGTATTCACAGGGAAAGAGCACGATTGCGTATAATATAGCAGAAACGAATCCATATTATAATTGGAAGACGCAACCGTTCACCACGATTACGACAACCACTTGAAGGTACGTGTGCGGCGCCGAGCCGCCTAGAACGCGGGGAATGACTCATACCAATGCGCAGCCAAAGAAGTAATATCGGGGAGAACCTTCTTGAAAGAAGGCTTCTCCCCGAACCCCTCTCCAAGAACTTTTAATATGCCGAAACCGGCTTTTCTCAAGGAGAAAAGGCCGCTTTCGGCATATTAAACATTCTCAGATAGACGTCGAAAAAACCTACGTTCCCAAAAAGAGTCTTCACCAATGTTACTCGTTGGAAAGCACTTTGGTATCAGGGGATTACTCGAATGTCCCCTGTCCCGGACATCGTTATGGGTCCGATAATTCGGGAGAAGCGCCCTCAAGGCGCCACCCGCCGAATCGCCGAATCACTGTTGATGGGAGCGCGAAAAAAGGCTCTTGCTTCTCATTCACTAGTCGGCTATTCACTTCACGTGCGCCGCATGTTCAAGCGAGCGCCTTACGTCGGGGAGGATACGAAATGGCAAAATATTTCAAGCTTATGATCGCAATGGCTTCCGTGCTGGTTATGACTTCTTACGCCTGGTGTGCGGATCCACAGGCGAATGAGGAGTTCTTCGAGGCGATTCGCACGGGAGACAAGGCCAAGGTAGAAAAACTCGTTGGGGCCGGAGCCGATGTAAACGGAAAGGACGTTGACGGCTTCACCCCCCTTATGGAAGCTTCCGTGGAGGGCGCAGAGGACATCGTCAAGTTTTTCCTTGAAAAAGGCGCAAAGATTAACGCCACCAACGAAGAAGGTGACAGTGCGCTCATAGGCGCCGCATTCGCCGGACATACGAACATTGTGGCCCTACTTATCGACAAAGGCGCGGACGTGAACATCACGAACAAGGACGGCGTTTCCGCCCTGTTCGGAGCCTCGTTCGAAGGAAAACCGGAAGTGGTGAAGCTCCTGCTTGATAAGGGCGCAAACGTCAACGTAAAGGAAAAACAAAACGGCGCAACCCCCCTCATCGTGGCGGCCTTTGAAGGCCACGCGGATGTGGTGGACTTGCTTCTGAAGAAAGGCGCCGACGTAAACGCCAAAGACAACGAAGGAAACACCGCTATCAGCTTGGCCGCCCAGAGAAACCACACAGCGGTAGTGGATCTCCTCAAAGCCAAAGGAGCGGTAGCTCCGCCTCCCGAGAAAACCGGCAAGTAAGTAATATTGGGGAGAACCTTCTTGAAAGAAGTTTCTCCGCAAACCCCTCTCCAAGAATTTTTGCAATGCCGAAACCGGCTTTTCTCAAGGAGAAAATGCCGCTTTCGGCGATTTAAAATGTTCTCAGAAAGAAGTTAGAAAAACCTATTCTACAAAAAGCTCCACGAATATTACTGTTCTGAAAGCACATCGGTATCAGACCTGGGGAAGCCTTCTGCGACAAAGGTTCTCCCCGATGCTGCTTCTTTGATTGTGCGTCCGCGTCATCCACACGCAACAGCACCTTGAGCGCATCTTTGTCTTGGGCTCGCTCGAACGCCTGTTCCGCTTGGCTCAGTGGATACACCGCGGTGATAAGCGGCGTCGGGTCCACGAGCCCTTGCTGCAGGAGTCTGATTGCAGGGCTGAATGCGCCGCAACGAGATCCTATTACCGTAATTTCGTGAATGACGATAGCCGCCGGGTTGAACGCGAAGGCGCCGCCGTAGGTGCTCTTGAGGACCACAATTCCTCGGGGCTTTACCGCGCACAGGGCCATTTCCCATCCCGTGGGGTTCCCTGAGGCCTCTACCACCATGTCAAAGGCTTTGGATTTCTCCTGAACGGCATTCAGGTCGGCGATTTCCACCCCCTGATCCTTCACGAAAGCCGCCTTCTCCGGGTGTTTGGAAGCCAGGACTACGGCGCATCCCACCAAGCGCAGGGTCATGCACACCAGCAGCCCGAGTTTCCCGTCACCAATGACAAGTACCTTCCATGAGGGTTCGACCTTCACCTGCTCGAGGATTTCAGCGGCAGCGGCCAGAGGTTCGGTGAAAACGGCCGCTTCTGGGGTGACCCATTTAGGTACAACAAAGAGATTGGCTGTGGGCAAGGTGAGATACTCCGCCATTGCGCCGTTTCGATCAACTATGCCCAGCACGCAACGGTTCAAGCAATGACGGCTCAGTTCCTTGCGGCAGAATTCACACGTATCGCAGCCTATGTTTATCTCACCCACCACACGGGCGCCGATTAGAGACCGGTCCGCCGAATCCTCCACAATCCCCACGAACTCATGACCCAGAATACCGGAAAAGTTCATGTACCCGCGGGTGATCTCCACATCGGTCTTGCAAATCCCCGCAAACTCCACTTTGATGAGGCTTTCACGCGGCTTGGGTATCGGTCGCGGCTCATCGCGTAACTGAAGAC
>JBBRBO010000051.1:0-23641 GCA_038205805.1 Desulfomonilales bacterium
AATATCCGCATGGAGGGTGCAGGCATGTTTTGGTCAATAGACGGCGCTGAGGCCATACTCAAACTCCGAGGAGTCTTCTTGGATGACCTTTGGGATCAATTTTGGGCCTTCAGAACCGAAAGTGAAAGAAAGAGATTATACGCAAAATACGACAACATCAGTCACGTTAGCCGGGAACACTCTCAAAACAGTAAAGCAGCATGAAATCAAGCACTAATGGGAACGCGCTGCACCCAATCCGGTGCTATAATGATGTTCATACAGTGATCTATCCCTACAATGAGACTTACACAACCGCATGCATTGAAGTTTAACTGATCTCAGTAGGTTATCTGATTTCATATTCTGCCGAGCAAAACACCGGGTAATTTGCCCGTAATCTGGACAGGAAGCCATTTTGAAGTTTTCCAGAACCTTAAGAGACGTGGTAGAGCTATTGGACACGTGATGAGGCGTTCAAGACGTGTGTTCGTGCTTGCGACACTCTCCGACGAACATATAGTCTAATATTCTACCAACTTGGTTTCTCCCGTTTTATCCGTATACGAAAAACTTTCACGCGGTTGCCCAAGCTATTGCCCACGATCAGCCAGTGCCACCGCCATTGCCCATTTTGTGAGGAGGATTGATGGACCAGTTCCGGCCACGAGATCCGGGCAGTAACCCTGTACATGAGCTGAGACGAGGCATGGAAAGCGCCCAAGATTTCTTTTTCCGTTATTTCCGGCATAAGGGGTCTTGGTTACTTATTGTACTCTTGCTGCTACTCTATCTTGCGTCGGGTTTCTACATCGTAGGCCCTGGAGAAAAAGGCGTAGTTCTACTCTTCGGTAGATATTACGAAACTACCGATCCCGGTCCCCGTTACCGCTTGCCCTGGCCCGTTATGTCAAAAACAATAGTGGATACTTCATCTGTGCGACGAGCCGAAATCGGTTTCCGGTCCGATAGAGGTAGAAGCAAATCCGTGCCGGGAGAATCCCTTATGCTTACCGGCGATGAAAACATAGTGGACGTACAAATGTTCGTGCAATATATGGTGCACGACCCGGTAAATTTCCTGTTCGCAAACGACGGACCTGAACAGACGCTGAGGGCCTCGGCGGAAGTAGCTCTCAGAGGAATAGTCGGCGAAAACAATGTGGATTACACTATGACAAGCGGAAAAATGGATATCCAGAAAAAAGTCGAACAAAATCTTCAAACGCTTCTAGATAGCTATAAAACAGGATTGCTCGTTACACAGGCTAGTCTGCTTGTTGTTGATCCTCCCGCGCAGGTGCAACAAGCGTTCCATGATGTAGTGCGAGCGCTGGAGGACAGAGAAAGGCTCATCAAGGAAGCCGAAGGGTACATGGAAGACGTGGTGCCGAAAGCAAAAGGTCAAGCACAACAGGCCGTCTTGGAGGCGGAGGCTTACAAGGCTCAACGTGTCATCAGAGCTCAAGGCGACACCCAACGCTTCTTGAGTGTGCTGGAAGAGTACCTGAAAGCTCCTGCCGTCACCAGAGAACGACTCTATCTCGAGACCGCCGAAAAGTTCATGCCGAGCGCAAAAAAAATTATCATGGACAAGAGCGCTTCGCCCATGTTGCCCATTGTCCCTTTAAACGTCACTAGTCCCAATGTGGACTCCGCAAATACGCCTGCGCCTGCGCGTGCTGAAGCCGTCCAGGAAAACCGAGGTGACCGACAATGATGCGAGTAGCCATAGCCCTTGTAGTTATTGTCCTGACCCTCAGTCAGTCTGCGTTCATCGTCCGAGAGGGTGAACAAGCCCTTGTTTTCCAGCTAGGCAAGCATGAACGTACAATAAAAACTCCAGGTTTGGCTTTCAAGATTCCATTCATTCAAAATGTGCGCCTCTTTAGTACCAAAGTGCTGGGGACAGAGGCGCGCTCATCCGATGAATACATGACCTTGGATAAGAAACGCCTCATCGTTGACACCGTGGGTAGATGGATTATTAGCGACCCTCTCCTTTTTTACCAATCGGTGCGTGACCAGGTCGGCGCAGCGGCCAGATTAAACGATATCGTATTCGCCCGATTACGCCAGGAAATCGGTAACAACAACTTTAGAGAATTTATCCGCGAAAAACGTGAGCCTATCATGCGGGAAGTAACCAAAGGAGCGGCGGAACAGGCTAAACGTTTCGGTATTACGGTGCTCGACGTACGCATCAAGCGGGTTGATCTCCCAGAAGAAGTCCAAAATAGTGTGTTTGCAAGAATGAAGGCCGAGCGAGAAAGGATTGCCAAACGCTATCGCGCTGAAGGAGACCAACAGGCTCGAGCTGTTAGAGCGGACGCAAATAAACAGAGAGAGATCATGCTCGCGGAAGCCTACAAACAGTCCCAGATGCTCCGAGGATTGGGCGACGCTGAAGCTGCGAGCATTTACGGCGAAGCTTACGGTAAGGACAAAGAATTCTTTTCGTTCACGAGACACTTGGAAGTCTATAAACGTGTTCTGAACACCGATACTTCACTTATCATGCAGCCCAACTCGGATTTACTCAAATACCTCGAAGCGCCTAATCCAGCGAATCGTTCCAGATAAGGGTTCTACCGCCGCTCGGCCTTCTCCTATCAGGAGCGATGAAGCGAGCGGCTCTTTACTATTTATGGAAGAAATCAAAGCAGCGTTGGATCCGGTTCCTACGACAGCGAGACGTCAGCGGCATGAGAAATGCCGGCGGCCGTGCACAGTCCAATTTTTACAAAGTTTATAAGTATTTGTGTTATTTCCTTGCGCACTCTCCTTACAAGTTGCTATAATCTACCCATGGTTTCCGTTGGTAAAACAGTTTGTCTTTTGCTCTTTTCGGCATTTATGTTTCTTTTGGGATCCAATACGTCATTTGGACGAGAAGCAAGCATCACGATACACAAACACCTACAGTTGCTCACGTTGCGCTTACCCGATTTTTCTGAAAAAAAATACCGTGTATGCTTAGGCGCCTCGTCGTTGGGACCGAAGACAAAGGTGGGAGATCGAAAAACCCCGGAAGGCGTGTACTACGTATGTTGCAAGAATATGGACACGAAGTATCACCGCTTCCTTGGCGTAAGCTACCCTGGTCCGGCTGATGCTCAAGCTGCCTTGGAAAGAGGTGACATTAGCCGCAGCGTGTACGAGAAGGTCAGATACAGTGCGCGAATTCGCGAAGCCCCTCCATGGAACACAGCCCTGGGAGGGTGGATCGGCATACACGGGTATCCCGATAAAGGTTTTCAGCGCTTGTGGATGCCGATTCTGCACCCCAAACCGGATAACTGGACGGATGGTTGTATTGCACTATGGGATTCGGAGATAGAAACGGTGTTCAACGCGGTGCAGATAGGGACACCCGTTGTGATACTGCCATAAGTGGAAGACTACTCGAGCGCTGCTATGGCGGACACTGCAATACCTTCGCCTCTACCCAGAAATCCCAGACCTTCGGTAGTCGTAGCTTTTATGTTTATGTGGTCCGGGGCGACTCCCATGGCGGTGGCTATGACGTCCACCATTTCTGCTCGGTGCGGCCCTATGCGCGGCGCCTGGGCAAACACCGTAATGTCGATGTTACAGACCTGATAGCCTAATGAGTGAACCGCAGCTGATATTATTTCGAGCATAGTGATACTCGAAGCGTCTTTGTATGCGGGATCAGTATCGGGAAAATGCATACCTATATCACCGAGAGCCGCAGCTCCCAAGAGCGCATCAATGAGAGCGTGAACAACAACATCGGCGTCCGAATGACCTTCAAGCCCCATGGGATGGTCGATTTCTTTGCCGGCGAGAATCAACTTGCGACCCTCCACAAATTTATGGACGTCAAATCCTTGTCCTACTCTCATGTGCGTCCTCTCACACCACCGAAGGCAACCCTTTCCGCGGCGGTTCGGGAGCTTGGCCAACTACTTTAAAAAACGAGGAAGGCGTTATGCGTCGGCGCCGTATGGGATCTTAGCAAAACATTTTGTGACATTAAAGGAACGGCACTCGCCAGTCAAGCGGGGATTGAGTTCCGGCCAGCCCTCTGGTAAGTGGCTAGATTTACGCTTGAGGGGGCCGCCGGCGTAGCTCTCTTCCCTAGAATGGCCGTGATTGACCATTACTTGGTGTTCCATTATAGTAGCCAAAAAGCTAACGTCGTGAATATAGAGAAAATGAGCGTCAACGCCGCTTCGGACCATGTAACGCTACATGACGTAGAACCTCAATGCTGAAGGCTCCAACATAATGGCAAGAATAGCGCTTGTATGACAATTCGCTTTAAACCTTTATCACTTATCGGCTGGACCATAGCAGCGATTCCACTGGGAATCATAGCTCTACTTACCGGCGCGTCAGGCGCCCTTTTGGGTGGGTATCTAGCCTTTTCAGCCGATTTGCCCCAAATACCGGACCTGCAAGCATATAGGCCAAAAACCGTCTCCACGTTTTATGCCGAAGACGGCTCCGTCATCGGACTATTTTTTCGAGAAAAACGCTTTCCTGTGCCCCTGAATGCCATACCTTCGCATGTGGTGAACGCTTTTTTAGCCGCAGAAGACGCTCGATTTTTCAGCCACCCCGGCGTGGATTTGATCGGCGTTACGCGAGCGGTTTTCAGGAATTTTCTAGTGGGCGGTTACGCTCAAGGGGCAAGCACCATCACTCAGCAAGTCACCCGTAATTTTCTGCTCTCCAGAGAAAAAAAGGTCTCTCGCAAGATTAGGGAAGTTATTTTGGCCCACAGATTGGAAAAAACCTTAACGAAACAGCGGATACTCGAACTCTATCTTAACGAGATTTATATGGGTAGAGGCTCATACGGCATCGAATCGGCCGCTCGAACCTATTTTGACAAACCGTGTAAGGATCTCACGATTGCCGAAGCGGCTCTCCTGGCCGGATTTGTCCAAAACCCCTCAAAATTCTCTCAGCCCGCCAATTTGGATGCGGCTTTGAAGAGGCGTGCCTTCGTATTGAATGCGATGTGCAAACACGCATTTATCTCGGAAAAGCAGTGCAACGACGCCCTTGCGGAATCGCCGGTGTTTAGTGATCCCCAACCTAGTTCGTATGATCGCGTCCCATATTTTACGGAAACAGTGCGGCAGTATATCGTCGCCAAGTATGGAGAACAAAAACTGTACAACGAAGGCCTCCAGGTGTGGACCACGTGCGATGTCGGGCTACAGAGAAGCGCAGCGGATGCGCTGTCCCACGGCGCATCCTCATGGGAACGACGGCAAGGGAGACCGACGGGCCTTGTAAAAAGACTTAAGGTGGCTGAAATCAAAGAGTTCGTAAATGAAGTCCCCCACAGTGAATTCAAGGGAGGCGATTACGTTCAAGCAGTAGTTTTAGAAAATTTAAGCCCCAAGAAGCTCAAAGGGAAAACAGATCAAAAAGAACAAGAATGCTCCTTAGCCTTGAAAGGTAACCGGAAGTTTAAGACCACTCTCATCGATTCGGTAAAGTTCAAGGCGGGTGATATTCTTGAATTTCAAATAACTGAAATGGACAAGTCAACTCCCGTCCTTGCGCGAGTCTTCCGTCCGGCAGTACAGGGCGCAGTAGTGTGCATCGAAAACCATACTGGATATGTGCGCAGTCTAGTGGGAGGTCTGGATTTTGATCGATCCTGCTTTAATCGGGCCACTCAGGCTATGAGACAGCCCGGAAGCGCTTTCAAACCTATTCTCTTCGCTGCGGCGATGGAGTGGTATTCTTACGGTCCCAGCACCATGATCATAGATGATCCCATAGCCGTGCTCTTGGATAAAAATCAGGAATGGTTGCCTTCGAACGCCGATGGGAGCTATCGCGGCCCCATGACGCTTCGCAAGGCGCTGGCCGATTCCCGCAACACCACTGCGGTCAAGCTATTAATGGATGTTGGTGCGGACGCCACTGTTCAGATGGCCCACAACATGGGCATTGAATCGCCTTTGAGAAAACATTTGTCCCTGGCCCTGGGAGCCTCCGAAGTTACCCCTCTCGAGCTTACCTCCGCATATATGGCGTTCCCCAATCTGGGGGTTCGTGTGAGCCCCGTCTTAATTAAAAAAGTGGTGGATCGTTATGGCGTGGTCCTCGAGGATCACACTACCGAGCCCCTTAATCCTTTAGATCGCATGTTAACGGACGAGGCCGACTTATACAGCTCCGGCTATGCACTGAATGAGGAAGCGGCTGCTAATCTCTGGGCGCAACACGGTGTCACGGCTCCCGTGCTGAACCAAACTCGGAACGTCACACCTGTGGATGTATCATCACTCAACACGCCGATGCCCAGGGTATTAAGTCCCCAAACCTCTTATCTCATGTTGAGCATGATGAGGGACGTGTGTGTCTCGGGCACAGCCCCGGCCGTTGGCAAGCTGAAACGCAGAGATCTCACAGGCAAGACGGGGACAACGGATGACAGCACCGACGCGTGGTTCGTGGGTTCGAACCCTGACTACACAACGGGTGTTTGGATTGGCTACGACGCAAAGCAGTCGCTTGGGAAGAAAGAACACGGATCAACAGCCGCATTGCCTGTGTGGATTGAGTTCATGAAGGAGGCGCTGAAGACACGTCCGCCGGCGGCGTACCCGACTCCAAAGGGGATTCTGTTTCTTGAAGCCGAAAATGCGGCGGCATCCGTACGTTCCGACGCTTTGCTCGAAGCGGGAGCGGACTTTGTGCCGAACGCGTCGCTGAAGCTGGTCTCACCTGTGGATACGGTTTACTTACCGACAGCCGCCCAGGTGGACCCTTACACCGGCGAATCAGTGCTGCTGGCGCCTACCGACCAGCCACAGTCCGTACGGGTGCTATCACCTACCGGACAAACGGTAGGCTACGGCTACTTTGCAAGAGATCAGCGGGGAAGAACAGTGGTCTATCCCATATCTCAAACCCCGGGAGTCGATTATTTGTCTGCAGAGACGCCGACATTCGGCGCCGGTATCCCCGGAAACCTAGGGCAGTCCTACCAAAGCGCGCAGCCAAACATGTATCAAAATTTCTCCGGGTGGTATCAATGACCTCCAAGCGCAAGTGGTCCGTTCTCGTAACGTTCGCTGTGATCTTCGGCATTGGACTTGTAGCCGGTTTATGGCTGAAAAGAGATACACCGCCCACTTTACCCCCACCACCGACGTCGTCTGCGCCTCAGTACGAAGCGCTGGAAGCCGCAGAGGCTGTGGTGATGCACGTCTACAAGGAAGTAAGCCCAGCCGTCGTTAATATCGTCGCCAGCAGTCTGTCTGTAAATTACTGGATGCAGGTTGTTCCTCAGGTGGGTCAAGGAAGTGGCTTTGTCATTGATCCTCGAGGATACATTCTCACCAATAATCACGTGGTGTCAAACGCCGAGACGCTTGAGGTCACCTTTGTCGGTGAACGCAAGGTCAAAGCAAAGCTGGTGGGAAAAGACCCCGTAAGTGACTTGGCCATAATTAAGGTAGAACCTTTTCCCGAAATGCGCGTCGCCCCCTTGGGGGTATCTGATAATCTTGTGGTAGGTCAAAGGGCAATCGCGATCGGGAACCCCTTTGGATTCCAGCACACCGTCACAGCAGGTTTCATCAGTGCGCTGAATAGAGATCTCACCTTAGGCCAGCGCAGCATGATGGGACTGATTCAAACCGACGCGGCAATCAATCCCGGAAACTCGGGCGGACCGCTCATCAACTCCCGCGGTGAAGTCATAGGTATCAACACAGCCATATACAGCCAGACAGGCGGTTTTATGGGGATAGGGCTCGCCGTGCCCATAAACAAAGCTCGCAAAGTCGCTCAACAAATACTTAACCACGGGCGAGCCATATATCCTTGGCTCGGGCTGAAGACGTATATGGATTTAGAGCCCCGAACGGCCGAGATGCTCGGCTTATCCAAAGTGCGGGGTGTGTTGATCTTCGAAGTCGCTCCTAATAGTCCTGCGGCTAAGGCGGGATTGCACGGAGGCAATCAGTTCGCTTATTACGGCTCACGTCCATTGGTGGTGGACGGGCGTCCTCTCATTCTGGGCGGAGACGTGGTATTATCAGTAGACGGCGCAGCCACACCTACATACGATGAATTTCAGAATGTCATGAACAAAAAAAATGTCGGCGATACAGTGAAGATCACGTTCCTTCGCGCAGGCGTTCAACACGAGGTCGATATTACTCTGATGGAGAATCCGGGTACTAATCAGTAACCAATCACGGAAAAGCTTTGTGCGCGATACACTTTTGTAATAAAGTGTGCGCCGTCATCCGGCGCTTATATGTTCTAAAAAAAGTGAGGTGCAATAGTGGCGCTCAATACGGTAAATGAAGTGTTCGAGAAAATGCCCGAGGTGTTTAATCCTTCCGCGGCCGCGAGCCTGGACGTGATTTATCAGTTTCACATTGTGGGCGACCAGGCCGCCGATTGGTACGCGATTGTGAAGGACGGGACTTGCCAGGTGGAAAAGGGTGTACATACGTCACCCAGTGTAGCTTTGACAATGGCGGACGTGGACTGGATCGCTATGAGTAATGGTCAGCTGAATGGTATGACGGCATTCATGACGGGCAAGCTTAAGGCCAGCGGAGACATCATGGCCGCTCAACGTATTCCCGCGTTGTTTCCTCTTCAGTAAATTACTTATTGACAAGGAATCAGGTTCGAGCTAGACTGTTTTTCGAAAGGTAGACGAACCATGCGTATAACCATGACAAAAACAAATTGGTGGTGGCGTAATAGAATAGCAAACGGGAGGTCTGCCTGCATAACGGCTAAGTAACTTCAGCAACGATTTAGTCATCACGGCCACGGGCGGATTCCCGTGGCCTTTTTGCGTTCTAAGCGGTGACGTGTTCCTTTGCGGTCCCAGTCAACTCGGGACTGCAGTAAACCTCTTCAGTTCACATCCGGTCACAAGAGAACAGTCAAAATGCGTTTCAAACGCCGACGCTTTGCGTCTGTACGCCGTATGGAAACAATGAAGATAGGTTATTTCAATAATTTAGAAGTGAGCTATGTATGTTCAGCCCCGATTTCAACACATTTGACGCGCTAAGTCGCCACGGTAAATTGACCCCGGTGTACATGAAAGTTCCAGGAGACCTGGAGACACCCCTATCCGCATTTATGAAAATCGATGACGGCAAAGCGTCTTTTTTACTCGAAAGCGTTGAGGGAGGATCTCGCTGGGCTCGTTACTCACTTCTGGGCTCGGACCCCAGAGCGGTCATCGCTCTGAGAGGAGGCGCTGCCGAAGTGACGGAAAACGGCCTAACTAATCATATCAACGGGTACAGGGATGCGGCTGATTGTATAAAGTCCGTTATGGCAGACTATTCTCTCGCCAAACCCCTGGACTGCCCCGAATTTTTGGGCGGAGCAATAGGCTATTTGGCATACGATGTAGTGCGCGGTTTCGAGCGACTACCTGACCTCAATCGTGCGGATCTCGGATTTCATGAAGCATATTTCATGGTCACTCGGGACGTAGTAGTGTTCGATAACCTCCTACACAACTTTATTCTATGCACGTGTGTGCGTTCCGAAGAATTTACGTCTACTCGGGCAGCCTATACTCACGCATGCTATCGTTTGCAAGCGCTCCGAGACAAGCTCGCCGGTCCCATACCGGTTTCTACGCAAGAGAACTCAATTCCTGCACAAGAATTCACCTCTAATCTTAACCAGTCTGAATTTGAAGGTATGGTCCGCACCGCAAAAGATCACATTACCTCAGGCGACATTATCCAGGTCGTGTTGTCGCAACGGTTCGGCGCTCGAACGACCGCTAATCCGCTAAATGTTTACCGCGGACTCAGAATGATTAATCCCTCCCCTTACATGTTTTTTATAAGAGCCGGAGACGAAGCGTTGGCAGGTTCGTCCCCGGAAGTCATGGTACGTCTGCGCGACGGTGAAGCAACCCTCCGTCCCATAGCCGGGACCCGGCCTCGCGGAGCGAATCGTGAGCAGGACGAGGCGCTCGCTTCGGAGCTGCTGGCGGATCCTAAAGAAGTGGCTGAACACGTCATGCTCGTCGATCTGGCTCGCAACGACCTCGGAAGAATCGCAGCTCCCGGGACGGTTGAAGTGGACGCCTTCAAGATAGTGGAGCGTTACTCCCATGTAATGCATATGGTCTCCAACGTGAAAGCCAAGATGTTGCCCACCCACGACGCTTACGACGTGCTACGGGCCACCTTCCCTGCGGGAACTTTATCGGGCGCGCCGAAGATTCGCGCGATGGAGATCATCGAGGCGCTCGAGCCTGAGCACCGGGGTCCCTACGGCGGCTGCGTAGGATATTTCTCTTTTTCCGGTGAGATGGACATGGGGATTACTATCCGTACAGTGATGATGAAACAAGACCGCATGTATTTTCAGGCCGGGGCCGGCATTGTGGCCGATTCCGTGCCTGAACTGGAATACCTTGAAACCATCAAAAAGGCTGAAGCTATGAAACGAGCCCTCTCCATGGCCCAAACCTTTCCTGGGAGGCTGTCATGATTTTAGTCATAGATAATTACGATTCGTTCACTTTTAATCTGGTTCAATATCTTCAGGAATTCGGCGAGACAGTCCTAGTTAAACGTAATGACGAAATAGCTCTTGCCGATATCGAATCTCTGGATCCCACAGCCATTGTTATTTCGCCTGGTCCCGGCGGCCCCTCGGAAGCAGGTATTTCTGTTTCCACTATTACGCAGTTCGGCCACAAAGCGCCCATTCTCGGTGTGTGTCTAGGCCATCAAGCCATCGGAGCCGCGTACGGCGCACAGATCATTTTAGCGGACCGGCTGATGCACGGGAAAACCTCGGCCATCCACGCACAAGACGGAGACCTGTTCAAAGGAATGCCCAAACCATTTGAGGCGTGCCGCTATCACAGCCTTATCGTCGACGACACCTGTCTGCCCTCGTGCTTGGAAGTCACTGCCGTGACGTGCGAAGGTGAAATCATGGGCTTACGTCACAAGATATATCCAGTATTCGGCGTGCAATTTCATCCGGAATCCATCCTGACCACAGGGGGTAAAATCCTCCTGAAAAACTTTGTAAATTTCGCGGAAAAGTTCAGACAAGAACGTGACGCAACGGATCAGCCGCTACAACATAGCGAGTCGGCGGGCTCTCTTTCTCCGATGAAGATAGCCGAACCGGAGACCACACCCACCCTTCGAGAGCTCATCGCCAAGACGATACAGGGGCAAAATCTTACGCAAAATGAGATGGAAGCAGCCATGGAAGTCATTATGTCGGGCGATGCGACGCATACTCAAATCGGCGCGTTTCTGACGGCACTTAAAATAAAGGGTGAAAGCGTTGACGAAATCACGGGCGCCGCTACAGTGATGCGACGCAAGGCTGTCCAGCTTCATGTGGATCATAACGGGTCACCGTTAATCGACACATGCGGCACCGGTGGAGATTGCGCCGGAACTTTCAATATTTCCACCACAGTGGCCTTCATTCTCGCAGGCGCAGGCGTTATGGTTGCTAAACACGGTAATCGGTCGGTCTCAAGCTCTTGCGGCAGCGCAGATGTCCTCAAGGAGTTAGGCGCGGATCTGGGCACGGCCCCCGAAGTTGTGGGTCGATGTATAGCGGAGACGGGTTTCGGTTTCCTTTTCGCGCCTGCGTTCCACAACGCCATGCGACACGCAGCGGCTCCCAGGCAGGAATTGGGTATGCGAACCATATTCAATGTGTTGGGTCCGCTAACGAATCCTGCAGGGGCGTCATGCCAGTTGCTGGGGGTTTATGATCCTCTGCTTACAGAACCTTTAGCCTACGCCCTCAACAGCCTTGGAACAAAATCGGCAATGGTTGTTCACGGATTGGACGGCCTGGATGAAATTTCGCTCTGTGGACCAACTAAGGTTTCCTGTTTGAAAAATGGAATAGTAACCACCATAACTTTAGATCCGAAAGAACTTGGTCTCGAGTATTGCTCCCGTTTGGATATTCAAGGTGGTTCGGCGGAGGAAAACGCCGCCCATTTGAGAGACGTCCTCGACGGAAAACCCGGACCTCGCCGTGACATCGCCCTCTTGAACACAGCCGCAGCCCTTGTGGTTGCAGATAAAGCGCTGGACATGCGTGAAGGAATGAGACTCGCCGCCGAGTCCATAGATTCGGGAGCCGCACGAGCTAAGCTTGAGGCATATCTCGCCTTCGGAGCCGCTGAATGAGCGACATACTGTACCGTATAACCGCATCCAAGCGAAAGCGGTTAACTGAGGAAAAAGCTGCGATCTCCATGCGTCAGCTCGAGAAAATGGCGCAGGAGCAGCCGCCTGCCAGAGATTTTTACTCAGCTCTGAATACGCCGGGTATGCACATAATAGCGGAAATGAAAAGAGCCTCTCCTTCAAAGGGAGCGTTGAACCTCAACCTCGACCCTTCAACCTTGGCGAGAGCGTATGTAGACGGAGGAGCAAGCGCAATCTCAGTCCTCACAGAAGAGGACCATTTTCGGGGAAGTCTCGCGGATTTGACCGCCGTTTGTCGAAGCATACATGTTCCCACGCTGCGCAAGGACTTTCTATTCGAGCCGTACCAGGTTGTACAGACAAGAGCACACGGAGCGGACACATTCCTACTCATTGCGGGTTTTCTCAATGTCACCGCTTTGAAAGAGCTTATCGCTTTGGGCAGAAATTTGGGAATGGAGCCACTTGTAGAAAGTCATAATGAGAGTGATCTTGACTGCGCTCTTGCGGCGGGTGCACGAGTGCTGGGTTTTAACAACCGCAATCTTAAGACCTTTGACGTCAGCCTCGACACCACGGCTCAGCTTGTCAAACGTGTGCCACAGGAATACATCTGCGTATCGGAGAGCGGCATTCGTAACCGAGGCGACGTGGAACGCATCGAGCAAATGGGCGCTAAGGGCTGCCTCATAGGTGAAACATTGGTTACCTCAGCTGATCCCGCCGCAGAGATCAGGAAACTCAAAGGTGTTTTATAGATGCCCGTCAGAGTAAAAATATGTGGACTTACCACCTACTCGGACGCCGTTGCCGCCATTGACGCCGGAGCGCACGCCCTCGGTTTCGTGTTTCATGCTCCGAGCCTTCGTTACATCACTGCAGAAGAGGCGGGCGCAATCATTGCCAAGTTACCTGTATTCGTAACGACAGTGGGTGTTTTCGTACACACAAGCGCTCCGGAAATAAACACGTTGCAGGCTCAGATAAAGTTCAACTACGCCCAGATACACGGTTCCCGAGCCATTAAGAATGACGACATGGTCCGCGTTCCCGTAATACGAGCATGGAGCTTTAATGGGGATTGGTCTGCTGAAGATCTGATGCAGCGATCGAACCAAGTCTTTTTGTTGGATTCCGCGCCTGAAGGTCGTTGGGGAGGGACAGGCGTGACCGGCGACTGGCATCATCTGGAGCAGTTACTAAGAAGAACTGAGCCCAAGGTTCGCCGCAGACTTATACTAGCAGGGGGCTTGAGTTCTCAAAACGTGAAACGGGTGATCGAGTTGATTCGACCTTTTGCCGTAGATGTGTCGTCCAGCGTCGAAGAGTCCCCGGGCCGAAAAGATCACCACAAAATGAAGGAGTTTATTGATGCTGTTTCCAGTAGTTAAGACAGAACAGCGCCGACCTGACGCCCACGGATACTATGGTGAATTCGGCGGACGTTTTGTTCCTGAAACGCTGATCACACCCCTGGCGGAGCTTGAGGAAGCGTTTTATACAAATATGCGTTCAGATGAGTTCCGAAATCGTCTCGCACTCCTACTGAGAGACTACGCGGGAAGACCTACGCCGCTCTATCGAGCAGACCGCCTGTCGCAACATTTCGGAGGCGGAACACTGTATCTTAAACGTGAGGATCTTCTCCACACGGGCGCTCATAAGATCAACAACACATTGGGTCAGGCGCTCCTGGCACAGTGCATAGGAAAGACCAAAATCATCGCCGAAACAGGAGCAGGCCAACATGGTGTCGCCACAGCTGCGGCGGCGGCTTTGTTGGGTTTGGAGTGCAGCGTGTTCATGGGCGTGCAAGATATTGCTCGCCAAGCGCCGAATGTCTTTCGCATGAATCTCATGGGAACGCAAATCATTCCGGTAAAGGCCGGCAGCGGCACCCTGAAGGACGCAATGAACGAAGCCCTCCGGCATTGGGCGGGCGCAGTGCGTGACACATTTTACGTCATCGGCTCCGTGGCGGGTCCGCATCCCTACCCTGAAATGGTGCGCGAGTTCCAGTCAGTGATAGGTCAGGAGACGCGCAGACAAATCCTGGAGACAGAGGGCAAGCTTCCCTCAAAAATCATTGCATGTGTCGGAGGCGGCAGCAACGCAGCCGGCATCTTTCAAAGCTTTCTCGATGAAACGTGCGTTCGCCTAATCGGAGTCGAAGCGGGCGGCCACGGGATGCATACGAACAAGCACGGCGCCACTTTATGCGCCGGTGAACCCGGAGTCTTCCATGGATCGCGTTCCTACGTGCTCCAAGACGACAACGGACAAATCTGCGAAGCGCATTCAATTTCGGCGGGTTTGGATTATCCCGGAGTCGGGCCGGAACACTCCTACTTTCATAGCATAGGCCGCGTACAATACACTCCGATCACGGATGAAGAAGCCCTCGACGCGTTCTCGCTCACATGCAAGCTTGAGGGCATAATTCCCGCGCTGGAATCATCCCATGCTTTGGCTCAGGCCGCAAAAGAACTACCCGGAATGCGATCCGACGAAATCTGCGTCGTGAATCTTTCCGGCCGTGGCGATAAAGACATGCCTATCATAGAAAGCGTACTGGAGCACAAGCCATGTCTTTGATTAGCGATACATTCGACAAGTTGAAAACAACGGCAAGAACAGCGTTCATGCCCTTTTCAGTGGCCGGTTTTCCTGATAGTGAGCAATCACTCGAGGTGTTCCGCACCCTCGGTCGGGGAGATATAATAGAATTCGGTTTCCCCTTCTCGGATCCCACCGCGGATGGTCCCGTTATCCAAGAAGCTGCTGCGCAAGCCATACAAAATGGCATGACCATGGTCAGAGCATTTGAGATGATCCGCACTTATCGCAAACGCAGCAACACCCCTGTCGTTTTTTTCAGTTATTTCAACCCTATTCACAAATATGGCGCTGAGCGCTTTGCGGAGCATGCCAAAGAAGCCGGTGTAAGTGGAGTGCTGGTGGTTGATCTACCCTTAGAAGAATCCGATCGCCTCAAACTATTCACCGATAAGGTAGGACTGGACTGGATTTTTCTTATAGCTCCCACTACTCCCCTGCCCCGAATACGGCGCATGGACGAACTAGGTTCCGGTTTCTTGTATTATGTCTCGGTTTTAGGAGTAACGGGAGAAAGAACAGCATTACCGGAAGATCTCGGCGCCACTTGCGATATGATTCGCCGCTCAACACATTTACCCTTGGTTGTCGGCTTTGGGATATCTTCTCCGGAACAGGCCGGTATGTTAAAGTCTCATGTGGATGGAGTGGTCGTGGGCAGCGCTATTGTGTCCCAAGTGAAATCCGGCGGTCCAGAAAGCCTCGATCAGTGGATCACCACAATGAAAGCCGCCCTCGCATAATTCGTATTTGGTGGTATGAGGTCACGTATCCATGCGGTGGGGTGTTCTTACAAATCTTGCCGTCATACTGACGATCAGCGGATTGCTGCTTTTCGCGGTCTTTAGCGCAGGTTTGGAGCGAGCGGGTATTGATCTCAACGTTCAAATGGCGGAGAGCCTGACCAATATAGCGCGCAGCCGAATTAACTCCGCCGACACGCCGGAAGAACTCTGGGCCAATGTGCGAGAATTGTGTCGGGCGCACCTCGGGGCCGATCTCCTGCTTTTCGATCCCGATGGAAAGCTCGCGGGCGGCTGTTATCCTAATAAGTCGCCTAAGAATATCAATCCCCCCGAGCAGGGCCGCCACATCAGGGTTATGGGCTGGGGATGGCCGGCCAATCTTTTTCGAGGTATGACCCTCGTATCGGACGTGACGGATTCTTTTCCCCACGACATTAAAACCATTCGCATTGTTATACACCTTCCACCGTCCGTATTAGCGCCCGAGTGGCGACTGTTCGCCGCTTATCTAGCCCTGACTCAATGCGCCTTGTTTTTCCTTGGCTATATTCTTTTTCACCGAACCGTGATCGGTCCCATAATTGAGATTGCGGCGTTGGCCAACAAAGGCGTCCGGATGACAAGCGGATTGCCCCAGGACGTTACGCATCACGGTCGGAGCGATTTTGCCCGAATAGCTCTCGGTATTCGCAGCATGCTTTCGCAGATGTTGAAGGATCGAGACGGGTTGGAAAGGCTCGTTGAAGAGCTCCAGCGTACAAACACCGACTTGGCCGCAGCGCAAAGGCAAGTCATCAGAAGCGAGAAAATGGCGGGCGTAGGTAAGCTCGCTGCGGGTATGGCTCACGAAGTTGGTAATCCTCTCCAGATTATTATGGGATACTCGGCGTTATTGGCGCGTGAGGCCACATCCGAAAGAAGTCGCGAAATGTTGAGCCGTGTTGATCAAGAGCTCAGCCGCATAGATTCAATACTGCGAAGACTGCTGGACTATGCACGGCCCGAACAGAAAAAGGTGGAGCTTTGCCGCATCAACGACTTACTCCAAGACTGTGCGGCTTTAGCCCAAGTGCGGAAGGATTGCAAACGCTGCACGCTCAATCTGGATTTGGACCCGACCCTGGAAACCGTTCGCACGGAACCGCACAAGCTACGACAGATCATCATCAACTTGATGTTCAATGCCGCTGACGCAATTACACATGACACCGGTGAGATAACCCTACGAAGCCGAAAACTTTCAGGCGAATTCGAGATCAGCGTATTGGACAACGGCAAAGGGATCCCTGAGGATTACATGCACAGTATATTCGATCCCTTTGTTACCACCAAAGAAACGGGTGAGGGAGCAGGTCTGGGACTGCCCGTGTCACTCGGGCTGATAGAATCAATGCATGGAAGCATAGTCTTGGATTCATGCGAAGGACACGGAACCACAGTAACTATACGTGCGCCGGACATTGGCGAGGATCCGGAGAGGTAGCCGATTGATTTTGTAGGAAGCGCACCCTAAAGCGCTTTGCGTCCACAAAGCGGGATATGTTTCCCACTGGGCCTGCGCGGTCGTCTACATGTAGAGAGTAAAAGTGTGGAAATGCGCCTTGCAGTTCACCCGGCTGGACCAGGAAATCGTTGTTAAAATGCGGCCGCACCTTTAGGTGTTGTTCATTGTATGTCGCATAAATCAGTAATCCACCGAGAACCACAGTCCGACTGATGGAGGGCATCAACTCAGGTGAAAAGAAGTAAAACACCACCACGAGATCATAGTAGTTGTATGGAAGGAAAAAGCTATCGAGATCGGCCACGATGCACCGGACACTCAACTTCGTTTTATCTGCTTTGTTCATCAGCCTCTGCATAGCGACAGAGCTGATGTCAACAGCGTCAACTTCATACCCCTGCTCGGCCAAGTAGAGCGTGTTTGACCCTGTGCCGGCAGCTATGTCCAGCGCACGCCCTCCTCCTAACAACTCTCGGTTTGCCTCAAGAAACTCGTCCGCGTCGCCGGATGCAAACTCCCCGGACCCGTGCTTGCGATTCCATTTGAGTTTGTCCTGTTGGCTCACCAGATAATTTCCTATGCGCGTCACGCATCGTGATTTTTTTGTAAACTGCGTACTGCTACCGTTCGTACGGCGCCTGAACGAAAAAACAAACCTCGGCGGTTGATAAGCTAAAAGCGCCCCAGAATTGACGCGTTGGGCGTAGTGCGCGCCCTCGAACGTGCGGCGCGCAATGAGTAGAACATATTTATTAGAATGGCCCCTTGTGGGCTCAGCCGTCCAGCATTACCCGCTCGGACTCGATGTAGTAGGACTCAGGATCCGTGAAAAACAGCTTAATCTCTTTCAGCGCTGCGTAATGGCCGCGTTCTTCTTTCATCATGAGCATGACGAACTCCTTCTCCAAGGAATCCTTAGCTTGGGCTGCTTGTTCCTCGTAAAATATTATTGCGCCTTGCTCCATTTCAATGGCTATATTCAACGCATCCAAATCGGAGCTGTTGGCCGAGATCTGGGAGCCGAGATTCTTAATTCTATCTCGCGTAAGGCGTTGAAGGTCTGCGTTATCCATCTTCAAAGCCTTCCACTCGTCCGTCCATTCCGTGCCGCCTGATAGATGGGTGTAAATGCGCTTGATACGTCGAATGTGAATTCCTTCTTCGGCCATTAAACTCTTAAAGAACTCTTTTCCCAGGGGATTGGAACTTTTCTCCGAGGCTTCTCTGTAGAACTCCTGACCCTTTTCTTCCTTTTCCAAGGCCGCAGCCAACATGCTGATCGCTGCGTCTGAGCCGCTCGTCATAGTGTCCTCCTATACTCGTATACATGATATAGAATTCCGGTTCGCAGAACCGCTATGCACGTGGTAGAAGCCGAGCCCAGAAAACGGCCCGGAATTATTGTTAAACGGATAGGACCGCGGGAACCCAGCAGCGCGCTGAACCGAGGATAAATCAATCCCGACACCGAACCACCATATCCTCAGTATTAGGCCGGTTGCCGCCGCACGGAAGAAGATCATACCTTAAGTTTGTACAGAGCCGGCGCGGGTTCAGCCGGCCCGGATCGGTTATGCTTCCGCTCGAATATCCACAGGTGGGGTAAATATGCGAGCGCCTAATTCGCGGTCTATCATAAACAACCCGGCGCCATGATCGCCGGCCAATTTGAGTTGTTGTACCACCTCGTCCGCAGCCGCTTCTTCTTCCACTTGTTCCTTTATGAACCACTGCAGAAACTGTACGGCCGCATGATCTTTTTCTTGCGTGGAAATATCTACAAGATCATTGATTAAACTAGTCACCTTTTGTTCATGTTTGTAAGCGTCTTGAAATACATGTAAAGCAGAGTTCCATTCTACCTCGGGCGCCTCAATAGACTGCAAGTGCACCCTACCCTGGCGATCATTAATAAAAGTGAAGAGCTTCATAGCATGAAGCACTTCTTCTTGAGCCTGACATCGCATCCAGTTCGACGCGCCGACTAAATTGATGTCGTCGAAGTACGCCGCCATGGATAAGTAGAGATAGCTGGAAAAAAGCTCTGCGTTAATTTGATTGTTGAATGCCTCTTGCACTTTCTCATTCATCATAATTCACCTCTTTTGGTCCGATGCCGGACTGTGGGGCTATATCGGTTGTACATCACTTCAATTCCAAGATATACATGATGCGATTAATGCGCAAGCGGTTCCACCCTCCTCGGACGGCAAATGCAAAACCAATGCAAGAAGAGAACAGGACCGCTTTCGTGGACCCTGCAGATTCCAACTTGATCCACCCGAAGTTTCCTCAGCAGAACAGGCGCTTAAGAAACTTTGCACAGCTCACCGTATGCCGACGCACGGTATTTATAGGCGATTTTTCAAATCGGCTTAAAGATTCTCGGCTAGATATACAGCCCTCTGCTTTGACGCACAATTCCCACAAGTATAAACGAACACATGTCGTCACATATATAATCGGAAAAGAATGGATCCTTCCTCTCTCATACGCCCTGCTATGCTCTTGTGTCGCTTGGGACATAACGCTATTATGTTAGATGTTAATATAGGCTGCTTTTTCTGATCCCCCGTGAGACGGATCCAACGTACAGCTACGGGCCACGTGTGATGTAGCCCGCTTTCGGTGGCCCTACGATGGGTCGCAACAACTCACTACTGAGAGAAGGAGGTTATTTTTGAAGAAGGTTTCACTAACAAGAGCATTCATCGCAGTGTGTATCTGCATAATGTACGCAGGTTTCGCGCAGGCGAAACAAACGTTTGACGCCACCTATGGCAAAGGCCCCAACACGTTTTCACTTGCAACGGGTAGTCCGGGTGAACTTGGGTTACTGAAAGCTCTGGCCGAAGCTTTCGATAATTCCGCTCGAGCCACATTGAACTGGAAAAAAGCGGGTTCAGGCGAGGCGATAAAGCTCCTCAAGGACAAAGAAGTCGATATGATAATGGCTCACGCCCCCGCTGCCGAGAAGAAAGCCATTGAGGAAAAGTGGGCAAGAAAACGAGTGCTTATCGGCTCAAACGAGTTTTTCATTGTGGGTCCGGCCGACGATCCGGCGAAGATTGCCGAAGCTAAGAGCGCCGCAGATGCCTTTGCAAAAATCGCCGACGCTAAAGCAAAGTTTTTCTCCCGGGGAGATAATTCCGGAACGCATAAGAAGGAAATGGCCATTTGGAAGAAGGCCGGTATTACCCCTTCCAGTGAATGGTACATTGTGACGAATGACTTCATGACCGCTACGCTCAAGAAGGCACATGACGCAGGCGGGTATTTCATGACTGACAGCAGTACGTGGGCCGCCGAGCACAAAGATCTTCCCAAACTGAAAGTTCTCTTTAAGGGCGACAAGTTCCTTGTGAACACGTATCACACCCTTGCCCAACCTGAAGGCGCCACACCGGGAGCCGACACAGCGGTACAATTCATTAAATTCGCGGTGTCTCCCGAAGGCCAGGAAATTATCAGAAATTTCGGTAAGGACCGCTACGGTCAGGCTTTGTACAACGACGCGGAGTATGCGGCGAAATACGATGATTGAAGCAATATGTGAGAAAAGTTGAATAAAGACCAGTTTCATCAGGGTTTATCAAGGCTGTCGGCGTGGAGTCTCTCTTTTGCCGACAAAACATTTCAATGTAGTATTCACCAATACCGGCGGCGATTTTTCCGCCAATCAGGAGGTTTCCGTGAAGAAAACGTTAAGTATTCTGTGTATTCTGGTTCTATCGTTTGCCTTTGCAGCCACGGTATTCGCCGAAAACCGTCTGCGTATGAGCACCACAACCAGCACGGAGCAGTCCGGATTACTGGGTGTGCTCCTGCCGCCCTTTGAAAAAGCAAATAATGTCAAAGTGGACGTTATCGCAGTCGGAACCGGTAAAGCCCTCAAGCTGGGTGAGAACGGCGACGTGGACGTGGTGTTCGTTCATGCCCGTGCGGCGGAAGACAAGTTCGTATCCGAGGGGTTTGGAGTGGATCGTCGTGACGTTATGCACAATGACTTCATCCTGGTAGGCCCCAAGAGCGATCCCGCGGGCGTGAAAGAAGCCAAAACCGCTCAAGAGGCGCTCAAGAAAATAGCTGAGAGCAAGGCCGAATTCATTTCCCGTGGGGACGATTCCGGTACGCACAAGAAAGAAAAGCAAATATGGAAGGCGGCCGGCATTAAGCCCGAAGGCAAGTGGTATGTCGAAGCCGGTCAGGGTATGGGTCCCGTACTTCAAATGGCCTTCGACAAGAAAGGCTACACTTTGGCCGACAGGGGCACATATCTCGCCTATGAGGGCAAGATTGACTCGGTGATCCTCCTGGAAGGAGACAAAACGCTGTTTAATCCGTATGGGATTATTGCCGTAAACCAAGAAAAACATCCCAAGGCTAACTACGAATTAGCTAAAAAGTTTATCGACTTTGTTACCGGCCCTGTAGGACAAAAAATTATTGCCGAGTACAAAATCAACGGAAAACAATTGTTTTTCCCGGACGCACAAAAGTAGGGAGCAGCCGTTTAAGGAGTCTCCCCCACTAGGCCGGAGGCTCCGATACCGTCACACAATCATGAACTTCATACTGCAAGGGTTTCGCGACGCGTGGTCTCTGATCTTCAGCTTTGATCCCGCTGTGTACTTTATAGTGTGGACATCCCTCAAAGTGGCAGTGCTTGCCACATTCGCCTCCTCGCTTTTGGGAATTCCTCTCGGAATACTAATCGCCGTAAGGCGCTTTCGAGGAAAGTCAATTCTACAGGTTCTCCTGAACACGATGATGGCCTTTCCGACGGTGGTTATTGGCCTTATCTTTTATGGGTTGCTCAGTCGCCGTGGACCCTTGGGTAACTTTGATCTCTTATTCACGCCCACAGGTGTGTCGGTGGGTCTGTTTTTCCTTGCCCTTCCCACGGTGGTGAATTTGACGTTCAGCGCCATTCAGGGGCTCGACCCACGGCTGATCGTCACATGTAAGCTGCTGGGAGCAACCACATACCAGCAGGCGCTCAAAATTCTCAAAG
Source organism: Desulfomonilales bacterium (assembly GCA_038205805.1). Classification (GTDB taxonomy): domain Bacteria; phylum Desulfobacterota; class Desulfomonilia; order Desulfomonilales; family Desulfomonilaceae; genus JBBSBY01. The sequence continues at coordinate 22,057 of JBBRBO010000051.1, forward strand.
AGGCCCGATATGCAATCACGGCGGCGGTAGTCGTGGCTTTCGGAAGAGTTATCTCGGAGGTGGGCATTGCCATGATGCTCGGCGGAAATATAAAAGGCTGGACCCGCACCATGACTACCGCGATTGCCCTTGAAACCAGCAAAGGAGAATTCGAGTTTGGTTTGGCGCTCGGGATCATGCTCTTAGCTGTGGCGCTCGGCGTCAACGGTATGCTCTTCATGCTGCAAAGGGGCAGGACATGAACAGCATTTACACGCTGCGAGACATCTCATTTGCCTACGGCGCCGACCCCGTCCTTCGCGTAAATCACCTGGAGATAACCTCCGGCAGCATTGTAGCGCTATTGGGTCCGAACGGGTCCGGCAAGACTACCCTCCTTCACATTCTTGCCTTCCTCGACAGTCCTCAGGAAGGACACCTGGAATTCTTCGGCCAACGCGTTCACGGCCGAAATACACTTACCATGCGGCGCAAGGTCGCTCTTCTGCTGCAAAGCCCATACATCTTCCACGAAACGGTGCTGGACAATATCATCTGGGGTTTACGTATACGCAGTGTGTCCCGTGAACGAGCGCATTCAATTGCGCTGAATGCGTTGGAACGAGTAGGTTTGGGCGGTTTCGGTCCGCGATATGCTCCTTCCCTCTCCGGCGGTGAAGCCCAGCGCGTGGCTATGGCGCGGGCCATTGCCCTGGATCCTACTGTCCTTCTTTTGGATGAACCCTTCAACCACATGGATAGAGAAGCAGTGCGCCTCACGGAAGATATTGTGGCGCAACTCCGCCATGAGCGCGGTGTAACAGTGGTCTTCACGAGCCATTTGATCGAGAAGGTCCATGCCGTCGCGAATCAAGTGGTGCATTTATGGCAAGGTCGCATTGCGCCGACCGGTCCGGACAATCTCTTCAAAGGGGTGTTGATAGACGAAGGTTCTCGGTTCAACACAGGGACGCTCACCATTCGACTCGCCCGGTCCATGACGCAGGGAGAATTCGTGGCCGTCGATCCATCTCATGTCCAACTCGTTCTCTCAGGGGAGCCGAACGGGAGTGTGAACTCGTTTCACGGTAGAATTGTCTCGCTCATCGAAGAAAATGGCCGTGTGAGAGTCGTGGTGGAGGCTGGTGAACGCTTTGTGACCTTTGTTAGGTACGAGGACCGGCTGATGGAACACCTCGTCTTGGGATCAAGCGTAGGCGTGACGTTTGCGTCCACGGACGTTACAGTGCTCTAACCGTTTGCCTGCCGATTAATTGCCTGATCCATAGTTACTGAGGGTAATATCTCGGCTACGAGAGCCGGCTTTTTCGACGACCGGCTTTACTGCGTCACCTATACGACGGTCAACCCACACAAAAACGTCGTTGAAGCATGCCACTTTGTAGCTTTGCTCAACTCCTCGCGCTATGGCGCTTACCGTATTCCGTATTGATTGCAAGGAATTCTATAGTTCTGGTCTTTAAAAGTAGCGGTCATAGGAACCCGGCGATAGTGTCTTTGAGAGAAGCTGGATTGCCTTGAAATCGGTTGAACCTCCGAAAGAGTTCTCCAGCCAGTTTTTTTGCGGTTTTGAAATACCGATTGT